>JBILHQ010000008.1:0-59826 GCA_044350415.1 Saprospiraceae bacterium | reverse complement strand
ATATTAATATCATTTTCTTTCCAATCGACCTGCCCCCAGTCCCAGGAGTGCTCTTTACCGGCAGATACTTCTATCGTATTGATTTTTCCATCGCGTTGATAATTCACTTTTATTTTATCATCGGGATGAATGTATTCCATAAAGTCTTCAATGTCTTCAAAATCATTGATTGGGGTATCGTCCAGCTGGAGAATAATATCGCCATCTTTTAATCCGGCTTTATCAGCGGCAGATTTTTTCACAACAGATATTTTTACCCCTTTTGTATTGTCCTCATCGTCATTGGAATTGCTTATTCCCAGAAATCCACGTGGTTTTTCCTGCGCACAATCCACCGGTTTGACATCGGCCCGGGAGATAAGCGTGGCATTGGTGGTAGTTTCTATACCGTTTCGGCGATAAGTTACTTTAACAACATCTCCTTTTTGGGCAGTCTGCATAAATTTTGTCAAATCGCTCCACTGATTTACTTTTACATTATTAAGACTGATAATCAAGTCATTAGTTCGAATTCCAGCCAAATCTGCCGCTGAATTACGAACCACCTCCACTACCAGTCCTTCTTCATCCTCCTTTTCATCAGAATCTTCCTCCACGCCAAGAAATGCCTTTGCGGAATAATTGCTGGTAGACTCACTTATGGTATGTAACTGATCAGATACCCAATCGACAGTACGCTCCACTTCCCTGACCACCTCCCCTTCGATGGATTTGGCGCGCATGCTTTTAGGGCCTTCTCTACCCAGGATGGTGATGTGCCGTTCTTCATCGCCACCCTCCGACCGAATATCCAGGTCGGTATTATCTCCCCTGTTGTCTTTGATATAGGCATCGATATTAAAATCGCGGGCAGCCTGCCCTTTTTTTACAATAGTTTCGGTGACCGAAGTTCCATCGGGTTCCGTTATTTTTTTAGTAATCGTAACCTTGGGTTCATCCCCTTGCTTTTTTTGTTGGGCGAAAAGTGAAAAGTTGCAGAGCACGAAGCAAAGCAGAACTAGTTTTAGTTTTGTTTTCATAACTTAACTTCAATTTAGATGTGCGTATGAAAATGACAGACATTCGAAATCAAAGTTGCACCATAAAGCCGTGGGGGCCAAAAAAAATCGACAGGTGCATGTTTTTGTTGATGAACGACGGTTAATTCCGGATTTATTTGAGTTTCAGCAGGATTTTTCCTCTTAGATAATTTAACCTTGGCATTTTATGTTCAATGCTTAATGTGGCACTTTCAACCAGCAATAACGCATCCGTTTTTCGGCCCGAGACCTTGCAGGTGGTACTGGGGCGGAGTTCTAGGTAATTCTTGCCTGAAGTCCATTCTTTAGAAAGACTACCAAGATAATAAGTGTCAAGTACGGTGCGGGTTCCATCCGGCTCCAATTGTCTAAGGAAAAGCGAAATGCCATTAGTATCCAGTTCAAAATATTTTCCTTTTTGGTCCACTCTTCTCCCTCTGCCGTACAATTCGATATCAAACAGCGAGGTATACCCATCCGGAATTGTCAAATCGTTGTTACCACTCCCTGATACAGTATATGCTTCATTGATACCGGAAATGGCCTTGTCTTCCACTTTCAACCATTGAATAATATTACTTGCATTATTCCATGAATCGGGCTCCCAAAGGGAATCTGGCATGTTTGACAGCCATTGTGGTTTTTCTGTACCAAGACCTTTTCTGCTGGTCAAATATTGCAATACATCTTGCATTCGCGCATAATCTTCCGTAGCTTCCATGCTGGCAGCAGGTTTTGCCAAACCGTTTTCCCAAAGACCATTTTTCTCCAGTAAGACTTCTAAAACGTGGGTTTGACTACGTTCGCCTACCCGGAACATATTCAATGGGCCATATAATGCCACCAAAATAAACCCGGCCAGCGATATGGGGACAAATTTGATATTGTCTTTTTGGGAAAGGATAAAATACACCGCACAGGAGAGCAACCACAACCCCACGTGCGCCACAATATACCGCTCTTTGGTAACGCCGTAATCGCTGATTCTCCGCCCGATGGCCACAAATAACAACAAGATCATCGGTAACAAAATAGCCAAAAACCAGCGTTTATACGGATAGAATGGCCAGGTTTTGAGCTGGCGGGAGAGCATATAATTGAGCAGCCAGGTAAAAATGCCGAACGCTGCGAATCCAATTACTAAAGAAGACACCCACCCCACCGGCAAACTCCACTGGAGCAAAATTTTGCCGGTGTAAGCGTATAAAATCAGGAGATACAACACCGAAATGGGGATCAGGATAAACTTGCACAATGTCTCAAACACAGTTCCGCCTTCCTTCGAAAATTCATACGTTTTAGGGAAATGGTACAAAAACCACGCAGTGTTAAATATACCCGCCAACAGCGAAAAGAGCTGCATGTAAATTTTACTTTTAATATTCAACTCAAACAGCTCGTTAACACCAAGTACAGCACCGGACAACCCTGCCCACAAAATCATGGTATAAAATGCTCCTGCCAAAAAGTTCCCCAGAATCCGTGCATTAAACGACCAGAAATCGGAGACTGAAAGCCGGTTCAGGTACGGACTGAACGCTACCAACAGGTGTACGATTGCCAACAGGCCAAAATACCGCCATATCCCAACAACTTCGAAATAATCCAGGTTAATGGTCAGGTAGTACAACCCCAGAACTGCTATTCCGCCGCCAAGTAGTGCCCATTTTCGCCAATCGGACCAGAAGCGGGTTTCAGAAAAGGAAGTCAGCGCAATGGTTAATGCAAGACCGAGGTGGCTCACCATCCAGCACTTCAATAACCACTTCAAACTGTTGCGATCGTAGTTACTTTCTATCTCAATATAGGTCATCCAGCAGATGGTACCCGCTATTGCGATCAGCATCGGAACAGGAAACCTGCGGCTTGCAGACAAAAAGGCATCTGTGATGCCTGCGAGGGAAGGGAAACGCATTATTAAGAATTTTTGTTAGAATGATCTTTTTCAATAGTAAAGATCACCTATAGGCTGCAAGGTAATTAATTATTTATTGGTTTGTCCAAAAGGTCAGGTTCAAAAGTGCTTGGCTCCCGAACGCTTTGAGACACCCGAACACTTTGAAAAGGTGCAAAATGCCTGATATCCTCCCGGTGGTACAGATTGCCCAACCAGGGAAATTCATGATGAATATGGGTAGGCAAATTAGAAAGTCGTTTTCTGACCGCATCGACGGATATTCCCCATTCCCAGGCCAGCCGCATTTCAGAAGGCTCCATAAACGTGATGTATAACAATTCATGTTGGGTATGGTCATTTGAGTTGTCAAAAAGCACATCCGATTGCAGGGATCTTTGAAAACTGCGCAAACGGACATTGAGTGCCCTTATCTCTTCAGAAAATGCAACAGGACTTGCAAATGGAGTAACATGATGTGTCGAGGAATACAGGGGTTGAAATACCGACTCGTGGCACCACATACATTTCCCTGGTTTCCCAGCCTCCCCCATTGCAATGGGAGTAGCTGCTTCCAGGTTGCCCAAATGATCGTAAATGGCAAACCGCAATTGGCCGTTCGCCATCACATCGATTACTTCATATGCGGTAGTTTTAAAATTATCAAATTCCACTCTTCCACTGCCTTCCTCTGCAATAAACGCAAAATCCGACATCATTTTCCCGGTCCGATAAGTCAGTAATCGATTCCCATTCGCAATAGAAGAGTGCACTACAGGGAATATTTTTGGTTGTATCGTATCAAATCCATGCATTTTTTTAAAACCATCAAGGGTAGGAGCAGCGCCGGATACAGCATAATAATGATGGGGCACGTGAAGCATCAATACCAAAAAACGGCCGGCATCAATACCACACATTAAGCGGTATTCTTCCGTTTTTTTTAAAGAGTCGAGTATGATTGCAATCGGTTTTTGGGCCGATTCTGAAAACCCGAACTGGTTCAAATTTAACACATAAATACCGTTTTCTTCTTTCCTGCAAGCCAGGTCAAAGGCACCATGCGACATGTCAGCACCCAGTAATGACATTCCCCAAATCATACCAGTCCGGAACCGTTGCCACGAATCATCCGGGTAGGATTCAGACCACCGGAGTGAAATAGTCATCTCGTCGTCTGAAAAGCCTTCAGGCCAAAACCCCAACAACACAACCAATAGCGGCAAAAGAAAATACTTCATATTCAAAAATCTAGTCAGTATCAAAATACACCGGTCACATCAACTTTTTCTTCCCAATAACACAACAACTGCTGCCACTGCCTTGCTGGCGAACTGTTCATCAAATTCAGGCGATGCTCCCGGGTTTACCCATTTTTCCTGGTCCGTTTCAAAGTCTTCCATTTTCCCCAATTTTGCCTTCTCCCCTATTCTTCGGCGGTCAGCAGGCTCGAACTGGGAAAAAGTACGCCGGAGAATAGGCAAAAGCGGCATGAATTGCTCTTCCGGTAACGTTTCAGTCCATTGGAACAAAATATTCCAGAGCGTTTTGTCATAAATCAATGCCACGCCGGCCCCCTTTAAAAAACCTTCAATCCAGGATGCTGCGTACAACGGATCATAACCAGCCGACAATGCCCGGCTGAACCTTCCGGCGGTTTCATATTCGTCCGTTTCGCCTGCTTCAAACAGCAATCGGGAGGCGCAGCCCACCACCAATGGGTTGCTTTTATCGTCCAACTGGCGCAATGCATAACACCACTGGCTGTACCAATCTACATTTTCGAGGTTTTTTAATGCGGCATGGGTAAGATTGATGAGGTTAAATAACTTTTGAGCGGCGTCTTCATCCAATTGATAACCAGCCAATGGCAAGCCCGCACAAACCCGCACGATAATGCCCGAAAGCAAGTTTTCAATGGCTGTTTTGTCTGTTTTTCTAACATTTCCATAGCGCATTGCGCGCATGAAAGGTTGTACAGCCATCATAAGATCCGGAACATCGGTGGATAAGGCGGCCATTTCATCGAGTCGTTGCAAGATAAAATTGGTGACACCGAACAATTCTCCTGGAAATGCATGGTCAATCAAAGCCGTGAGTTCGCTGATGGTCGTTGCTTTTCGGGCGCGATCAGTGAGCCATGCGGTGGCGGCTTCTTGTATTGTATTTCCCCAAGGGCCTTTGGCAATGATATCGACCATCATTTCAGGTGCCCATTCGAGGGTCCATATTTCCCGAAAGGTGCCTTTGGACCGCTCATTGGTGGTACAATCGCCCCACCGGATATTCAATGCCCGAACCTGGTGCAGGAAAATACTTTTGGGCAGGTCATTGGCTTCCCGGAGATCGAGGCGTAATTCCTTTGGTTCGGGGTCTATTTTGAGGCGCATTTTTTTGATATTAGCCTCAAAATCAGCCTGTAAAGGCAATAACGGAAGTTTATCCGGCACTTTTCCAATACCATGTCCGACTACCAGATCACGTTTTACCCAATCCAGCAGAATACTGTCACCCATACACATCACTGTCGACGTGGCCTCGTTGTATTCCTCCAATCCGGCCACCGGCAATGACCGCAGCGCGGCTAAAGTATGCGCCAACCGTTGTGCCTCCATGACGTGGGCAGTGGAAATATCCATTAATTTGTGGCGAAACAGCCGCGCCACCGCAGAAAGCCAATACATTCCTGTGGATTCAGGAAACCGCCAGCGGTGCTCCGACCATCCCGGCGCTGCAATACCGGCCCCGTAACCACTTTGCATACCGAGTCGTTCATTGGTCCAGGGTACCCAGGTGGCACCAATATTTATTTTTGTCTTGGGCAATTGTTTGAGCAGTGCTTTATCTGACTTTTCTGTGCCTTTCAAATCGACCAACGCGGGGGTATGCCATGCGCCACATACTACTACTATGGTGTGATACATCTCCCGTTGTGTATCCCGCATCATTTGCCGCATCCAGGCTTCCCGGACAATATTTTCTTTTTCCAGCGAAGACGGAATACCGGCTTCCCGAAGAGTGGTCATTGCGAGTAATACGGCCTCGAAATGTTCTGCTGCAGTGGCTGTTCCAGCGTGTATTTCAAATTTTCGTTCCCACCAGTGTTCACTGTTATCATACCCATCCAATTCAGCCAGGTACAACATTGGATCTTTATCAACGGCTACCCTGTCGTTGTCCTGCCCTGCCTGTTCAAAAGTAAACCGTAACGGCAAATCGGTCATGCGCACCGGAATCTGGCGGGCATTTGCGTACTGAATAGCCTGCCATTCGGGAGAATATTCCGCAAATGGGTAAAATGTTGCCTGCTGCGGATTGGCCAGGTTGTAACCGAGCATGGCTACAGGAGGCTCTAACTCGCCTGGCTTGACCCATTTCAGCAAGGTGTCAAATTCGGGTGGCCCTTCCACCAGCACAATATCCGGGCGCAGTTCTTCGAGGCGCTCGAAAACGCGTCGCGCAGAACCTGTTCCATGATGCCTGATACCGAGGAGAAACATTTTTTTTTATGAGTTATGCGTTATGCGTTTTTTAGAGTGGAGCGTGATGTGGACTGTATATTGGAGCAGTGAGTGGGTTTTGGAATCGTAGTAATGGAGGTCATTACTTTGCGATTCAATGTATTAGGTGGATAGAAGTAACCATTCCTCACATTTTTCATAGAGGAATATCGAACACCGAATATCGAACGCCGAAGTAGCGTAGAGTAGGCCTAAAAGGGGACTATTTCAGGCTTTTACTTGATTTTAGTCAAGAATGGGTGCACACTACGTTACTTCGGTGTTCGATATTCGGTGTTCCTCTATCGACCTGCAAATTCACGTTATATATTAATTGTATATTCATACGTTTCCCCTGGTTTTGCCGGCTCTTCGGGTTTCACCGGAACGGGCGTGGTGGTGGTGATCGTAATGGTGTATTGCACCTGCATTTCCTGGGTTTGAGAAACGACCGGAGCGACGACAGGCGGGTTAAACTGAATTTTTGCTTTTTGGTGAAATACCACGTGCATACCCCGATTTTTGCCGACATCATATTTCAGCAGCCTGACGACCCGACAGGCCTCTTCATCACAACCGTGTCCTACACTTTGAAGTACCCTTGTTGCCACAACTTTGCCATTCTTGTCAATATCGTACTCGACCATCACCACTCCATGTGCCCGGATGGCTACTGCCTGTTCAGGATAACGGAGATTATCGTAAATGAATTTGGTTAATGCTTTGTCACCGCCCGGATAAACAGGGTGGTGGAGAAAATGCTTCTGTTTTTTTTCTTTTGCCACAGGTTTTAATTTAAAGGACAAAAGTACTTATAAGAAGTCTGTTTACCTTTGTGCTGTGCAAAAAATACTTATTCTCGATTTTGGATCACAATACACCCAGTTAATTGCGCGCCGTGTACGCGAAATGAACGTCTATTGTGAAATTGTTCCTTTCAACAAGGCACCTGAACCTGATGACGATATTCAGGGGGTAATTTTATCAGGGAGCCCGTTCTCTGTTCGCCAGCCCGATGCTTTACGGCTCGACCTGCTGCGATTTTTCGGCAAAAAACCCGTTTTGGGTATTTGTTATGGTGCCCAACTCACTGCTGATTTTTTTGGTGGTGAAGTCGGTCAATCTGAAAAACGCGAATATGGCAAAGCGTTTATCGAACAGAATGCCCCTGACGATCCCTTTTTCAAAGGCATCAGTGCCCATTCACAGGTTTGGATGAGCCACGCTGATACTATTTTGCGATTGCCGGACCAGTTTGAAATTCTTGCGCATACCGAAAACATTCCTGTTGCCGCTTTCCGGGCCAAGGCTGGAATGTTTGATCAGCCTGCCTACTGTATTCAGTTTCATCCGGAAGTATACCACAGCGTGGAAGGCTTTCAGATGCTGAAAAACTTTGTTTTGGGCATCTGTGGATGTACCGGAGACTGGACACCAGCCCACTTCGTGGAGGAGACCGTTGAATCACTCCGCCAACAGATCGGCGATGAGCATGTGATTATGGCCCTTTCAGGAGGAGTAGACAGCACTGTTGCTGCTACCCTGCTCCACCGGGCCATCGGCAAGCAGCTGTTTTGCTTTTTTGTTGACAATGGCTTGTTGCGTAAAGATGAATTTGAAGATGTGCTCACTTCCTATAAAGGAATGGGCCTGAACATTAAAGGGGTTGATGCCAAAAACCGATTTTGGTCGGCCCTGGAAGGCCAGAAGGACCCGGAAGAAAAGCGCAAAACGATAGGCCGTCTCTTTATCGAAGTCTTTGAAGATGAGGCACATGCGCACCCCGAAGCCACTTACCTCGGACAAGGCACTATCTATCCGGATGTGATTGAATCGATCAGTGTACACGGGCCATCAGTCACGATCAAAAGCCACCACAATGTGGGCGGTTTACCTGATAAATTGAAATTAAAAATTGTTGAACCGCTGCGTATGCTGTTCAAGGATGAAGTGCGCCGCGTGGGTCGCGAATTGGGTATCACCGATACTATTCTGAGTCGACATCCCTTTCCGGGGCCAGGTCTTGGCATTCGAATTTTGGGGGATATCACCCCGGAAAAAGTACGGTTATTACAAGAAGCAGATGCCATTTACACCAGCAAATTGCGTGAATATGGCCTTTATAATGATGTTTGGCAGGCAGGAACGATACTCTTACCGATCCAGACGGTAGGTGTAATGGGCGATGAACGCACCTACGAACAAACAGTAGCGCTCCGGGCTGTTGATTCCACAGATGGCATGACCGCTGAATGGAGCCGGCTACCCTACGATTTCCTCGCAGATGTGTCTACTACCATAATTAATCAGGTAAGGGGCATTAACCGGGTGGTTTATGATATTTCAACCAAGCCGCCTGCAACGATCGAGTGGGAATAGATTAAAGAGTTACAGGTTTCTGGGTTTCGGCGTTTCTGGTTTCGGGGTTATTGGCGGGGGGAAATTGGGTATGATAAGTGAAGAAGCTGGAGGTGAGAAATATCAGTGAAAAAAATTTTGCTGATATGATTATTGCTGATACTTTGCAGCCGTATTTTTGGAACAGTTCTTTCCACTTTTCATCACCTAAATAATTCAGCATTATGTCAAAGCGTAAATTCACGAAACAGAAGCAAAATACCCACGACGTTGAGGATAACAGAAAATTTCTGCTGATTGTAGCCATTTCCACTATCGCGCTAATGGTGTTAATGTATTTTATTTTTAAATAATAGAGTTGTGGGGGGGGGGGGGGGGGGGGGGGGGCCCCCCCCCCCCCCCCCCCCCCACAACTCCAATTTTTTGGCCCGCGACAGAAAGGCTGTGGGCCAAAAAACTTTATTAAAACCTGTGGCGTGCCTGAAAAAAACATGAACCTGCCCGCACAACGTAAGTTTCCGGAATCGGAGATAATTTTGGCACATCCATGGCGTAAAGCGCATTTGCCTAAAAAAATATTGTTGATCCGCCTGCATGCTTTTGGGGATTTGCAGGCAGCTATGCCGGCAGCCCAGCATTTGAAAGAATTTCTGCCAGATGGCGAAATGCATTTGCTGGTATGCGAACAATATGCGGATTTGCCCCGAAACATGCCGGTTTTCGACAAAATTCATGCGTTGAACCATGCCCGTGGAGGATGGAAAATGGGTTTTGATGTGCTGGGAATTTGTCCACAATTGTTGATGGAACGCTTTGATGCTGTCATTGACCTTCAAAACAATATTTTTTCCAGAACAGTACGGCAGGTACTTTTTCCAGCGGCCTGGACACAATTCGATCGTTTTTCCAAAATTCATGTCGTACACCGGTACCAGAATACGGTCAATGCCCTTGGAATTGGACAAACGGTTACCGGTAAAAAAATCGCGCTGCATGATGATACTTCAGGCCTGGAAAAATTGCGTGAATTGGGATGGAATGGCCGCGACAGATTGGTGATATTGAATCCCTGCGGACTCTACAGTACCCGGCAATGGGGTATTGACAAATACCTGCAATTTGCCCGGATATGGCTCAAAAAGGTTGGACACAGCGTCAAATTCCTTGTAATTGGTCTTCCGTCTTTACAAGATCGCGCCGACCAATTAGCAAGCGCATTAGGCAATAATTGCATCAATTTAGTGGGCAAAACCACTATCCTGGAGGCATTCAATATCGTAAGGCGGGCAAACCTTACTTTGTCGGATGATGGTGGCTTGTTGCATGCCAGTTGGATCAATCATGTGCCGACCATCGGTTTTTTGGGTGCATCGCCCAGTTATTGGGGGGTTCCCCTTGGCGAAAAATCCTTCGGATTTACTTCGGCGGATTTGCCTTGCGGCGACTGCCATTTGGCAGACTGTATGTGGGGAGATAACCGGTGTTTAGCCAGGGTTTCGCCGGAAATGGCATTTGAAAAAGCCCAGGAATTACTTGGCTTATAAAGATATCCTAAAACGTCTCAAAATCACCATAGCAAAACCTCATTTGGGCTAAAACTGGCTCCATAGCGGCATCCCCCGCCAAACAACAAACCGACCACGACGGATGGGCCTGGAATCTTGCGGACAACTTTTGCCCCAGCCGTGTATCCGGATGCGCCTGAAAAATGATTTGCCGTAAACCTGTATGGCGCGCTATTTTTCGGAGTGTGGACAGCCATTGATCGAATTGAAAATCTGGGTAATTTTCCGGAAGTGAGACATCCCCTACCAGCAATCCTGACTCCAATTTGAGCCAGGTATCAATGCCATCAAAACGATATAAGTTGTTCAACGTAAATGATTTATAGGCAAAAAACGGCGCATCATGTAAAACACCGGCATAGCCTTCCTCCTGCGTTGAATTTTTCAAAACAAATCCTTTGGGTGCTAAATACCGGTTTGTCGTTTTTCGGGCCCACCAACGGAACACTCCCGGAATCCTGCACCTGCGGCACAACGCTTCCAGAGGGAAAGTATTGATTTTCAGTCTGAAGTATTCCATGGTTCCTGTATGGGTAAAACCCAGTTTTCGCACAAAACCATGTACATTATTCTGGTTGAGCAGTCCAAAGAACAGGCGGGTCCCGGCATTTTCATGTTCCTCCAGTATTTTTTTCACCAAAAATGTCATCAATCCTTTGCCCCGGTGTTCCGGCAAAGTAAAGGTCTCTATCATTTGGGTGACAGGTACCTTTTGCCCGTCGGGAAGTATGCCATATAAAGGTAAGGCGGCGGCCACCGACACTACTTGTCCGCTACTTTTTTCATAAGCCAGCCAACCGCTATATTGCCCACCGGACCGCGGCGTATTGTATTTTTTTTGGTAATACGCTACAGAAAGTCTTTTTTGGGCTATCTTTTTCACCAAAAAAACGACATCACTAAGATTATCCGGCGTTATGCGCTTGTATTCGTACCGTTCCATGACTTTAATACCTGCCATTTTTTATTGCCACCCATTGATTGGGGGCAGAAATGTACGGATTAATAACCAACCGTTCCCGCAGGCGCTGGTCGGTATGGTCTTCGGAAAAAAGAAAATCTACTGCCAATTGCTGTGTAAACCCAATGGTTTCAGCATAATCGATCAAAGAGCGCGTATATGCCCCGAATGGATAGGCCAGGGCTTGTATTGTTCTGCCGCTGATTTTTTCCAGGGTCGCTTTACAGTTGCGCAACTCCATACAGGCTTCCTCGTGGGATATAAACGCCAGATCCTGGTGCGTATGTCCATGCGCACCAATAGTGGCGTACGGGGAGTCCGCTAATTCGCGCATTTCCGGCGGCGACAGCAACGCCCAGTATTCCGACATGCGCGCTGCGCTATCCCAGGCACCTGCTTCTAAAAAGGCATTTTCCATTTTTTGCACAAAAGAAAAAGGCGTATACCGCGCCCAATCAACTAATTTTCGCCCGTTTTCATCCACAAAAAATTGGGTATGCCGCCACCGCTTTTTGTAAAAAACAGTGTTGTCAATTTCTATTTTGGGAGGTCCAATTCGGGTGGCCACATCTAAAAAATCCATCCATAACCAATCGGCACCACGGCCGGCAGCAGCAGTCAGAAAAAAAGTGGCAGGTGCTGTATATTTTTCCAGGACCGGCAATGCGTACCGCAAATTGGTCTGGTGCCCGTCGTCGAAAGTGATAGCGACGGTAAATTGTTGTGGGTCAAACTGCTTTGAAAAATAATCATCGAGGGAAACAATTGGTGTATTTTGAGACAAAAAGCGGATCTGTGCATCAAATTTGGCAGCACTGACAAACCGGCCATTCAGCGTTTGGTCTCCTTTTTTATCTAAACCATGATACACCAGAATACGTCGGCCGGGCTTGGACAGTATCCGCTCCGGTTTTTGTAAACCAGTACAAAAAAGCACATCATTTTTGAAAAGATGTGCTTTTTTGAGAATTTTTTGCAGTGTACTAACCGGCACTAGCTCAACCGGTTTTTATAATCCTTGTAGCCGAATTTACGAACGACCTTGAGTTCACCGTTTTCCTGGAGGATAGCGATGGAAGGATGCGTAACCCCATTAAACGTGGTTGTTTTTACCATTGTATAATGAATCATGTCTTCAAAAATGAGTTTTTGTCCTATTTTTAAAGGTTCCGGGAAAGCATATTCTTCCATAAAATCGCCGCTCAGGCAACTCACGCCACCTAAACGGTAGCGATTTTTATCACTTGGGGAAGGCTCCGATGAGGCACCGCGTACCCGTGGCCGGTATGGCATTTCGAGGGTATCGGGCATGTGAGCGGTGAAAGACAGGTCCAGAACGGCCGTCCGCACGCCATGATTTTTGATGATATCCACCACCGTTCCCACCAACACACCGGTGTCCCAGGCGACAGCGCTTCCAGGTTCCATGATCACCTGGAGGTTAGGATATCGCTTTTTGAATGCCTTCAGTACACTGATCAGGTGATCCACATCGTAGCCTTTACGGGTCATGAGGTGACCACCGCCGAAATTTACCCATTTGAGCTGGGGTAAAAAATGGCCAAATTTGCTTTCAAAATAGCCCAATACTTTTTCAAGATCGTGGCTGGAACTCTCACACAGGACATGGAAGTGAAGTCCTTCCACGCCATCTGGCAGGCCTTTTTTGAAATTTTCCTCCGTTTGGCCCAGTCGCGAAACCGGATCAGCGGGATTGTACAACGCTGTCTCCACAGGCGACCACTCTGGATTCACCCGAATGCCCATGCTGATATGTTCCGGATGCCGTTGTACCCTGCTTTTAAACCGGCGAAACTGGCTGAGAGAATTAAAAGTAATGTGGCTGGAATATTTCATGATCCGGGAAAATTCGCCCGGAAGATAGGCCACGGAATAGGTATGGGCTTTTACCCCCATTTCTTCAAAACACAACCGCGCTTCATTTAAAGAGGAGGCGGTGGCTCCCGGCAGGTATTCCCGCACTAATGGGAAAGCACTCCACATGGCAAATCCTTTAAACGCCAGAATAACGGATACACCGGCTTCTTTTTGCACCCGGTCTATCAACTGCAGGTTGGATCGCAGTCGTGCCGCATCCAATACAAAGCAAGGAGACGGCACTTTTTTTAGGTCTAAACTCATGGGGGCAAAGGTATGGTGGTAATTTCTTTTTCCCATATATCCCGGTAACAAACTGTTTTAAATATCGAATAAAAGAGCGTCATTTCAGATAGCCAGAGATGGCTTTCTTGCCACCAGACTTATTGCTGTGGGAGCCGCCGAGCAACAGCAATAACTATCAGGAACAATTTATTAAATAATTCCCCAAAATACATCCGGCTTTAAATAAATATATTACAATTGCTCCGCATAGTACCTACATTGATTTTATCATTGTTCCACCGGTTGTTTTAATCCCCCGAACCGGGAAAGCAAGGCATTCTTTCTTACCGCCTTATTTGTTCCGACGATCTTGCGATGTTAGCTTTTTTATTGATATTTCATGGTATCTGAAGCGATATCGAACACGAAAATCACTGAAAAGAAAAAAACGACTTTCCTGTGCCACTGCACTGGGCTTACAATCTATTATTGTCTTTCTAAAACAATTTAAGGTATTATACACATTTTTTCATTTTAAAGCAATCATTCATAATTACTCAAAAAAATATTTGGTCTTTCCATTGTTTCAGAACACATTTTGATTTTTTATTCCGAAAAGCAAGGGGGGAGCAAGTTTTTATTTTACATCGTGCTGTTTTGCATGGCAGGAATGCAAGTATCTGCACAGCAATGTATAAACCCACCTTCTTATAATATTCCCTGTCCAGGAGATGCTGCTAAGTTATTCTTTGTACAGATAAGAAATATTGCTAAACCCGCTAACTGTGCCAATTGTTGCAGCGTACAACCTACGTGTCGAAGAATCATCTCGCAAGTGAGCCTAAGAGTTGGATATTTTGGCAATCTGGATCCAGCGGCCTATAATAATGGTTGTTTCAAACTAAGGTATTCTGCATTGAATTTAAGTATGTAAATGGTAAAAGAGTCTGGTGGAATTACCCACTTAAATGCTGCCCGTACAGATGCCTGTCCTGGGCAACCGTTATCAGGAGGGGTCAATGGGTCCAATTATTTTCTGAAATCCAATGAGGATTCTGATATTACAACCCTGGAATTAGGTGGACTTTATCTGGATATTTCTATTGAAAAAGCAGATATGGGAAATATTCAGGTATTCGATATTTTGGGAAGGCCAATGGTTGATTACCGGCAAAATTTGCAGGCAGGAAGCCCGTCTTACCAGGTACCTGAAGCCGCCAACTGGCCTGCGGGTACTTACCAATGGCGGGTAAAAACCGACTCCGGTTCGATTACCCAGGGTCTGCTGATAAAACAGTAGTTATTTCGCCACCGTTTCTTATTTCAATTTTTCCGGGGCAGCACTCAGGGCTGCCCCGGATTTTCTTCATTCACATTATTAATCCATCACATAAAACAACTCACTTTGCTTCTACTTCTTATTCCGGTTTTTACTTTTGGGCAAACGCGCATCTACGTACACGCCACTGCACCGGGTCAAAACAACGGTACTTCTTGGCTCCATGCCTATACCGATCTGCAATCGGCACTCCAGCAGTCCACCGAAGGCGATACGATCTGGGTGGCTCAAGGCACTTACCGGCCTGCGGCTACAGATCGGGACATTTCTTTTTCGATGAAAAGCGGCGTAAGGATGTAGGGCGGTTTTACTGGTACCGAGACTGCCCTGGGACAACGCAACTGGACCCTTTACCCCACCGTTTTGAGTGGCGATACAGGTATTGCCGGTGACATATCCGACAATGCTTATACGGTGGTATATATGGATCATCCGGACAGCCTCACCGTTTTGGACGGGTTTACGGTACGCGACGGCAATGCCCGGTATGCGGTCTTCTTGTTTGATTATCTTAACCCCAGGGTAAGTGGAGGCGGGCTTTTTATAGAAGCAATGGCAGCACCGGACTTTCTATCCAGAATGTGCTGCCCGGTGACTATACGGCCTTCCTCACGGATAACAATGGTTGCAGCAGCATACAAACCCTGACGGTGGGCTGGGTGAGCAGTACCAATGAAACTCTGGAAGAAATAGTGAAAATAGCGCCTAATCCAGTGAATCAATGGCTTTTTGTCTCCGGAAAGGGTAGTTTTTACCTGACCGACGCACAGGGCCGGGAGGTAAAACAACAGCTACTTGCAGGAAATCCAACAACTACCTGGGTAGGGGATTTGCCGTCGGGCATCTACTTCTGGCGGCTTGGGAGGAGTAGCGGAAGACTTGTCAAGTCTGAAGGAGAGTAAGTGGATGTTTGGGACCTGAACAAAGGCATTGGAAGCCACCTCCCAAACAACGAATCACCCGTATCAAAAGACTGCCGGGCAGTTACTGAAACTGTTTTTTTTTTGAATAGCCTTATCCAAGAGGTTATTTTAGAGCACGTCAATATTTTAGATACATATTTTGATAAAATGGAACACGGATTTCACGGATTAGGCACAGATTTTTCTGATCGTGATGTCGACATCACTTTTGTTCGACACTACTACAATCGAAAAAATCCGTGTCAAATCTGTGAAATCCGTGTTCCATTTCACTTAGTGGATACCTGGATCACATTACATATTTAATCCAGCGTCAATTCGAATTCCACCCGTCGGTTCACTTCGCGGCCGGAAGCCGAGTCATTATCGGCTAATGGGCGGGCTTCCCCAAAACCTGCAAAACGGAGGCGGGCTGCTGCAATACCGCGGAATATGAAATAATCCTGGCATGCTTTGGCGCGTCCAGTACTGAGGCGGAGGTTAGTATCATCATCCCCTACATTATCGGTATGCCCGCTGATAGACAGTTTATAATCGGGGTATTGGCGCATGATTTCCACGATTTCGTCGAGGATAGCGTACGATGGGCCTTTCAGCGAAGCCTTTCCTGTCTCAAACTGGACAGCCTGCATAGCAAATGCCAGGCGCTCTTTCGTTTCCTTTCTGATTTCAGGACAACCGTTGTTTGATGCCGGTCCAGCAGTGTTTGGGCATTTGTCTTTATCGTCTTTCACGCCGTCGCCATCGGTATCACCAATTACTACCGCAACAGGTGCTTTTTCCGGACAACCGGAATTACCAAAAGGCCCTGCTTCAGTTGGACATTTATCCACATTGTCTGGTGTGCCATCTTTATCGGTATCCGGACAGCCATTGTAGGCGCCTGGTTTATCAGGGCATGGATCGTCTTTATCAGCAATACCATCGCTATCCGTATCAGGGCAACCATTCACTGTACCTTTTTTATCGGGGCATGGATCATTTTTATCAGCCAGGCCATCGCCATCGGTATCAGGGCAACCATTTAAAGTGCCTTTTTGGTTGGGGCAAGGGTCATCTTTGTCGGCCACGCCATCACCGTCGGCATCTGGGCAACCTTTGGCCACACCTGCCTGATAAGGACATTCATCTTTATCATCCGGGAAGCCATCAGCGTCGGCGTCCATTACTTCAGGGCAGCCTTTATTGGAAGCCACACCGGCTTCATTCGGGCATTTGTCGTCTTTATCGGCAATGCCATCTTTGTCGGTATCCGGGCAACCTTTGGCAGAACCCGCGAGGAATGGGCACAGGTCATCTTTATCGACAAAGCCGTCGCCGTCGGCGTCCATTACTTCAGGGCAGCCATTGTTGGCCGCAGCCCCTGATACTGTTGGACATTTATCATCTTTGTCGGCAACACCATCATTATCCGTATCGGGGCAGCCTTTGGCGGTACCGGCAATGAACGGGCAGGAATCGTCTGCATCAGGAATGCCATCTTTGTCGCTGTCTAATGCTACTTTAACCGGGCAGCCACCTTCAGCAGCCACACCTGCTTCTGTTGGGCATTTGTCATCTTTATCGGCAATACCATCGCCGTCGGTATCGGGGCAGCCATTTAAGGTGCCGGCCACATCAGGACACAGGTCGGCATCATCTGTAAAGCTATCATTATCAGCATCTTTTACTATGTTTTCCGGACAGCCCATATTCTCGGCTGATCCAGCTTCTGTTGGGCATTTGTCGTCCTTATCGGCGATACCATCGAGATCGGTATCAGGGCAACCGTCCCAGCGACCCGGTTCAGTGGGGCATTCGTCATCAGCGTCGGCAAAACCGTCTTTATCTGTATCGGGGCAACCATTTAAAGTACCGGGAGTATCGGGGCATTTATCCACTGCATCAGGATAATTATCATTATCAGCATCCGGACAACCATTGGTTTCTAATGGGCCAGCTGCATCGGGGCAGAGGTCTTCGGAATCAGCTACACCATCTTTGTCGGCATCCGGGCAACCTAAGGCCGTGGCCGGTCCTGCAGCAGTGGGACATTTATCGAGTGCATCGGGCGTACCATCATTATCTGCATCCAGGGCAGAAGGATCAGGTTTGTGCAGGAGATAAACAAACCCAAGACTCGCCTGAAAATTATCACGGTTATTGTCTTCTAATGATTTGCGAAATTCGCCTTGTACCGTCAGCAATGCATATTTACCGACTTTATATTGGATTCCGGCTCCAATGGGCACTTGTAAATACGTGCCGGCCAGATCATCGGAAGCGATACCACCTCCGGCGAAGACATAAGGAATGAATTTAGAAGAAGTACCAGTGTTACTCACCTGCGCTACCAAATCACCGCTGAAGGTGATCCTGTTTTTGGTAAAAGTGGTGGGTAATTTTGAAAGTCCGATTTTAACAGGTACGCCTACGTTAACATATTTATAGACGTTGCGAAAATACCCGATTTCGAACCCCTGGCTGAGGTGTGGCTCCTGGTTAAAGAACAATCCGTAATCCAGAAAATTGAGTTTAGCAGATATGGCGTTAGGGAATTCCTTATTTTGAGCAAGCAGTGAATGGGCAGAACAAAAAAGGAAAGCAACTAATGTGATTGTGAAAATAAGTCTCATCGCGATACAATCGGTAACTTAATGAATGATTAAAAGTGTGTTTGTCCATTCCCTCTCAAAAAATCGTACCAAAAACCGGGTATGAAATATTTTTTTTGACTTACTTTAAAAAAAATAAATTAAAATACTGATTACCAACATCTTAAAAACAAAATTAAAATCTCCTGTAATGTCGGTTAAGAAACTGCCAATTGGCAATAAGTTTTTTTTGCATCCAACCAAAGCTTGTTCCTTCACTGTAAGGGGCTAACACACTTCCTGCCTGATACTTTCTGTTTAATTCATATTTCCCATCTCCCTGACCAAAGTCACCCACCTGCCTGATCCAAGTCATCAAACCCGATCTCCTTGTGTGTGCAAATTGCATCGTTTTTAAATCAAACATATCAGGCGACATGAAAATCATGCTTTTATTAATTTTGATGAGTTTGCTGCTGGCGGCAGGTTTCCTGCTGGTATACCTGTGGGCCGCGCGTGATGGCCAGTTTGATGATGACTATACGCCCTCTGTCCGTATCCTGTTTGACGATGCGCCGAAAGCCACAAAAGAAGAAAAAATATAACACTTAATTCTCTAATAATATGAGCAAAACAGAACAATTTCAATACGACAACAAGATAGTTCGGGCCTTCGGGGTCGCGTCCTTCATCTTTGCCGTGGTGGGAATGTTGGTCGGAGTCATCATCGCAATCGACCTGGTATATCCGGCACTGAATATGAGTCAGTGGGGAGTACCATATTTTTCCTTCGGACGGCTACGGCCCCTTCACACGAATGCTGTTATTTTTGCATTTGTAGGTAATGGTATGTTTATGGGTATTTATTATTCCCTGCAAAGGCTGCTCAAGGCCAGGATGTTCAGTGACACCCTTTCGTGGATCCACTTTTGGGGTTGGCAGATTGTCATTTTGATTGCGGCAGTTTCCTTGCCATTGGGCCTTACCACCAGTTCGGAATATGCCGAATTGTCGTGGCCGGTAGACATCCTGATCACGCTGGTATGGGTAATTTTTGGGATCAACATGTTTGGTACCATCATTAAGCGCCGCGAATCCCACCTTTATGTTGCCATTTGGTTTTATATCGCCACCTGGGTCACTGTAGCAGTGTTGCACATTGTCCGCAGCATTGAGTTGCCTTACAGTATGTTTGGCAGCTATACGTTATTCTCCGGTGTACAGGATGCCCTGGTACAGTGGTGGTATGGCCACAATGCGGTGGCATTCTTTCTGACCACCCCATATTTGGGAATGATGTATTATTTCCTTCCCAAAGCGGCCAACCGGCCAGTTTATTCCTATAAGCTGTCTATTGTGCACTTTTGGGCGTTGATTTTCATTTATATCTGGGCGGGTCCACACCACTTATTATACTCCTCTTTACCCGATTGGGTACAGTCGTTGGGAACGGTATTCTCCATAATGCTGATTGCTCCATCGTGGGGTGGTATGCTGAATGGCCTGCTGACCCTTCGCGGTGCATGGGACCGTGTTCGGCAGGACCCCGTTCTTAAATTTATGGTGGTGGCAGTTTCTGCCTATGGTATGGCCACTTTTGAGGGACCGATGCTGTCGATCAAAAGTTTCAATGCGATCAGCCACTTTACCGACTGGACCATTGCGCACGTGCACGTTGGTGCATTGGGCTGGAATGGATTCCTCACCTTTGGTGTATTGTACTGGTTATGGCCGCGGATGTATCGCACAGAACTGTATTCTGTTAAATTAGCGAATACGCACTTTTGGCTCGGCACATTAGGTATCATATTTTATGCAATTCCATTATATTTTGCCGGTTGGACACAGGCGATGATGTGGAAAGAATTTACGCCGGAAGGAACATTGCAGTGGGGTAACTTTTTGGATACCGTAACGCAGATCATTCCAATGTACGCCATACGGGTATTTGGCGGAACACTTTTCTTTGTCGGCACCATATTAGGCGTATACAACCTGATCAAAACCGCAGGTCAAGGTCAGTTTTTAGCCAACGAAGATGCTGAGGCGCCTGCCCGTGAAACACGTGTACCAGTAGTTGCTGGTGAGCACTGGCACAAATGGATTGAGGGACGGCCTTTACAAATGTTATTGTGGAGCACCATTCTAATCGCTATCGGCGGAATTGTACAAATTGTTCCAATGGTCTTTATCGAAAGCCAGGTTCCAAAAATTTCAACAGTAAAACCTTATACGCCCTTAGAATTGACAGGCCGTGACATTTATATCCGCGAAGGTTGCGTGGGTTGTCACTCTCAGATGATTCGCCCGTTCCGCAGTGAAACAGAACGGTATGGAGAGTACTCCAAAAGCGGTGAATACATTTATGACCGCCCGTTCTTGTGGGGTAGTAAACGCACGGGTCCGGATTTGCTCCGGGAAGGAGGCAAATACCCCGATAGTTGGCACTATAACCACATGATGGACCCCACCAGCATGTCTCCGGGATCAATCATGCCAGCTTACCAGGCA
Source organism: Saprospiraceae bacterium (assembly GCA_044350415.1). Lineage (GTDB taxonomy): Bacteria > Bacteroidota > Bacteroidia > Chitinophagales > Saprospiraceae > M3007. The sequence continues at coordinate 39,080 of JBILHQ010000008.1, read as the reverse complement.
TTGGCTGACACAGAGGTGGACCTTGGTTTATTACCATCAAAAATTAAGGCATTGCGCAAGTTAGGCACGCCCTATCCAGCTGGTTTTGAAGACATTGCGATTGAAGATGCCCAAAAACAAGCACAAAAAGTGGCTAAAAACCTGAGCGATCAGGGCGTCAAAGACGCTGGTATCCAAACCAAGGAACTGATAGCAGTAATTGCTTATCTGCAACGGTTAGGAACAGACATAAAAATTAAATAAGGAATGAGGAGAGCGGGGCGTATACACTTACAAATTTACGCCTCGCACTCTTCGCTCCGCACACCTCATACACATCATTTATTATGTATAAATATTTGCTTCAATCAGTAGAAGGCATTCAGTGGTTTGCAATTTCCACCTTGCTTTTATTTTTCTGCACCTTTTCTTTTGCTGCCATTCGCGCATTTATCGGCAAAAAAGAAGATATGGACTACATGGCTAATATGCCACTCGAAGATTAATTGGCCGGGAAGGGAGGCTTTCCGACCAAAGATTAGATATTTTATATCATTTCAATTTTAAGAACAATGAAATACGGTAAATATTTCACATTAACTATAGGGCTGATCTACTCAGCATCTGCTATCGGTCAGGCTACTGCGCCTGCTGCGGCAACGCCTGCTGTCAATGAACTATCCACTATCATGACCTGGGTACTTATTTTGGCAGCATCATTGATGATCATTATAGGGTTCTTCTATATGCTTTCGGTAAATAAGTTCATGTACAAGCGTATCCTTACCTTGGAAGCGCAACGTACAGGCGTAACTTTGCCTGAGGCGGCGATTGAACCTGACGCCTCCAATGAATTCTGGGATCGGCTCCGCAAAAAATACTGGGAAGATGCCGTTCCGATTGAGCAGGAAGAACAGATTATTTCACACCATGCATTCGATGGTATCCGGGAATTAGATAATCGCCTGCCACCATGGTGGATTAATATGTTTATTCTCACCATTATTTGGGCAGTGGGATACATGTATTACTATCATTTCGGTGGAAATGGGCCTTCTCAAAAAGAAGAATACGACACAGAGATGGCTAAAGCCAAACAAGAAATTGCACTGGCACTTGCAGGTCAGGCAAATCTCGTGGATGAGTCGAATGTAACCGTGTTGGCAGATCCTGGATTAGTAGGTCAGGGGGAGCTTATATTCAACTCCAACTGCGTTGCCTGTCATGGAAAAGGGCTGGAAGGGCTCGTCGGTCCAAACTTGACAGATGACAATTGGATTCATGGCGGCGGCATCAAAAACGTATTTAAAGTTATCAAATACGGGGTCCCTGAAAAAGGCATGATTTCCTGGCAAGCGCAGTTAAAACCATCTGACATGCAAAAAGTGGCCAGTTATATCCTGAGCAAAAAAGGATCGAATCCTCCTAATCCCAAAGCGCCACAAGGCGAGGTTTGGAAGGAAGAAGCACCTAAGTAGAATGACGATTGATTCGATTTACGATCGGCAATAGAATTGGTGGTCGATCGTAAATCGAATCAATCGTAAATAAAAAAAATCGAATCAATCCAAAATCTTCGGTAAATCGTAAATCGCAAATAAAAATGTCTTATATTCCTGATTTAGAAGAAGATACGGAAGAATTCCGCGACACAATCGCCACCGTCGACAAATATGGAAAACGCATCTGGTTGTACCCCAAAAAACCATCCGGCCGCTTTTATAATGCCCGGACTTGGGTAAGTTTTGCCTTTTTGGCCATTTTCCTTACTTTACCCTTCATCAAAATAGACGGCGAACAAATTTTCCTGTTCAATGTATTAGAACGAAAATTCGTCCTGTTTGGGTTGGTATTTACGCCACAGGATTTCCACCTTTTTGTCCTGGCAATGCTGACCTTTTTGGTCTTTATTATCCTTTTTACAGTAGTTTTTGGAAGGTTGTTTTGTGGATGGGTTTGTCCACAGACAGTATTCATGGAGATGGTCTTCCGAAAAATTGAATACTGGATTGAAGGCGATGCCGGAGAACAACGGAGATTAGATAAAGCACCCTGGGACACCGAAAAAATTCAGAAGAAGACCATTAAGCACCTTGTCTTTTTCTTGATCGCTTTTGTGGTTTCCAATTATTTTCTGGCCTATGTCATTGGAATGGATCAGGTCATTAAAATTATGGAAGATCCCCTGGAGGCGCATGTTGGAGGACTTTTGGCAATGCTTCTTTTTTCCGGGGTGTTCTACGGGGTGTTTTCCAGAATGCGGGAACAGGTTTGTACAACTATTTGCCCATACGGCCGCCTGCAAGGCGTACTTTTAGTAAAGGATTCCATCGTGGTGGCTTACGACCATAAACGGGGCGAACCAAGAGGGAAACTGAAAAAAAACACAGGAATACCGGCCACTGTCTCGACGGCATCACTGCAAAGTGATCCGATTGCCAGTATCCAAAACGCTGTATTAGGCGATTGTATCGACTGCCGATTGTGTGTTGCGGTTTGCCCCACTGGCATTGATATCCGGCACGGCACCCAATTGGAATGCACCAATTGCACTGCCTGCATAGATGCCTGTGATCAGGTAATGGATAAAATTGACCGTCCCCGCGGGTTGATCCGGTACGATTCAGAGACTGGTATTGAAAGTGGTGTGCGGAAAATATTCACCCCCAGGGTATACGCTTATTCATTGGTACTTGTTGCCCTCCTTTCATTGGATGTTTTCCTGATTGCCAACAGGGGCATTGTGGAAAGTATTATTCTTCGTTCGCCCGGTATGTTGTACCAGGAGCATGATGTCACACATATTACCAACCTTTACACTTACAAGGTCATTAATAAAACCAATAAAGACCTGCCTATTAAATTTCAAATACACGCAGGTGCAGGAGAAATCATTTATGTTGGAGCACCACCTGTGGATGTCCCTAAAAATCACGTTGCTGAAGGTGTATTCTTTATCAATATGGAATCCGACAAATTGAATGGCCGGAAAACACCACTCACCGTTGATGTCATCAGCGATAACAAGGTGATAGACCAGGTCAATACCAATTTTATGGGACCAGGCAAAGAAAGAAAAGAAGAACACAAAGACGAACACAAAGAAGAACACAAAGACGAGCATGAAGAAAAGAAAAAAGAGGAGTAAGGGTTAAGCGTTCTACTACTTTATCCTGCTCTCCTTATTTTACATTAATGTGAATAACGAGTTCTTTTTTAAAAACAGCTCGTAATCAGGACGTAAGATTTGGCCACTTTTAAAAAATTGATAAATCTATATGCACATTGACTGATTTGCAATGCTTATTTTTAACCTGAGATTTCGCACCATTACTAAAACAGCACTTCATCATGAAAATTAACTGGGGAACCGGAATTGCACTTGTTTACGGCACTTTTGCCGTTGGAATGCTCACCATGCTGATCTTATCTTTCCAACAAGATCCAGGACTGGTGCAAAAAGATTATTACACCCTCGACCTGAACTATCAGGCGCGCATCACCGGCAAACAAAATACGGCAGCACTTCCCGTACAGCCAGCAGCCACTTATAACGCTGAAAAAAAAGAAGTAACCGTCCAATTGCCTGAGGGCATGTTTGCCGCTGAAGGCAATATAAAAATGTTCCGTTCGGCCACCGTCGATGATGACTTGAATATCGCCCTGAAAGGGCAAAACCAAATCATTATTCCATCTGAGAAACTGGTGGGTGGTCGCTGGCACCTTGAACTCAATTGGGTGACTGGTGCTCAGCATTACTACTACGAAACGGTAGTAATCCTCCACCCAGCCTAAACACAGTGTTATGTATACTGCCGCATTACTACTTGGATTAGCAGGAAGTCTGCATTGCGTTGGTATGTGCGGACCGCTGATGCTTGCGCTGCACGGGCCTCCGGACGCCTCCAGGCAGTCGTCGTGGGTATCTATGGCCCAGTACCAGACGGGGCGAATCCTTACCTACGCCGGGTTGGGATTATTTTTCGGTTTGGCTGGCAAAGGCTTCGCACTCGCTGGCATGCAGCAAATACTGTCTGTTTCCGCCGGCATACTGATGATCGCCTTTGCCCTGATGGCCTGGCGTATTGAGCGCATCATGAACCGTATCCCCACTGTACAACATCTTGTCCATCAATTGCAATACCGCATGAGTGGCCTTCTGCAAAGCCATCCCAGGGGCGCTTCCTTCTCCTTCGGATTGCTCAACGGTCTTATTCCCTGCGGTATGGTGTATGCAGCGCTGGCCGGTGCCATCGCCACTGCCGATATAGGGGAAGGCGCTGGATTTATGTTTTTTTTTGGACTGGGAACCGCACCCTTGATGATGGCCACAGGGGTATTGGGGCATTCGTTTTCGGGAGCCGTTCGCCGCCGTTTTAAAGTATTACAACCAGTATTATTATTGGTGTCGGGTTTTTTGTTGATTCAACGGGGACTGCACCTTGATCTGTCGCTTTTTGAATCGGCGGTTCCACCGGCTGGGGTGGATTGCCATTAGAGATTTTTTTAGTTCATTTTGAAACGACCGTCGAAAATTGGACACTGTAACAACTCTTACCATAAAATTTACCAAATGTTGTAATTTGCGCCGCAAAAACAGAACAGTATCTAATTCATGGCCAAACAACAACCGCAGCAGCAACGCAGCAAACCCAGTACTTCTACGCACAAAGCAGTGAAAGCTATTGCCGCGCAATTCACCGATCTGCATCTCCCGGAATTTTTTCAGAACTACCAATTGCAAAGTTTTCTGCTCTTTGCGCTGGCATGCTTCGTATATATCGGCTCCTTCGGGCACCAGTTTGCCTCCGATGATGCCATTGTAATCACCGACAATATGTTTACCCAGAGAGGGTTTTCCGGTATTGGCGGCATTTTGTCCAAGGATACCTTCTACGGCTTTTTCAAGGTAGAAGGGAAGGACCTGTTGGTTTCCGGCGGCCGTTACCGGCCATTCACGTTAGTGATTTTTGCCATTGTCTATCAGATTTTTGGGGCCAATCCTTTTATTTTCCACCTTTTAACCGTGGTCTTGTATGGCGTTACCTGTCTGGTGTTGTACCGCACGCTGTTATTGCTGATCCGCACGGAATATGGAGAAAATTACGCTGCTATTACGGCCTGGATTGCCACCGCGCTTTTTGCGGTGCACCCTATACATACCGAAGTGGTGGCCAATGTAAAAGGTTGTGATGAAATCGTCACCTTACTGGGCAGTTTAGGTGCTTTATGGTTTACCCTGAAAGCGTACGACACCGGTCGTTCCATGTGGAGCTGGATTGGCGTTGGTGTGTTTTTTCTGGCGTGCATGTCCAAAGAAAATGCAGTGACCTTTCTGGCGATTATTCCGCTGGCGCTGTGGTATTTCCGAAAAGCTGAAATGCCGAAAATTGCAGGACTTACGCTGCCCATGCTGCTCGGATTTGTTGTATTCTTCCTTATTCGGGGCACTATTTTGCACTGGAAATTTGGAAGTGCGCCCCTGGAAATGATGAACAACCCGTTTGTGAAACTAACTGGCCAAACCTGGGAGTTTTTTAGTCCCGCAGAAAAACTAGCGACTATTACATACACCCTGGGCAAATACATCATGCTCCTTTTTGCACCGGTGACCCTTACGCACGACTACTACCCGCGGCATATTGGGCTGATGAAATTCAGCGATCCGGCTGTTTTACTAAGCCTGTTTATTTATATCGGACTGGCGGTGTATGCTATTCGGAATTTTAAGTCCAGAAGTATCATCAGCTTCGGAATTTTGTATTTTCTGATTACCATCAGTATAGTATCTAACCTGATTTTTCCGGTAGGAACGAATATGGGGGAGCGTTTTGCATTTATGCCTTCTGTCGGATTTTGTTTGATTATCAGTGTTTTATTGGTCAATTTAATGAAAAGCGGCACTCATTGGAATACGGGAAAACTATCTACGGTTTTGACAATAGTTGGTATTGCGGGTGCTGCATTTGCCGGCAAAACCTTTATGCGGGTTCCTGCCTGGCAAACCAACGAAACGCTCTTCTTCACCGATGTGACCAATTCGCCAAATAGTGCTAAAATCAGAAATGCCTGTGGCGGCGTATTATTTGATAAAGCCCGGGTGGAGACCGACGAAACCAAACGGAAAGAATACTGTATGCAGGCCCTCCCCCACCTCAACAAAGCCATTGAAATTTACAAAGATTACGCCGATGCCTATATTTCGAGAGGCGGTGCCAATTTGTTGCTGGGCAATTACGAACAGAGTATCGCCGATTACAACACGGTGATCCGGCTGCAACCCAACAATGCCAATGCCAGGCCGATGCTGGCAACGGCATTTCGGGAAACCGGAAAAAATTACGGCGAAAAGAAAGGCGACCTGGCTAATGCATTGAAATTCCTGAATCAATCCTGGGAATACGACAATAAGAATGTAGAAACGGCCCGCCTGCTTGGCGTGGCCAATGGCATGGGCCTAAACCATACCGAAGCCATCAAATGGTTTAGCAAAGCCGTTGATCTGGAACCATCTAATGCCGGCAACCTGTTCGACCTTGGAACCGCCTACATGATGTCGGGTGATAAAACCAAAGCAGACGAGCTTTATGCCAAAGCACAACAACTCGATCCGCAAATTTTGCAGAAAAAAGGCAAACGTTAGGCTATCTTTGCCTCCCCATGGTGATACCCAATGCGCATATTGCACTGTTTAAAATAAGAGAAAACGGACGATTCGGTTTTATCGACGCCACAGGTACGGTGGTGATAGAGCCGCAATACCTTGATGCCGGTGAGTTCCAGAATGGATTTACACAGGCCCGGATTAATGATCGCTGGGCGCCTTTAGATGCGTTGGGACGGCTCTTGCTCAAACGCAGTTACCGTTCTGTCGGGGTTTGCGCCGACGAACGCATTTTGGTTCAATTAGTTCACCAATACGGCTTTATTGACCGCCGGGGCAATGAAGTGATCCCCCCTAAGTTTGATCAGGCCGGCGATTTTAATGAACGCCTAGCGTCAGTGGCTGTCGAGCAATTTTGGGGCTTTATTGAGCCCGATGGCAATTGGGTGATCCCACCGGGCTTCACCAATGCGGGGGCTTTTTCAGGTGGATTGGCACCCGTTGCTCGCCAGGATGGCCTTTGGGGGTATATTGATACTAATGGACATGTCCAAATACCGCACAGGTGGGAATGGGCACAACCTTTTCAGCAGCATCTTGCTGTCGTCACGGAGAATAAACGCTGGGGATTAATCGACAAATCCGGCAAAGTGGTGACCACCCCTCAATTTGATTTTGTGGAAGATCATTCCTATGGAGAATTTTTCGACGGCATGGCCCTGGCATTCCAGGATGGTAAATATGGATTTGTGAATGACTTGGGAGAAATTGCGGTGGAGCCTATTTTTGACCTTGCCGGCGATTATGGCGAAGGTTTGGCCCTGGTAGAGATTAATGGTGCTTACGGATTTATCGACAAATCCGGAAAATTGGCCATCACCCCTAAGTTTGAAGATGCCGGTGTTTTTTCAGAAGGACTCGCACAAACCTGCAATAACGGTCGCTGGGGCTTTATCAATACTGTCGGCACCTGGGACATCCCACCACAATATGACCACGCCAATCCTTTCAAAAACGGCCTCGCATTAGTCATTATCGATCATCTTTGGCAATATATTGACCGGACAGGAAAGGTAATTTGGGTGGAAAAGAATTTTTAAATGGGTCGGCTAGTCCGTAGATTGTAGTTCAAGATGGCACTAACAATGCGAATAACGGGTCGAAGATGACCAGTGTATGGAACATATTACCCACTAACCGATCAACTAACTGACCAATAGACTATCAGCTTATGTTCTCCTTCTCCAAACTTGCTGCAGCATTTGGCCTGACCATGGTAGTCGGCATCGCTGCTTATGCCGTAGCCTACCAATTTAATGATGGAAAAATGACGCGTGCTGTTATCGGTGCTGTTTTTCTGGGTATGTCCTTTCCAAGCCTGATCATTGGTGGTACCATGCGTGTATTTCGGCGCGATCTGCAAAAGTATTTTGCAATTACCGCAGCGACATGTTTACTCATAGGGTTCCTTTTAATTGGGGGATAACAAATGCTGTCAGATTTTTTTTAAAAAAATGCTGCTTGAAAAAACCTTTTTTTAAATTAGATGTTCAAACACTTAATTTTATAACATTCGATTTAAAAAATTATGGCAGCAAACAAATGGGTATTAGACCCCTCCCACAGCGAATTACAATTCAAGGTAAAACACTTGATGATCACCAACGTAACTGGTCAGTTCAATGTTATTTCGGCCACTATCGAAACCGAAACCGCTGATTTTTCTAATGTAAAAATTGAATTTACGGCTGATGCGGCATCGGTTAATACCGGCAGTGAGCAGCGTGACGGGCATCTCCGCAGTCCGGAATTCTTCGACACTGAAAAATTCCCTGCCATTACCTTTGTTTCCGACCATTATAATGCAGCAACAGGAAAAGTGGAAGGCCAGTTGACTCTTCGCAACATTACCAAACCAGTTACATTGGATGTGGAATTTTCTGGCACCAATAAAGATCCATGGGGCAATGAAAAGGCAGGCTTCTCCATTTCCGGCAAAATCAACCGTACTGATTGGGAATTAAACTGGAATTCAGCCCTGGAAACAGGTGGTGTTCTGGTAAGTGAAGAAGTGAAAATCGCGGCGGAAGTGCAGTTTGTGAAGCAGGGTAGTTAGTTATCAGTTGATCACAGTTATCAGTCGTAGCGTTGACCGTAACGAGGGCTTTTATAACAATTAGATGCCCAATCTACGATCAACGCTACGACTGATAACTGACCAACTGATAACTAATTAAACATTCAAATAATTCATAAACGAGTCGTATCGTTCCCGTACAGCAGCAGAGTAGTCATCTTCTGCAAAAGTGCGTTTTACAGAGAACCCATACCGTTCTAAGGCTGCCGCGATCCGCGTTACATCATCCCGATTAACTTTTAAGGTCAATTCGAGTACTTCCGAATCGGGTGTTGAAGTGATAATAGAAGTCAGTACTTTGGCCCCTTCCTCTTCCACCGCACGGGCAATCGTCGTTAATGAATAATCCCGGCGATCCAATTCTATGATAAGAATGCCTCCGGGCATTGCAAATGCAGTAGTGGTTGAAAATGCCCTCAGCAACATATTTTGAGAGACCATCCCCATATAATTCCCTTCGATATCGGTGACCGGAATAATTGTCAGCCGGTTCTCTCCCATAATTCGCATAATTTCAAACAAATGTTCGTTGGAACGAACACTGAAAGTGCGCATCATGGAAAAACTGTATTCGCTGACTGGTTCATACAATTTATGATTAAAAACATCTTCTTCCGACAGGATACCCACCAGGCGATTACCATCAATTACAGGCAGATGCTTCACATGATGATCACTCAGCAGGTGGAAAGCGTCGCGTCCGGTTTGCTCTATTTTCAGAGCCGGAATATCGTGGGCGATTAAATCAATTGCCGTCATAATTACGTGTAACGTTTCTTTTGGCAATTTAGTTTGAATTCTGTTTTTCTTTGCGGAGAAAATCAGCAATTCCGGATAACTAATGGCAAACATACACTTAAATTCAATACTGCAAAAATAATGCCTTCTCAAAGAGCACTTTTTTTACAACACATTGCACAAACCTCCCCAAGCCCCATGGCACTGGAGATTGCCCGGGCCGAAGGACTGTATCTTTACGACACTTCGGGCAAGGCATATATGGATATGATTGCCGGAATTGGCGTCAGTTGCCTCGGCCACAGACATCCCTTAGTGCAGCGGGCAATCGAGGCGCAAATTGGCGCTTATTGGCATACTTTGGTTTATGGCGAGTTCATTCTCAATCCGCAAGTAAAACTGGCTACCTTGCTCGCTTCCGTATTGCCTGGTCTTGATGCTGTGTATTATACCAATTCTGGGACAGAAGCTACAGAGGGAGCCATGAAACTCGCCAAGCGATATACTGGCCGGCCGGATATTATCGCTTGTAAATACGCCTACCATGGCAGTACCCAGGGCGCTGCCAGTCTGATGTGGCCACCGGAATTTACCCTTCCGTACTACCCCTTGCTGCCTGGCATCAGACATATCTCATTTAATCATTTTGATGACCTGGAAATGATTAATACATCGACCGCCTGCGTTATTGTGGAAACCGTCCAGGCTGAATCCGGTATTCGGCTGCCCGATCCACTTTGGCTGCTGGCATTGCGGCAGCGTTGTGATGAAACAGGTGCATTGCTGGTTCTGGATGAAATACAAGCCGGATACGGGCGAACAGGTACCTTATTTGCTTTCGAACAATACCATATCCAACCGGATATACTGCTGCTGGCCAAAGGTTTTGGAGGAGGCATGCCCATTGGCGCTTTTATTGCACGGCAGGAAATCATGCGCGTGCTAAGTTTTGATCCTGTTTTAGGGCACATTACTACTTTTGGCGGACATCCAGTCTGCGCCGCCGCTGCCCTGGCTACACTACGGATTTTAACAACAGGCGATTTAATTTCGGATATACCCTCCAAAAATGCCTTATTTTTGCAGCTGCTGCAACACCCAGCCATCCAGGAAATCCGGCATGTCGGATTGTGGCTGGCCATTGATCTGGGAGCCGAAGATGTCGTCAAAAAAGTAATTGCCCGGTGCCTGGAAAAAGGCTTGATTACCGATTGGTTTTTATTTAATGACCGTTCTTTGCGAATTGCACCGCCATTGACAATAACGACGACTGAAATTGAAATGGCATGTACTGTTTTGGTAGAAGCAATTGATTTTGTAACACATTAAAAATGTGTTATTAAACAGTCATTAGATGGCTATTCCAAAGGCAATTCAATAACACCAACATAAGCTATGTCCAGGATTTTTTCTTTCTAAAACCAACTTTATGACCGATACCAGTATCAGTATTATCACCGTTGTTTTTAACGGAAAAAATCTTCTTCCGGGTACGATTGAAAGCGTACAGAAACAGACCTGGCCACACATCGAATACCTGATCATCGATGGAGGATCCACCGATGGCACGCTGGATATTATTCGGTCCTATGCCGAAAAAATGCCAAACCTCCAATGGACATCCGGGAGCGACAAAGGGCTCTATGATGCCATGAACAAAGGACTTCGGATGGCCACCGGCGATTTTGTGCAGTTTCTCAACTGCGGAGACTGGTTGCATGCGCCCGTTACAATCGAAAAAATCATGCAAGCGGCGACTCCCGAAACGGACGTATTGTATGGCGAAACGATGTTGGTGGACGATAACCGGCAGGCAGCCGGACTAATGAGTGCTTTAAGTACCCGAAAACTACCTGCAGCATTGCACTGGAGCCAATATTTGGAGGGCATGTTGGTGGTACACCAGTCATTTATTCCCCGCCGCACCTTAGCCCCGGAATACATTGCTGGTAATTTGTGTGCAGATTACGATTGGTGCATTAAAATTCTGCAGCATAGCAAGCATACCAAGAATACGGGCGTTCTTGTCACTGATTACCTGATGGGCGGAATGTCCAAAAAAAGGCACCAACAGTCATTAAAAGATAGATTTGAGGTGATGCGCACCCATTTTGGCCTCTTTCCTACCCTATTGGCGCATAGCTGGTTTTTTATCAGGGCCGCCAAACACCGGATAAAAAGGTGGGGACAAACGAAATATTAATTTTCTCCGGAACACGATTTAGTACCACCTGCCGCACCTGTTCTGTCATATTGGCAGCAGGTATGCAACTTATTATACGCCTCGTCATCGGCTTTATATCCCGCATTGTCATAACCCGCTTTGGCAATTGCCTTTTGAATAGCGTCGACCGATGTGCGGGCAGGATCAAAAGTAACAGTAAGCATATCAGTATCCTTGTTCCAGTCGGCCTTTTTGCTGCCGGCAGATGCAGATGCCGTTTGGATATTTTTTTGGCACATATCGCAATTTCCGAGTACCTTAAATATAGCTGCTTGTTCGGTGGTGATGGCTTTTGCGTTTTTTTTGACCATACCGGAAGTTTGCGCATTGGAAAACGACGCCAGCATTAAAAAAAACAGGAAAGCAAAAGCAGTTTGAATGAATCGCATATTCAATAAATTTATTGGAACTTAAGATTTAAGTACTGGAATTAAACTGCAAATTACCGGTCGATATTGCCGGTAATTTGCGAATGAATCGTTATTCTTTTGGCTTTACCGGCTCCAGGTCCATTTTACATTCCGGACAAGTACCCGGTTTATCACTTTTTACCTCCGGGTGCATCGGGCAAGTATAAGCAGCGGCAGCCGGCGCTTCCATGGGAATCAGTGCCATTTTGCAAACAGCACATACTCCAGGTGTTACACTCACCTCTGCCGGGTGCATTGGACAAATATAAGCAGCAGCTTCTCCCACATTTGTCTTCGGATTTTGCTTACAGGAAAATGCGATGGCTGCAACCAGTAACAGCGAAACAGTGATGAATTTGTTCATGATCAATCGTGTGTTTAATTATAAAGAGGCAAAGGTAGCAGATTTAATTATCAGTTGATCCGTTATCAGTCGTAGTGTTGAGCGCAAGCAGGGAAAGGGAATGCGAATGAATGCCCTGCTTGTGGTCAACACTTCGACCGATAAAGGATAGTGGATCACCTGATAACCGGTCTATTCTGCCATTCTTTCATTACATCTGACAAACCGTCAGTTTGACAGAGCATGGCACAACGATTGCTAAAGAGGAATTGATACTCCAATTACAACATTCATCAGCAAAGACTTTTAACTTATTATATGGGAAAAATTATCGGCATTGACTTAGGTACCACCAACTCGTGTGTATCTGTAATGATCGGCAACGAGCCGGTTGTGATCGCCAACGACGAAGGCGCACGCACCACGCCTTCCGTAATTGCTTTTTTGGACAACGGCGAAAGAAAAGTAGGCGCTCCCGCCAAACGTCAGGCAGTCACTAATCCACAGCGGACTATCGCTTCGATCAAACGTTTTATGGGAATGCGTTATAGCGAAGTTGGCAAAGAAATCGAACGTGTACCTTATAAAGTGGTGCGCGGCGACAACGATACACTTCGTGTGGAAATTGACGGACGTTCCTACACGCCGCAGGAAATATCTGCAATGACTCTGCAAAAAATGAAAAAAATCGCCGAAGATTATCTCGGCGAAACGGTAACAGAAGCGGTTATCACTGTGCCTGCTTACTTCAATGACTCACAGCGCCAGGCAACGAAAGAAGCCGGTGCAATTGCAGGTCTTGATGTAAAACGGATCGTTAATGAACCTACAGCTGCTGCCTTGGCTTATGGCCTCGACAAAGGCACCAAAGATATGACCATCGCTGTGTATGACCTCGGTGGCGGTACCTTCGATATCTCTGTCCTTGAATTAGGCGGTGGTGTATTCGAAGTGAAATCCACCAATGGCGACACGCACCTCGGTGGTGATGACTTTGATTACCTGATCATCGAATGGCTGGCCGACGAATTTAAAAAGTCGGATTTTGTTGACCTTCGTAAAGATCCAATGGCACTGCAACGGTTGAGAGAAGCTGCAGAAAAAGCCAAAATTGAATTGTCGAGCGGTTCTGAAACGGAGATTAACCTCCCATATATCACAGCAGTTGATGGCGTACCGAAGCACCTGGTCATGAAACTTACCCGTGCCCGTTTCGAACAAATGTCCGATTCATTGGTACAACGCACGCTGGAGCCTTGCCGCCTGGCACTCAAAGATGCTGGCCTTAACCCTTCCGATATCGATGAGATTATTTTGGTAGGTGGTTCTACCCGTATTCCGCGGATTCAGGAAGCTGTAGAACAATTCTTCGGCAAAAAACCTAACAAATCGGTTAACCCCGATGAAGTGGTGGCGATTGGCGCAGGTGTTCAGGGCGGTGTGCTGGGTGGACATGTTAGTGGCGTATTGCTGCTGGATGTTACGCCACTTTCGATGGGTATCGAAACCATGGGCAATATGTACGACGTGGTAATTGAAGCCAACTCGACTATTCCAATCAAAAAATCAAAAACATACTCCACTGCGTCTGAGAATCAGCCACAGGTGGAAATTCATATCCTTCAGGGCGAACGTCCAATGGCACGCGACAACCGTACAGTTGGCCGTTTTATCCTCGACGGTATCCCGCCAGCACCACGTGGTGTGCCGCAAATTGAAGTGACTTTCGATATGGATGCCAACGGTATTCTCTCGGTAACAGCCATGGATAAAGGTACCGGCAAACAGCAAAATGTGCGCATCGAAGCCAGCACTGGTCTTTCTAAAGAAGAAATCGCCCGTATGAAAGCGGAAGCGGAAGCCAATGCAGAAACCGATCGTCAGTCCCGGGAACGCGCTGAAAAACTGAACGCCGCCGATTCAATGATTTTCCAAACGGAAAAACAACTCAAAGAATACGGCGACAAAGTTCCGGCCAACCACAAAGAGACGATTGAAACGGCGTTGAATGAACTCCGCGAAGCGTATAAAGTGCAGGACCTCGCCCGTATCGATACGGCTTCCGAGCAACTGACACAGGCATGGAGCGTGGCCAGTCAGGAAATTTACCAGGCTACACAATCAGCAGGTGGCAACCAGGGTGGCCCAACCAACGACCAGGGTCCTGCAGAGGACAATTCCAGTGGACAAGCACAGGATGTGGAGTTTGAGGAAGTAAAGTAAGCTATTGTTTTTGAAGATTTTATGATTAACCTGCCCGCTTTTTTATGAGCGGGCAGGTTTTTTATTTTGTAATATGAAGCGTTTGCTTTAGATTTGCATTAAACTTATTTCTTACACTTTTTAAACAATCAACTTTTGCAAATGACTTCAAGATTTTTTTCGTTTGGGATTGTCAAACTTACTACATAGATAATCAACAGTATTATGACGATGCCGATGGAGATGAAGCAGTTTTAACCAATTCTTCAGGTATTGATGATGGTATCAGCATATTTCTGTTTCCTGACCATCCATATCCGGAAATCGGCAAGGGAATGGCTTCCGGTATTTGTGGTACCAGACTTTATGTATCCGGCAACTATTTCAGAACCCCACACGGACCGTTGTGCAGATCCCATATCATTTCACATGAAATGGGGCATTGTCTGGGCTTATTGCATACTTTTGCTGCTCCAAATGACCCACAACTTGTCAATGACCCTGCCTGTCAAAATAATGAAATTTACACGATTAATGGAGACTATGTTTGTGATACGCCGGCCGATAACGACGCTACTCATAATGTTGAACATCCTACTTGTCAATATCCCCCAAATGGAAATGGGTTTACTCCGGATCCCAAAATATCATGGCTTACACCCATCCCGATTGCATGGAGTACTTTACTTCAGGGCAGGGACAAAGAATGCGGGATATCATATCAATGAATCCTGACTTACAAGTTTGTTTGGTTAATTTTGAATTTGAAAATTTAGTAATTAATGATACCAGAGTTTGGACTTCTTCTGCATTTCCAAATGGAATTGACATTAAAGGCAACCTGACAATCGGCAATTATGGAAGCTTAACCATTGGGCCAGGAGTGAAGGTAAGGTTTACAGAAACCGGACGTTTGATAATAAATCGTGGCGGCATTTTGCATTTAAACGGGGGCACATTAGACGCTCACTGCAACAGTACATGGCTGGGAGTGGAGGTAAGGGGAGATAAAACAAAACCACAGGGTACGATGTCCAATTCCTTTTTGCATTTTGAACAGGGTCGCTTTTATGCACCGAAAAATTCAGTTATCAGCAGTGCAGACATAGCTATTCTTGTCGGAAGCGCTAATCCAACAGAATTTAATAGCGGCGGAGGTGGCGGAGTTGATTTAACAGGCGTTAAATTGTATAATAACCGGATCGGAGTTGAAATGACACCCTATATCGGAGTTTATAATCACCCGGTTCAGCATCCGGTTCCCCCAGACAATTTGAGTAAATTTACTGACTGCCAATTTTTAACGGATGACGATTTCCGGTTCGGGAATGCCGAAATTAACGGCATTACAATGTTTCGGGTCAAAGGAATAAATATAAAAGCTTGTGAATTTACCAATAGCCACTCAGTACTTAGTCCTACTGCTTATTCTGATTACGGCTATGGTATTTCAGCGTACGATGCAAGATTTCATGTATCTGCAAGTATTTCAGGAAATAATGTCAAAAAATCGAAGTTTACAGGTTGGAGTTATGGAATTAAATCGACTAAATCATCCACAGGGATACCAGTTCCACTTGGAAAGCCTTATTCTGTAAGGCTAACAGAATTTTCCAAATGTTATGTCGGGATTTTTCACAGAGAGGTTGATGATGCAGTCATAACGTATAACAATTTTAATCTTGGTGATTTGCCTAACCCTTCATTAGCCAGTCCAGGCGATCCAAATAGTGTCGGGATAGGGCAAATTGGATTAGTATTAGAAAGTAATGTGCTTGCCTTTACTGTTCAGGAAAATACCTTTACAGGGTCAAATACGCCAACTCCTTATTTTCAAATCGGCACCTACTCGAATGCGCTGACTCAAAGTGTGGAGTTGAAAATCAGGAAAAATTCATATCTGAATTTAGACCGTGACAATGTCGCATTTTCAATGAACAGCAATGCATCGACAATATCACCCAAAGGGCTTTTATATGAATGTAATGAAAATTCCGGTTCAAGAGATGCTGATTTTCGAGTACTTCCCAGCAGCAGAATCCGTTTCTTGCAGGTTTTTCCAACCTCCAGCCATATTTAACCGCACTCAACGGTATCTCAAATAGCAATCCAGAACTTTCGGAAAATAGTCGTAAAAAAGCCAACTGGCATCGTTGGGAAATGGATCAATCCATTATTAAAGCGCTTCATTTTTTATCCGCTGATACCACAGCAGATCAGACTGATTCGATAAGAACCTCGTTATATCGGCTGGATGCTTATGAAGCAGATATTGAAATCGCCAAAATTACCTTTCCGCCGGAGAAAAAACCAATGCCCATATCAGTATTAAACAATTGCAGTTTAAAATACGCTCTTTCAGATGAGTCGCTGGAAGATTTATCTGAAATTGAAGAAATATTCCAAATGGCTGATGAAAACGGTTATTCCAATCAACAAAAAGACCGGCTCCTCGAAATTGCAGGCCATCCTGAAACCGGTTATGCGCCATACATGGCAAGAAGCATACTTGAGCTGTATGGAGAAAATTATGCCCCGTATTTTCCCGCGGTGGAATCCAGAACAGATCAGTTTGTTAAAAAGACCGAAGGACTCACAGGAATTACAGTTAGACCGAATCCTTCGGATGAAAATGTATATTTTACGCTTCCCGGCGCCAGGGGTAGTTTGGATATTTCTAATCTACAGGGAAATATCATAATCAATGTACTTTTTAATGAGCATTTCAACTGGGAAGTAAGCACCGTACAGAAAACGGGATGAGAAACCTTCAGATACTTCCTAACGGTAACCGGTTATATTCTTCCGCTGCCTATCTGGCATTCAGCAACTCCGACTGGACCCTACTCCAAAAATTAGTCTGCCGCGACAGCAACATGAATCTTTTGTGGCAGCGTTTTATTCCGCATTACCTATCCCTTTACCAGGGCATTTACAATATTCAGCCCACGGCCGACGGTAACTGGGTGGCGGTTGGCGGCATTTTTCCTCCCGGCGACAATAACCCTGGGTTTAATGTTAACGGCTTTACCCGGAAATTCTCTTCCTCGGGCGACAGTATCTGGCAACGTATGGACATCGTAACACCGTTTCCTGTTTCCGAATCTGAAAACAGGCTGGGAGGGATTGTTACCCTTCCCGGAGGCAATATGATAGCCGCCGGGTTTACCGGTTTTATCAGCGATACCACTACTAAATACTGGGGCTGGTTGATGAAAATAACCCCCGACGGCTGTGTTGCCGAACCCGATTGCCCCGTTTAGTCTTCAACGGAATTGTTAGAAAATGGTATTACCGGACTTACGGTTTCACCCAATCCGGCTTCGGATGAAGTGCTGTTCGATCTGTCTGGCCAAAGCGGCCGGCTCAGCATTTTTGATTTTTACGAAAAAGTTATTTTTGATAAACCTTTTGAGAATCATCTCTACTGGCACTCCCAAAATGCACCAGTCGGGATTTACGGATATACGTTACGCCTCGGTAATGGAAGTTTGGTATCCGGTAAAATCATGGTAGCTCACTGACAATTCCGGCAACCAGGCACAGGATGTAGAGTTTGAAGAAGTGAAGTAGCAGATTGATTTTTAAGGATAAATAAAAAAAGCCGCCTCACTTGAAAAAGAGAGGTGGCTTTTTTTTTATAATAAATATAGATCAGTTACAGCATAAGAAGATCCTCAGTAATAATAAAACCTGCGCTGATCAAGGGAATCATCGAGGAGCGGACTGTACTCGCATAGCGTACTCAACTACTTCTTCCGAGACTGGCAGGATTAATACCTCCATTACAATTGAACTTGGAATATGGAATAACAGACACCGCCTCGGAGTTGTTTTTGACTCCTCTACAGGCCTCCACCTTTCTAACGGTGCTGACAGGTCTCCCGATACCTCCTGGATACTGAAAGAGCGATGGGATGCGCTCCCTGTCGAACAAAAGGGGAAATTTGCCCCGATAACACCCGATTTTGTACTGGAATTGCGCTCTTCAGATGAGCGAACCAATGATTTACGGCTCAAAATGGATGAATATATGGCTTGCGGTGTTCGCTTAGGCTGGTTGGTTAATCCTTCCAATAAATGTACTATATATATACGGAGAATGGCTTTATTCAAACGTTGCCATTTGAAACGCCGCTTACCGGAGAAACAGTACTTACCGGCTTTTTGCTCTGTATGGCTGATATTTTCTGATGAATCGCATTGACCCGGTTAATGGGAATTGTCACCGCCCTGCAATCCCAAAAGCACATGACCAGTGAACAGATCGCGGAACATTTCGGCAGGAGTGCCCGTACCGTATCCTGGATCATTTCTGCCACATTACCACTCATGTTGTATAACTGGGCCGCCTCATGGGTAATTTATTGCACCGGCATATTGCCGTCGTCAGGATGACCGTGCCGGTACAATCTGGCATCAGTAAATGTTTTTGAGGAATCTGGCAACAAATCTATCCAGTTGGTTTTCAATGATTTACAGCCCGTTATCTGGTCATAATCTTTATTTTTCAATAAATCTGGCAACTTTTCACCTTTTGAAGGCGAAGCAACTCCTGGTATTTCCAAAAGGTTTCTTTGGCCGAAATGGTACAAATGGTCCAGCCGGCTTTCCCGTCCAGAAACCCACCTTTAAGGAGATAATTGCGCAAAAATTTAGACAATGGGTTGATAATCAATTGATAAGCATGGCCTTTTCTACCATTCGTCAGCATGGCCTGCGCACCGATATCCGCGTATTTCCGCGCCCGCAACCGATGTTCTTCTACTGAATAATAACTGTAATGCAGCAAATCGCCCACAAGATGCGTACAGGAAGTACCACCCGCCATAATGATACGATCATGTGGATTCAATCCGCCCCAATGAGCCTTTCGCCGGTCAAACAGGCGTAATTTTTTGTCGGGATACCAACCCGAATGATGAATCCATTGTCCACAATAATTGGTGAGCCGGTTCATGCTGTATCCATCGTGGGCCCAGTTGGCCCGGCAATAGGCAATAGCTTGCTTTAAAGTCTCACTGAGGGCTTCATCGGCATCTAAAGAAAGCACCAAATCGTGTGTCGCATAAGTCAGCGCCCTATTTTTCTGCTGGATATGCCCATCGAAGGCATGCTGAAAAAAGGCCACCCCGGATTCGCGGCAAATTGCCGGCGTCCCGTCGGTAGAAAATGAATCTAACACTACGATTTCATCGACTACACCCTGCAGTGATGCGAGACAGCGGCGGATATTGCGCGCTTCGTTGAAGGTGATGATGACTGCGGATATGGATGGCATATTGGGGGCAAAGATATTCTTTATTTCCACTCCGGCCATCTTCCCGGCGTATACGGTGCACCTTTCGAACCCAGTACTTTTTCCACCACATTAATCTCTGCATCAATAGATTTCAGTGCATCTAAAATCGGTTTGATTTGGCGGGCCGCAATGGCATATTCATCGCGGTAAGCCTGTGGCGGGGTTGAAGTAGTGCCCCACATATTCCCTTCCAAACCACCAACCCGGCCACTCAAAGAAGTCGCTGTTTCAAATTCCCTGCGTGCCAGGGAAGGGTCACCATTGAGGACAATGCCCGTTTCGTGCAGCTGTGATTGCAGTCCGGTTACTTTTCTATAGAGACTGGCGGGTGGCGTGGGCGTATCTTCAAGGGCGGTTTTGATATCGGAAAGCCTGCTGTCCAATTCACCGTAAATACCCGATAGCGCGCTTACCGTTTTGCGCATATCATTGATCTTTTTACAAAAATCGAGGTACGCCTGCTGGTCTTCCACCGGCAGTGTCGCCTGGCCCAATGATTTTACTATAAAAGCCTGTGGCTCGGTGAGTTGCGTCATTTCACCGTCCTCAAATTTACTGATCGCCACAAAATATTTACCCGGAATGGCGAGCATGCCCAATTCTTCTTCGCCAAACAATTGATCAGGAGCGGGTTTGTAGCGGCCTTGCACCGGCGCTGGTGTGTTGTACCGGAAATCCCAAACAATCCGCTTTAACCCTTTCGATGCGCCCGTTTTAATATGCCGCACCACATCGCCTTTTTCATCGGTAATTGTGAACATCAAAAACGGCTCGGGCTGACTGTCTTCTTTGCGCAGGTCGTCGATGGAGGGGTAATAAACCGTTTCTTTTTTATCAGCAAGTGCTTTTTCGGCCTCTTTGCGCTTGGCTTTCAGCGTTTTCGCCTCCTCTTTTATCCAATAAGTAAACACGGCACCCACTGCCGGATTTTGGCCGGCGTAGTAACTGCTGCCCATGTGGCCCTTGTCGCGGAGTCCAAGGGTGAGGTTGGGGATAAAATACCAGGCATCTTTTACCGGGTAAATCATTGCCGCTTTTTCAAAATTGGCGTCGCTCTGGTTGCGCAAAATGCTGTAATCATCGAGGATATAGAAACCGCGACCAAACGTAGCGAGTACCAGGTCATTTTCACGGCGCTGAATTTCAATATCGCGGACCGCTATGGTTGGCAGGCCGGACTTTAGCGGCATCCAGTTGTCGCCACCATCCTGGGTAAAGTACACCCCGAATTCTGTTCCGCAAAACAACAAATTACGATCCACATGATCTTCTGCAATGGAATAAACGCTACCCCGCTCTGGCAGGGTGACACTCAGTGATTTCCAGGATTTTCCACCGTCGGTAGTTTTTAATAAATAAGGTTTAAAATCGCCGTAGCGGTGGTGGTTAAAACACACATAGGCCGTATTTTTATCGTATTGGGAAGCAATAATCTGGTGGACATAAGACCGCTCAGGCACACCAGCAATATTGTCTATTTTTTCCCAGCTGGTACCACCGTCGCGGGTTACCTGAATTAATCCATCGTCGGTTCCCACCCAAAGCAGGTTCTCATCTAAAGGACTTTCCGCGATACTGGTGGTTTGTCCGTAAATATCAGTGGAGCCATTTTTGGCCAAGGCATCCACGCTCCACACCTTGCCCATCACTTCGAGGCGATTGCGGTCCATACCTCTTGAAAGGTCAGGACTGATCACCTTCCAGGAATTGCCGCGGTCGTCGGTGCGAAACACGCGGTTGGCCCCGTGATACAAGCGGGTATTGGAGAATTTGGAGATCAGCAGCGGCGCATCCCAGTTCCAGCGCAAGGGCGCTTCGCCTTCAGGGATTTGTGGCTGAATGAACAATTTTTCGCCGGTTTTACGGTCATACCGCACTAAGCCGCCATATTGACTTTGCGCATACACCAAATCAGGATTCGACTGGTCCACCTGTGTTTCGAAACCATCACCCACGCTGGTGATAAACCAATCGGCATTTGGGATGCCATTCCCGCTGGTGGTGCGACTCGGTCCGCCAAGACTCAGGTTGTCCTGGGTGCCGCCGTGTACATTATAGAATGGAAAAGCATTATCGGTGGCCACTTTGTAGAACTGCGTAACCGGCAGGTTGTGCTTGAACTCCCAGGTTTTGGCATTGTCCCAGGATTCATAAACGCCGCCATCGCAGCCCACGCGCAGGTGATCAGTATGCGAAGGATCGATCCAAATACAGTGATTATCAATGTGTTTATTGATTTCACCAAGATTTTTTACTGTTTTCCCACCGTCGTAACTCACTTTAAAATAGGAATCGGTAACAAATATGCGGTCTGCGTTTTTCGGGTCGCAGGTGAGTTCCTGGTAATAATTGCCACTGGTGGCGGCACCACTCATTTTTTCCCAACTGGCACCCCGGTTAGTAGAGCGATAAATGCCGCCTTTGCCTTCCTGGGCTTCTACGACGGCGTAGACATAATCCGGATTGGCAGGAGAAATATCAATACCCATACGACCTACATCGCCGCCGGGCAAACCGCCACCCAATTTTATCCAGGTAGCACCGCCGTCAGTGGATTTGAAAAGAGCCGATTCCGGTCCGCCGCCAATATACGTGAATACCTTGCGCTGGCGTTGGTGAAAAGCAGCGTACAATATTTTCGGGTCGCGCGGGTCCATAACCAGATTATTACAGCCGGTGTATTGGCTTACCGATTTTACGCAAGTCCAGGTTTCGCCACCGTCAGTGGATTTGTACACGCCCCGGTCACCGCCATCGCTCCAAACCGGGCCGTATGCCGCTACATAAACGATATTGGAATTGGTGGGATCAACCACCACATTGGCGATATGTTCGGAGTTTTTCAGCCCCATATTTTTCCAGGATTTTCCACCATCGCTACTTTTGTACACGCCATCGCCATAGGAAACGGAGCGCTGGTTGTTATTTTCACCAGATCCAACCCACACCACTTCAGAATTGGAGGGATCAAGCGTCACACAACCAATAGAATACGAACCTTGTCCATCAAAAACCGGTTCGTAAGTAGTGCCTGCGTTGCGGGTTTTCCAAACGCCCCCAGCCGAAGATGCCACAAAATATTCGGCGTAATTAGCAGGGTTCACCGCAAAGTCACTGATACGGCCAGAAGTAACGGCAGGCCCGATACTCCTGAAAGAAAGTGCACCGTAAGTAGATTCTTTCATCCGCTCCGGTTTTTGTGTTTTTTTATCCTTTTCTGTTTCCTTTTTTTCTTTTTGGGAAAAAACAGGGAGTACAAACAGGAGTAAAAGCCCTACAATGGTTATCGTTTTTTGCATAAGATGTTTAATATTTTATTGCCAAAATTATTCGCACGGTGATCGTCCAGTTGTATAAAAATCATGAGTCTTGCAAACAGTTGAAAACCTGGCAAACTATATTTTGTAATCGCGGATGTAGAAATTTGTCAACTTTTAAAAGTTGACAAATTTAAACCTTGATCAAAATATTACCAGGAGGTGCGGCTTCTAAAAACCAGCAAATAACCCTTTTTACACAACCCGTTGATCGGTGTACTTCGCAAAGGACGTAAAAAGTGGACTTAAACAGTACCGTGATGAATAATTGTGGATAAATTTCAGGGATTTATACCCCAACTGCGTACATCGTTGCATTCATATCTCCCTTATCTTTGCACTTAGTGGTCGAGACACTACGTGCCGGGTAGTTGGAAAGTTTCTTTTGAACTGACAATATCGTTGCTCTTTGGACATGGAGAGCCCGCTATACTCTCTCGTCGCGCCTTGTCTCAACCCAAAATAATCTGCTCAAACTATCCAGAACTTAGTGCCTCGACCAATCATATGCCAATCATTACCCATTCAAGCCCTTTGAAACCGCCAAGATGGCACTTCGGGGCGCATACCCAGACAATTATCCCGGGCCTTACCCGTAAAATACCGGAAGTCCAATATCAACGCGTGCGGATCGCTACGCCCGACGATGATTTTCTCGACCTCGACTGCCTTTTGAATGGCAACGACCGGGTATTAATCATTACCCACGGGCTCGAAGGCAGCGCATCCAGCCAATATGTACTCGGTACTTCCCGACTGTTCAGCAGCCAGGGTTGGGATGTGATTGCCTGGAACTGCCGGTCGTGTTCGGGAGAAATGAACAAACAGTTCAGGCTTTATTATCATGGCGATACGGAAGATATTAGTACGGTCATCAACCATGCTATTCAATCGGGTTACCGAAAGATTGGATTAGCCGGTTTCAGCATGGGTGCCAATATCACCATGAAGTACTTGGGCATTCATGGAACGGCGGTCCCTCCGGAAATCGTGGGTGCGGCTGTTTTTTCAGCGCCCTGCGATATTGAAAAAGGAGCGGAAGTATTGGATAAACCCTCCAACTGGATTTACAAAAACCGGTTTATGAGCAAGCTGGTAAAAAAAATTAAAATCAAAAATGAGTTGTTTCCTGGCCGGGTCGACATTTCCAAACTTAAATCAGTGCGCACCTGGCGTGATTTTGATGAATATTTCAGTGCGCCCATGTGCGGTTTCCCCGATGCCAATGCCTTTTACAGGGATGCATCATCGAAGTATTTTATCGACGGTATTCGGGTCCCTACCCTACTGGCCAGTGCCGTAAATGACCCTATCCTCACCCCGGAATGCTTCCCTGTTAACCTGGCGGCACATCACCCGTATTTTCACCTGGAAATGCCCACTTTGGGCGGACATTGCGGATTTATGGTAGATGGCGAAGCGCATTCCTGGGCGGAGATGCGGGCATTGGAATGGCTGGAGCAGTAGAATTTCGATTTACGATTAGCCCGAATCTTGTGCTAATCGTAAATCGAAATTCTACTTGACGACCTGAAGCTTCGCCACTTCAGCCATACCTGTTTCCAGGTTTTCAAGCCGCACGAAATACGTTCCTGCAGGCGTGTTGGCTACATCAAGATGGAAAAAATTATCCCCTTTTTGTACGGGCGTTTTCCCGCTGTAGATCACATTACCTGTCATGCTGTGCAAAGAAAGCCGCGCTTTAAAATCGGACTGCGCAGCGAAGGAAACTTCCACGCTGATGCGTGCCGGATTAGGGAACAGTGCCAACTTCCGCTGCTGTGTATTGGGATCATTGACGCCATTGACGATCACACTGCCGCCATAATAACAGCCGGGACCCACCACAAACTGACTTTCGATAAGCGGGAGTTTCATATATCCATCAAACAAGGTCTCCTGCATGACATAATCATTGGCACCCAGCCAATCCTGCAACAAGGTTGAGAATACCTGGCGGTAGTCATTTTGTAATCCCTGCAACTGGTTGTCGCTAGTCAGGTTGCTCAGATTGACGTTGGTACCCGTAACACCGGCATTGATACTTTTTCCAAAGATCAGCATCGGTGCAAGCGTACCGTGATCGGTTCCTGTCGAGCCGTTTTGTTTGGCGCACCGACCAAATTCTGAAAAAGTACAAGCCAATACCTGTTTGGCCAACCCCATGGCATCCAGATCGTCAAAAAAGGCCTTAACTGCCTGCGATAAAGTTTGCATCAGCGGCCCATAGCTGCCATCGAATGGAGTGGCACCTACCTGCGAATCATGGGTATCGAAACCGCCGAGCTGGCAAAGGAATATTTTTGTTTTGCTGCCACCACGAATCAGCCTTGCTACCGTTTTTAATTGGTTGGCAAATGTGTTATTGGGATAGGTTCCCACATTAGTACCAGCATTAAACACCGCACTGATACGCTGTGCATAAAGATTAACACTGTTTTCCACCGACATAATATACTCGATCTCCTCACCATGTTCAAAATCGGGAATATTCACGGGAGGCGCACCACCGATAGTGGAGATCAGGGAATAAAACCCTGAGACATCCTGCCCGCTGAGATTGATGACATTCTGGTGTTCCGTCTCTGTGTGAAAGCCCAGTGAAGGGGCAGCATCACCCACCTGAATACCCAATGGATCGGGCATGAGGGTGGTGGGAGCACCCAGCACATCGGGGAACAAAGCCTGTAAGGAACGCCCCATCCAGCCGGATGGTATGTTATTATTGGCGTAGGTGCCATCGCCACCACTCATCCACAAGTCGGTGCTTTTGAAGTGCGACTGGTTGGGTTGTTCATATCCCACGCCCTGAATAATGTTCACCCAACCCTCATCATACATTTCTTTGATTTCCACCATCGCCGGGTGAAGCCCCACCTGTTTGGAATTTTTCAAGGTAGTATCCAGCATAATATAGCCTGCCGAGCCCGATTCCGGAACAGCGATATCGGGGCGAAGTGCCATATACTGATCATATTGGGCCACAGGAATGATCATATTCAGACCATCGTTACCACCTTTGAGCTGAATTAAAACCAACGTGCGGCCTTCCACATCCTCACAATCAGAAAGCAGGCCTGCCAAACCGCGATGGGCAAACGGGGTCATGGAATGACCATTCACCATAAAAGGCGTTATGGTTGCCGGTGGTATTATTTTGAGAAAATTTCTACGTTTCATATCTGGAAATAAACGTTTTTAAAATAAAGGAATGAAATGTACTGCTGGTCAAAGAGCATCAGAAAGTTTGATACTCCTGGGAGTACATGATCGCATTAATCAAGCGTTCGAGGGCAATTTTCACCTCGCCGTCCACGCCTGTGGCAAGGTAATTTTCCCACTCATAAGTCCAGTCACTTGGAGGAAGGTTATTGAGAAATATCGTATCATAGAAATAATTGAAACGACTTTCGTCCAGTTCTTTCGGAAGCAAGTATTCCACCAATTCCTGCACCAACAGGTAAGCATCATACGGATCGGAAAAGAATCCGGAATTTTTAGTCCAGGACACAATATCCAGTTTCACACCGAGACTGCTGTTGACACTGGTCCCAATGGTGTATTTACCGCTGAGTAACATGGCCGGCAACTTATACCGTGCAATAATAGAACTGCTGTTGAACCACTGGTGCGAAAAATCAGGTATTTGGTAATAAGCGGAATAGCCCGCTACATCACTGGGCTGGAACATATTCATTCCCGCAAGCGTGAGCATACGGTCCCACACGCCGGAAGAGAAAAAGCGGTACCGCAATAACGGTGCTGCCGCACCACTTGGAATAGTGAGCCCGAAGAAAGAAACTGATTGAAAAGCAGCCTCCAGTGGCGAACGGATAATCCCGCCCACGATATTTTCCACACTGCTGGTATTATCTTCACCATAAAAATGCTGGCTGGACAACAATTGCTTGAGCAGCGGTTTGATTTCATAATTACCATTTTTGAGCGTGGCAGCAAGGGGCACAATAATATCGGTTTCTATTTCCGGGGTAATTTTTTCATTGACGTAATACCTGTACAGCCTGCGGCAGAAGTTTTTGGCAGTTTCGTCCTGCGCAAAAATCATATCCACAAATATGTTGAGTTCTTCTGTCATTTTAGCCGCCGTCTTTTGTGCAGTAACTGTTACCGGAGGAATGGTTAGATTCTGGAACCGGGCACTGAATTTCTTCTCCGTCCAGTTATGGGCCGAAGTCTGTAACCTGCCCATTGGAATACCTGTTTCAGGGTCACTTATCAATCGGTCGCCTTGCGTCCGACATCCTGTGAGGACTTTTGCGGCCTGTACGATATCATCTTCTGTGTAGTTCGTATAATCCCCTGGACCCGCCTGTGGTCCTTTACCGATAGTAAAAAGTTCAATAAATTCGCGGGCAAAATTTTCCTGTGGATTACTGGCGGTATTGCTGGTATTGTTGAGATACCGGAGCATATTATTGTCAAAGATAAGTTTAAATGCCAATTTTTTCCAGTTGCCGAAAGCGCCCCATCGCAGGAGAGCGAGGTAGTCAAAAAAATGATTATTGCCGTATGCATTGGCCGTGGAGACGTTAAACTGATGCATAAATGTAATCATTCGATGCAGCGCTCCGGGATCTTCATAAGCTTCACTGAGCCACCAGGTAACCACCCAACGGCGCAAGACAAAGTCTTCTGCCGGAAGTGCAGTGCCCGGTGTCATCCATGCGATATTTTCCACTGCCGTAGTGGCGGTATCGTCAAAAAGGGGTTCGGTGAGATAATAAGGAGGTGGGGTAAGCAGCAAAGTGGCTGCGGTGGAAGCGTCCATTCCAGCCAGTTGGTTCACCTTGGATTTGGTGTACCGGTAACTGGCCCGGCGGAGTAAATGGGACGCGCGGCGTTTTCCGAGCGAGCCCTGCAGAGGAGCGAGTGAAGCCATGGGCAAAAGCGGTTTTTGGAAATACGGCCAAAGAACAAAACGCATTGGGCCAATGCGTTTTATTTACCCCATGTCGTATTCCTGTGAAAAAATAAATAAAGTTTCCAGAGATATTTTGTTTTGACTACAGGTATGCAGTATAGTTTAAGCTGTTCCTGCTGTTTTGTTGAATTAATAATTAATAATTCTGTTGTCCTCGAAGTACTCCATTAAACGTTTACCTGCCGATCTTTTTTTTATTACATATCCGCATTCGATGGGCTGTCCTTAAAGCCCGGATATGCTCCCAGCCCGGTCGACTATCTGCTTGCTCCCGCAGATAAAAGCCAAATAACAACATGGCCCGCTCAGGTTTGATGTCTTGAAAAGAAGTTTATTATGGTGTTGCGGTGGGAGGCTATCCGACCAGTCCCACCTTGCGGGACTGGCTCGGCAGCTCCCACCGCAACAACCCTTATTGTTTAATCAGTTTGATACCCGTGGAGGCACCATTTTTCTGGTCATAAATATGGATAATATAGATACCATCTATGAATTCAGAAAAATCTATCCTGGACATTTCATGCACTGCCACCGGCTGCGCTGCGTAAATGACCTGCCCGGTAATATTAGTAATCGTCACCCAGACAGTTGCTGTGCCGGTATGATCAATAAATAATGACTGATGTACCGGATTAGGATATACCTTAAACGCCGTATTCGTCAAATTGACGGTACCATTCACATCGTCAATAATGTTATTACAATCGTTGTCAAATCCATCCAACACTTCCATCGCCCCCGGATATACGACCGGATTATTGTCATCGCAATCGGTGCCGGTCAGCACAAAGCCATTTGGAGGCAAAGCAGCACAAGTATCAAGGAATACTAAACCATTGCCAAATCCATCACTGTCGTTATCCGCAAAAAACGTATTCAATACAAGTGCGTCGTCGATACTGCTGTTACAATCGTTATCCAACCCGTCACAGATTTCTGCTGCACCAGGGTAAATTGCAGCATTAGTGTCATCGCAATCATCTGCTGTGGTATAATAACCAGCAGGAGGTGTGGCCAGGCAAGTAACAAACGGATGTTCTGACGAACCATGTCCATCTCCATCATCATCTCTGTAATAGATTAATAAAGTAAGTCCTTCGTCGATGGCACCGTTACAGTCATTATCCAAATTATCACACACTTCAGGTGCGCCAGGATATACACTGGCATTAGTATCGTCGCAGTCAAATGGATTAGCGGCATATCCAGCAGGCACCGTGAAGACACAGCTATCTATTTGTACTAATTGATCGCCATAACCATCACCGTCAGCATCTCGGAAGAAGGGGAACTTTTCGGCATCTTCGTCAATAGAACCGTCACAATCATTGTCCGCATTATCGCAGCGTTCTGGTGCACCAGGATAGACCGTGGCGTCCTGGTCGGCGCAGTCTTCAAACGAATAAAACCCATCCTGGTCTTCGTCGCGATAGAAATAGTATTTGGCTAAGTTAAAAGCATCCGTTGCAACTTTACCACCAAGTACCCGGCCAGGAATGTCATCGAATGGCGGGTGAATACCTCCCCAGATCCTGGACAGACTGCATTGATCAGAGGCATCTCTGTAGGTAGCCCATTGCAGGTCGATGTCTGTCGTGGGTCCATTTTCAAAAAACAGGTAGTTAGTATTGGCGGGAATATGGAATTCGCCCATTCCACCAGGGAAAAAAGCGTCGCCCGTCAACATGGTGAGTACATCGGCCGCCGCCCTGGAATACGTGGAGTGGCCCGAAAGGAACCCGCCAAAAGGAGGCGTAACAAATGTTTTTCGT
Source organism: Saprospiraceae bacterium (assembly GCA_044350415.1). Classification (GTDB taxonomy): domain Bacteria; phylum Bacteroidota; class Bacteroidia; order Chitinophagales; family Saprospiraceae; genus M3007. The sequence goes on along the minus strand of JBILHQ010000008.1, from coordinate 9,110 downwards.
TGATAAGTGATCCAGTTTTCGGCGAGCATCCAACCCACCCCTGCTATTTGATTCACCGGATCTGTTATCCCTGCATGTCCTTTCCAGGTATAAAATTTGATCTTACCAATATTTACGTCATTGAGGCCCGCCAGCGAGTCCCCTTCCGTAACCTGCTCAATAAAACCAGGGATCAGTTCAATTCCGCCAGGGTGATAATGCGGCTTCGCAGGATCCGAACTTTGGCCCAGATCAGCCATATAGCGCAGTACAGAAACCGGGCGTGCAGCATCATACCAGCCCTTTATTCCCCAGGCCGCAACAGCAGCATCATGAACGGCGCCACCAAGTGTAAAATAGGCTTTTACATCCCATTCGAGCGGATCGAGTAATGGTCCCTGACCCGCAAAACGGCGAACCAATCCCGGTTGATCATTGACATAGTTCAGGATGACAAACCAGTGTCCCGGAGGTGTTTCTGATTTGGGGCCATCAGCCCAGAACTGTGAAAGCACCCGGGTATAATCGCCGCGGTGTACCACCTGCGGCGCGTAAGGTAATCCTGTGGAAGGATTAACCGGGTGCCCGATACCATTATCACCTCCCTGAGCAAAATCATAAAAATTGGGGTAATCGGCAGTGGTTTGCGGATATGTCTGCACATTTCCCTGGGAAGCAGGCGAAATATCCCACATCACCCCATCGTTGGGATCATGGTGCGAAGCCCAGGCAGTTACCATAGAATGTCCCCATTTGAACACTTTAGACCCAGTGTCATTCGCATTCGTAATATTTAATTGAGGTGGCGCTCCCGGATCATGGTATACCGGATAATTGAAGCCATTGCGATCATAATCGGTGCGGTCGGCGGCGGTCATTGCAAAGGGAAGTACACTTCCCCACTCCGGGCTTTGAAAAGCCTGAACAGAAGGAATCGGATTGCCATTCTGATCCAGCGCTCCCGGTATCGCCAAAGGCTGCCAGCTGTTCGGATTCTGCATAAAAGGATTGCCCGGCAACGAAATATCGAGTGGTGGATTAGAAGGATAATAATTTTGCGTAGTATAGTAATTATATTCATTGGCACCGTCGACCAGTCCCATTTGAATAATGTACTGTCCGATCAGGTTACCCAGCGCAGCCGGTGACCCCGTCGAATAATCGGTCGATATATTATTGAAGTCGTATCCCAGGGTATACATCAGGTTGATGAACCTGCTGAGGGAAACAAATGCATTCGGGGAATATTGAAAACGCTGAAAAGCAACCCGGCACACCGCGTAACTAATGGCTTCTTCCCGGGCAGCCTGCACATTGGCAGGTGCTGCTATTCCGTTGAAAGGATACAATTGCCCCCCTACTGTATTGCCCAGCAAATAGGGCCTGGCAATGCTATCGTAAGCCGCCCAGGCGTCGTACATGGCCATAGAGGTGTGAAAAAGGGTCCTTGCAGTAATGGGGGGCCGGGCCAGATCCTCCCGAACGGCCTGTATAATAGCTTCATTCCAGCGGCGTGCAATGGATTGCTGGGCAAATGCGCCAAAATTGGCAAATAGGAATAATAATAAGGGTATCAGTATTTTTTTCATAAAATAGAATATTGATTATGGAGTACTTATATTATTTCTTATATCTTCTGAAATGAGTTGATACATTTGCTGCCATGCCGGATGGTTGGCTAAAAGCCGGATATGGCTTTCCAGCGTTTCGCGATCGCCCCTGACCGCTGGTCCGGTTTGCATACGGGCCGGGGAGTCCTGTATCGCTTTGGCGATGGTTTCCTCCATCAGTGGCTGAAGCATTTCAAAAGGGAGGTCAGCTTCATCCAGAATTTTTTCGGCCACCGAAAAACAATGATTGGCAAAATTATTAGCAAAAACCGCAGCAACATGCAAAACAGCGCGTTGACTATCATTTACCTGGTATACTAAGTTGCCGATCACCTTTGCCATTTTCTTTAAAAACAGCACATCTTCCGCATTATTGGCATCCACACAAAACGGTATTTTTGACCAACCCGGCTGGCGTTCTGCTGAGAAGGATTGTAATGGATAAAAGACGCCGAACCTATCGAAAGAAGCCGATAAAATATATCCGGGAGTTGCGCCGGAAGTGTGGGTTACCAGCGCGTTCTTAAGGTATGGTGCAATGTTGGATGCCACTTCCTGCACGGCATCATCCCGAACTGCCAATATGAGCCAATCGGTTTCGGGATTGACCTCGTGCCATTGATCAGTCCACTGAGTTCCCAATATTTTTGCCAATCCGGCAGCATGTTCAGCAGAACGGTTAACGACCTGCGATACCTGCAAACCTTTTGTTTTCAGCCGTTTGGCGAGATGAGTAGCCACACGGCCAGCACCGACAATAGTAATTTTGGGAGAAACAATAGTCATTCTTTCATTTTTTTGTCAGGGAGAACCGATAGGCTGTCTTTTTTTTGGGCGATGATTTCTTCCGCTTTTTTCACGATCAATTCTATGCGGGGAATATCACTTACAACGATCCGAAGGTTCTTCTCATACTCTTCCAGTGTCACACCATTCATTTCGAACACCTGCCTGTAATAGGCATTCGCGAGGCTATCTTTTTTAAAACTGTTTAACATGGTGGTTCCCGCGTCAGCAATAGCGATTTCAGAGATGATTTTCGCCATTTTTTCGTCAGGAATAGTTGCCTGTTCCTTATCCTGCCGACAAGCAATTATTAAAAAAGGGATAGTTAAGAAAAAATACCGCATAATAAGTCTGTTCTGCAAAGATGAGAATGATTTTTGTATTCATTGGAATACAGGTCAAAAAACACGAAAACAATGTTTTAAACGTTTATAATGGTACCTTTGTGCCTTGAATAGTGTGTTAGACAGTTAGCACCAGGACTAAAAAACAATTTTATGTCGGAACAACAGCCAAATACACCATCCACACCTGCCGAACCAACGGTGGGCCTCCGTGTGTTGGGTGTATTGCTGAAAATCTGGAGGAGATTAGAAAATCTCGCCTTTGGGGTGGTACTTCTTTTAATTGCCCTTTATTTCATCCTGCAATCTTCCTGGGTGCAAAACTGGCTGACTGCCAAAATTTCTAATTACTTATCTGAAGACCTGCATACCACGGTATCTATCGGGCATGTGGATATCGCTTTTTTCGACAACTTAGCCCTCGAACAGGTCTACGTAGCTGATTTACACGGCGACACCCTGCTTTTTGCTGGACAATTAACAGCCGGGCTGAATACTAATTTCTTCTCAGCACTGTATAATAAATTAGAATTCAATGAATTAACGCTAAGTAATGCCAGAGTTAATCTGCGCAGATACGAAGGAGAATACGATTATAACTACCAGTTTTTGCTGGACTATTTCAGCAGCCCCACCTCCCTTCCCCAAAAAAAGAAGGCCCCTTTTTCCGTTAAAGTCAGGAACCTGCACCTTGATGATATCGTCCTCGTGCGCGACAATAAGGTGCGTGGCCAAAAAATGGAGATACGTATCCCCAAATGTGTTGCCCAGATTAACAACTTTGATGCGATCTCTAAATTTGCAGATATCGAATCGGTCGAATTAACAGGCTTAACATTTGACTATGAAGAACAACAGGGCACTCTCCTGCCGCCAAGACCGGTTAAAATGAATGCTGCTGCGATTAAACCCGACACAGCCGGCATTAATAACATACCCGGCATTCCTTTTCGATTTACCATTAATCATTTTAATCTGCGGGAAGGCAACTTCTTCATGGACCGTTTCCAAAAATCACCAGCAAAAGAAACACCTGATAATATACTGGATTTCAACCACTTATCAGTTCAAAATATTGGAATTGAAACGGATAGCTTAAAATTTGATACAGATTGGTCGTTTATCGGGCAACTGAAAAACTTCTCCGCGGCCGAACAATCCGGATTAACCATCCGCCACGCAGAAGCCAGGCAAATCATTGTCAACAGTAAGACAACCGCCTTATATGGTTCGGTTATCCAAACAGGACAAACATCGCTGGGCGACACCATTGTCCTGCAATATGACAACTATAATGACTTGTTAAAATTTAATAATAATGTGAGGTTTGGAGTGCACCTCCAACAAGGATCATTTATTGAATTGGGTGAATTAATGCATTTCAGCCCGGCATTAGCCAATAACAATTTTATTGTCAAAAATAAAGACTTGCGAACGGAGATTTCGGGAGTGATTAAGGGCAAACTGAACAGGTTGGACGGCCGCGACATTATTGCCAAAATCGGAAATTCCACTTTCTTACACTTCGATTTCGACGGAGAGGACCTGGCCAAAGGCCGCGATATTATGCGCATGGAATTTGATTTCAAGCGCTTACAATCTGATATCGCTTCACTACGGAATATTATCCCGGGGTTTCAACCACCTGCTAATTTTGAAAAACTGGGCGCTGTGAACTACACCGGCACCTACAATCTCCTTTTTGGCTCCAATCATATTTTAAAGGGCGCTGTAAAATCCAGTATCGGTTATGGCGATCTGGATATGGAACTCGACCTGTCCCATGGACGGGATAATGCCACATACTCCGGACAGCTCGACATGCATAGTTTCGAACTGGGGGTTTTCACAGGCAATAAAGATTTAGGCAAAACCACCTTTCACTTCACCATTAAGGAGGGCTCGCATGGTTTGAATTTGTCCACTATGGAAGCCCGGCTGGAAGGCCAAATCGATACCCTCAACTATAAGGGCTACCGCTATAACACGGTACAACTCAATGGAACCATCAGCCAACTGTTGTTTGAAGGAAAAATGGGTATTGACGACCCCAACCTCAAATTTAATTTTGATGGTACGGTTAACCTGAAAAAAGATATTCCGGAATATAAATTTACAGCAGACCTGAAAAGAATCGACCTTCGGAAATTGAATTTTTCCAAAGACAATATCGTCCTGTCCGGCAAGGCAGATTATGTGACCCTCACCGGAAAAACCTTAGCGGACCTGGCAGGTGTAGCCTCACTGCAACATATTGAAATATTACAAACCCTTGGCGACAGCGTTATTCATCACAGGATCGACTCTATCCGGTTTGAGTCTAATTTTCAGGCGCAGGATTTTCGGCACTTTGCACTCCGGTCCGATGTAATCTCGCTCAATATTGACGGGCGATTCAATTTAAGCAAGGTTCCCGGCCGTTTGCAGGCCTTACTCAGCAAGTTTTATCCAGTGTTTGCACAGCAACTGCATCTTCCTGCCTACACTGATTCTGTGAGAATAAACGACCTGTATCGTTACGGGTTGTATATAAAAAACACTAAAAATCTTACTAAATTAATTGATCCGCAATTAGATACCATAAGTGGGGTTGCGATAAACGGGCAAGTGGATGGTGTCAACGGCATCACCGAATTGCGGGCAGAAATTCCGTTAATCCGGTATGGAAAAACAGAAATCCGCAAGTCGGTCTTTAACTGGCGCAGCGAAAAAGATATTGCCGCAGTAGTTCTTCAATTGCCCGATACCAAACTGTCTAAAGGACTCCGGATATCGCCAGTGCTTTTTACCGGAAACATCAAAAAAGATCAAATTCGTTTTGCCTTCCAAACCAAAGACACTGTTTCTGTCATCCAAAGCGTTGATTTAAAGGGTGTTATCTCCGTAGTCGACTCGCTTTGGCAAATCAGGTTCAATGCCTCAAAATTTGATCTTTTTAAACAAAACTGGGCCATTGAAGAAGATAACTATCTCCGGGTGGGCAAGGAGTATATCGACATCAAAAATTTTGAATTGCTGAATGGGCTGCGGCGTATTGGACTTGACAGCATGAATAATGGCCGGGGCATAAAATTGACCTGCTCCAACTTTGACCTGAATTTTGTCAATGAAATTCTTCCCACGAGGGGAATGACCTACCGTGGAACATTGTCGGACTTAGACATCGTGGTCGAAGATGTTTTCAAAATGGAAAACATTAAGGTTTTCTTAGCCACTGACACTGTTTTCATCAATAACCTTCCCTATGGCCGGGTGGACGGCAATATTGACCTGGCGAACCTCAGCGCGCCATTGGAGTGGCAAATAATCGCCCGCGATAAATCTTTTCATTTGTCCACTTCCGGAGCCTGGCATTTTGACGGCAAAAGCAGTCCGGCCTATACTTCGTCCTATGCTCCCCAACCGCTTCACGCTGGTGATATTTATGCCACTATAGACGGTTTTAATTTCCCTATGAACATACTGCAGCAGTTTATTCCCGGCATCTCCAATACCAATGGCAAATTCGACATACACAATATTCTAAACGGGAAAATAGCAGGCAGCAATACGGCAATTGGTCTCGAAGGGAGCGCACTTATCAGAGAAGGTCAATTTACCATCAACTATCTTAACACGCCGTTTTATATAAAAAATCAAAAAATAATCCTGACAGATGACCGCATCTGGACAGGAGAAGCCAAAGGAGATACTATTTATGATGTCACCCAGCGCAATATGGCCATTGTGAAAGGAGGATTAAGGCATGAATTATTTAAAAAATGGCGTATTGAATGCGAAGTAGCGTCTCTCGGGAACAATTTTGTGATGCTCGACACCAAAAAAACAGATAATGCGCTTTATTATGGGAAGGGCATCGGAAGTTTTAAAGCGGTATTTGGCGGTACATTTTCCCGAACCAATATCAAAGTAGATGCAACAACAGGCGCTAATTCCCACCTGTCGATTCCATTGACCTCCGAAAGTGAAGCACAAGCCGTTAATTTCATCAACTTCAAATCCAAAAATAATTTACCCGCAACGCCTGCGCAGCTGAAACAACCCCGCCGGTTTCAGGCCAGCGAACTGAAGGGGCTCAATATCGAAATGAACCTGACCATGACGGAACAGGCGGAAGTGCAGTTAATTTTTGATGAGAAAGCAGGAGATATTCTAACAGGACGTGGTGATGGCGTTATCACCATGCTAATCAATCGGGAAGGAGACTTTAATATGTATGGAAATTACACCATTCGTAAAGGCGAATACCTGTTTACACTACCAATTATCTTTATCAACAAACCTTTCACCGTAGCCAACGGCGGTAAAATTTCCTGGTATGGCGATCCTTACAGCGCACAGATAGATATCGACGCAACTTATAGTGAAACGACGCCGGTTTACAATTTAATACAAGAAGAAATAGCCATTGTTTCGGCCAATACAGCCCTGCTGCAGGAAGCTAATAAATCGACGCAGGTCAACGTAAATATGCGGCTTTACGGAGACCTTTTCAAACCATCCATTGATTTTGGTTTGACGTTCCCCGGAATTTCCGGCCAGATAAAAAGTTTTACGGACAACAAAATGCGACAATTGGCGCAGGACCCCAATGAAATCAACCGGCAGGTATTTGGTTTGATTGTATTTGGGGCGTTTCTTCCGCCCAATGAATTTGCGCCGGTAACAGGTGCTGGTGCTGTCGGCAGTGCTGCGGTGAGTACTGTGACCCAGTTTTTGGGTACCCAATTATCTAATTACCTCACCAGTATTGCCAGTGAATTTTTCGGCGGTTCGGTATCCAGCTTTGATTTTGATATTAGTTATAAAGACAACAGTACCACCATCAACCTTGAAAATCCCGCCAACCGCGACGTGCAGGTACGGTTCCGCAGTGGTTTTGCGAATGACCGGATTACCATCCAGATCGGTTCCCAATTTGGCGTAGCGAATAGTAGTAATGCCCCCAATACCATCGGCAATGGATTCCAGGGCGAAGATGTGGTGGTTGAAATACAGCCAATGGCTAACCGGCAATGGCGGGTACGCGCCTACCAACGTACCGAACCCGACGTCATCGGCAATAGCGGTTTACGCAGCCGATACGGTATTGGATTGTCCTTCCGCCGCGATTTTAACAGTTTTGGAGAGATTCTGAAAGGGGTTTCCGGATGGGTAAAGAAGCAAAAATAAGCACGAAGTTATAACTTAGTGATCGCTTTTTTTATACCCGCTTCAATTTCTTTCAAGGGCAACTCTTCTTTAGCGATATACATCAGGAGGAGCGCAATCGGTCCATGGTCAGTCCCGAATTTGGCATACAATTCATGTTTGTGAAGCCGCCATGCTTCCCGCACGAGTCGTTTGATACGGTTACGGGCAGTAGCAGTTTTAAACTGTCTTTTAGGGGCTGAAATCATTACCTGCACCTTACTTTCTGTCGGAAAAGTAATAGGAATCCACACTACCCTGATCGGGTACGCCAAAAACGCATTGCCACCGGGAGAGAATAACTTCCCGATGACTTTTTCGCTTTTAAGGCGTTCAGAACGTTTGAAGGTAAAGTCCATGAGTTAGTTTTTTAGTCCCCAGGTCTGTTTGTCCCAAGTCCCAAGTCTGTATATTGTACCACAAGCAGGGTATCCTGAAGCAAAACACCGGAATGTTCACGGTACAATCTACGGACCGGGGACTTAGGACTAACAGACTTGGGACTAACAACTAAAATCGCCCGGCTGAATAGTTCAACCGGGCGATTTGATTTAAAAATCGGTAATATCCACGCACATAACCGGCGCCGGAACCGAATTACTTCAGGCGTTTCTCATCGGAAACCGAAAGTTTCCAACGACCCTGTGCACGACGGCGTGCCAATAGCTTGCGGCCATTTTTAGACGACATGCGTTCACGGAAACCGTGTTTGTTTTTGCGGGCGCGACGTGATGGTTGATATGTACGTTTCATTATTACTTATTTACTAGAATGAATAGTCTTTGAAAATTGGACCGCAAAGGTAATATTATTTTTGGGAAAGGAACAAATAAGTAGCAAAAAAAATGGTATAAAAAGTTTTCCGTGGCGGTTTCTCCTTTTCCGGGCATCGTTTTGCAACAGCATTTGACCGCACAGCCGGAAAGATTCCCTCAAAAATTATTGCTAACTTTGGGAAATACAAAAATATGGTAACGATGCCGCTGCCTTCGCTCCGCCAACTTAACGTATTCTGAGGGACAACCTGACACAAAAAACTTACTGGGGGTAACTACACGCGTTGATTGAACCAAAACTCACTCAAGCGCTAATATACAGAAAAAAATCCTACACACACTTTTATTCTTACCTTTGTTTTTTTTCTTCATCTAAACTGTTCCCGTGTAAAAAAAGCTGTTCATATATTTACATTAATACCTAT
>JBILHQ010000314.1:0-5312 GCA_044350415.1 Saprospiraceae bacterium | reverse complement strand
TTTCATCAGTTCCGTTGACAAGGCGTAAAACGCAGGCGATGCAGCGCATCGGCGAGGCTTTACAACGCAGTCAGCGGGGCGGAGGGAAACCGAGCAATTACAAAACCACTTCGCGGTGGCTATAAAAGTAGGACTTCCAGTAATTATTCGTCTTGACGGTTTTCCGGTACAGGAATATGGAACAGTAACTGCAACAGTTTCAGGAATTTCGCCCATTCCACAAAACGAAGCCTATTTGATTGATGTGGGAATTTCAGATTCTCTTGTATCCTCCTATCAACGAAAAATTCCTTTCCGCCAAGAAATGACGGGAAATATGAAAATAATAACAGAAAACAAGAGAATGATTGATCAAATTCTGGGTACTTTAAGAGAACTGGTGCATAATGCGCCCTCGCCCAATTAAGGCTAAATTTTTTAGTTCTGATCTTCCGACCCGTTTTACATAACCTCACTATTTGACTGGTGGCAAGTTTATCTAAAGCCCCTTCGACCCCACCAAATCCACCGCTTTGCGTTCAATCGGCGGTATATTGCGCACCACCATTTGCGTGGTATTCCGGATGCGCTCCTCAAAAAGGACGATTTTCCCTTTTTTGAGGTTATTGATGGTCTCCTCCGTGTAGTGACGGACGGTGATCAGTTCCAGGCCTTCTTCTTTTTTAATTTTGAACTCGTCAGATACTTCTTTGCAGAATTTATCGATCCGATCCTGCACATTGGGAACGCAAATCGTAAAACTGATGGCGGTATTTTGCATGGAATTGACAAAAATACGCTGGGTCGCTAATATCGTGAACAAACGGGCCATGTGCTGCTCTGCTACAAAAGAGTAGTCGAGCGTGCTGATATGCAGCAGGGTTTGGTTTTTCTCTACCACCACGATCGGCGGATAAGTGTCTTCAGTATCGCTGCTGATTTCGGTGCCTTCTCCTGCCGGGTCGATAAAGGATTTGACATATAGCGGGATACTCTTGTTCTGCAGCGGTTTAATGGTCTTGGGGTGAATGACCGTTGCGCCGTAGTAGGTCATCTCGATGGCTTCTTTATAGGACAGGCGGTCGAGTTTGATCACATTGTCGAACAGCCGTGGGTCGGCATTGAGGACGCCCGGAACGTCTTTCCAGATGGTCATGCTTTCGGCATCTAAGCAATGGGAAAAAATGGCGGCAGAATAGTCAGAGCCTTCCCGTCCGAGGGTGGTGGTGAAGTTTTCGGTGGTGCTGCCGATAAAACCCTGGGTCACCACAAAACCGCCGGCTGCGAGCATTGGCGGCACTGTTTTTTGCGCATTGGCTTTGGTTTTGTCCCAAATAACCCAGCCTTCGCGGTAAGTATTGTCGGTAATGACGATATCGCGGGCATCGAGCCATTGGGTTTTTAAGCCCACCTGGTTAAAATAGGCAGCTACAATCCGTGTCGATACTAATTCTCCCATACACACCAATTGGTCGTACATATAATCGTAGTCCTCACTCGGAGCCTCATCGAGTACCCATTCGCCTTCCACAAAAATATCATTGACTAAGGTGAATACCTCATCTGCAGGTTCAAACAAATCGCGCATGATCGCATAATGGCTTTCCTGGACACCTGCGTACAATTCATGCGCCGTACCGGTATGTTTGGCATGTGCGTTGATAACTGCTTCGAGGGCATTGGTCATTTTGCCCATAGCAGAAATGACAATGACAAGCTGGTCATTTTTGAAACCTTCCAGGATGGAAACGACATTTTTGATTGCGGCAGCATCTTTTACGCTCGCTCCGCCAAACTTAAATACTTTCATGCGTGTTATAGTGTTTGAAATCGGGCGCAAAAGTACAATGGATTTACGATTAATTCTCCGTACTTTTACTGCCAGTAAATACTATATTTGAAAAAGTCCAGCATATTCAGCCGCACTTCAGCCGTTTTTTTACTGCTGATTATCCTGTTGTCCACAACGGGAAGGTTGCTGCATTTGCTCGACGACGCGCATGCGCATGCCGAACTGCGGGTTTGTTCCGTTGATGATAATGATGGTAAAACCCACCTCCACGATGCGCACTTTCTGACAGAAGATTGTCAGTTGTGTCATTTTGTGGTGCAATCTTCGGTACTGCCCGATTTACGCTTTTTTATCCTTCCTGTCCAGCAGCCGATCGTTCAAGCGGCTATTGCTGCGCCGGCGATTCCTTTTTTGGTAGTTGAATTAACTGCCAATTTGCTGCGCGGGCCACCGCGGGCCATCGCCTAAGGCATTTTTCTTTCCCCTGTTACTTGTATCTATTTGCTGCACAGCACACTTACGTTTTGACGTACGCTTCGGTGGGTATCCCCATACTATTGGATGTAGCCCTCAGCGTGTATTTCGCGCAGATTTTACACAGATTTTGCGCGCAGATTTTACGCAGATTTGAAAAGGTCCGGTGGTATGGGACTTTTCGATCTATGTGGTCTATCTGAAAATTCCTGTTTGTGCTGTGTGATGGTTGCGGTGGGAGCGATCCAGACAGTGCTGCAAGGCGGTACTGGCCGGATCGCCTCCCACAGCAACGAATTTCGTAAATACAAACTAAAAAATTCATATCTTGAATATTCCATTTTTATTACCAGTGCAATATGCACGCGGCGTAAAAACTGGTCTGTTGATCTTGTTACTTATAGCGTTAGGGCATCAAGTGCAATCGCAGGATTGCCACCAAACGTTGTATGGACAAGTTAAACAAGCTGGTTCGCACGAACCCCTTGCATTTGCGAATATGTTTATTCGCGAAACGGGAGCCCGCATCAATACCGATGCCCAGGGGAATTACGCCTTTCAAAATCTTTGTGACAAAAGAGTTTATCATATAGAAATCAGTTATTTAAGTCGTGTTTTTGCGGTGGACATTGCCGCAAGTGATCAGGCTTTTGATATTGAGTTTCCCGATGATAATGTACTGGAAGCGGTGGTGGTAACGGGTAAAGCCGCTGTGGCGGTGCACACGGAAGCCGCTTGTACGGTCGATCACCTGGATTTCGCCAGCAAACAGGCGATGAACCTGGGCGAAATCGTCAAACAACTGCCCGGAGTTACCACGCTCCAGACCGGTGCCAATATTTCCAAACCAGTTATTCAGGGGCTGCATTCCAATCGGGTGGCCATTGTCAACAACAATGTGGTACTGGAAAGTCAACAATGGGGCCAGGAACATGCGCCGGAAATCGACCCGTTCTCTTCTGAAAAAGTGACGGTGGTCAAAGGTGCCGAAGGTGTTCGGTATGGTGTGGGTGCGATGGCTGGTGCTATCGTACTGGAACCTGCGCCGCTTCGCGAAAAGCAAGGCTGGGGCGGTTGGGCTGCTGCCGGCGGCTTCAGCAATGGGTACAGTGGGGTTTTGGCTGGTGCGGTCGATTACCGTACACCCAATGAAAAGTGGGCTTTTCGCCTGCAAAGTTCCGCCAAACGCGGCGGAAATCTTCGGGCACCCGACTATTGGTTGTACAATACCGGCCACGCAGAATTCAATGTTTCCGCTCTTATGCAATGGAAACAGAATGAGCGCAGCAAACACGAACTCAGTTTCTCCCGGATTGATCAAAAATTGGCCATCCTGAAAGCATCGCACCTCGGAAATGTCGACCAGATTCTTGCTGCAACGCAGCTGGACACCCCGATCAACAATATCGACCGGTTTACTTACGCCATTAACCGCCCGTACCAAAGTATTCAGCATTATACAGTAAAGTACCGTTATGCGCATATCATCAATGATTTCTGGAAATGGACGGCACAGTACAGCTACCAGTTCAATCAACGACAGGAATACGATGTGGTGCGAAAAACGGGTGTTGCAGCCGAACGACCGCAGGCGTCATTCCGGTTGTTTACCAACACACTGGATTTGGGTATCGAGCAAAAGGCGAAGCGGTATTGGCAAACAGAAGGGGGAATCCAGCTCCTTACTGCGCAGAATTACACCAACCGCGGGGCGTTTATTCCCAATTATATGGGATTAGGGGCTTCGGTATGGGCCCACGAACGTTGGCGCAAACATGAAGTGCCCTGGGAATGGGAAATTGGCGGGCGGTATGATTACCGGTACAGCCATGTATACACACAGGGGAATTTTAGCAGGGATATCAATAAAAATGTACAATTTGGCAATGTGTCGGGTGTCACGGGCGTGCATTATCACTTCAACAAGGCAATTGCGCTGACCCTGCATTCGGGGTATGCGTGGCGGCCTCCATCGGTATACGAATTATTTGCCAAAGGCGTTCACCACGGTGCTGGTACTTATGAAGAAGGGGATTCCAGTCTGATTTCAGAGAAATCGTTGAATACCAACCTTACCTTAGATGTTACGGGCGTAAAATACAAGGGATTTCGCGGTTCGCTGACCCTATATCGCAACCAGGTGAATGATTTTATTTACCTCGATCCACAGAACACGATAAAAATTACCGTGCGTGGCCCTTTCCCAGCCTATTACTACCAACAGGCAGATGCAGTGCTGCAGGGTATAGATGCCCTGGCCGATTTTCCAATCTATGGAGGTTTGACGCTGGAAACCCGCGCTTCTTTGATTCGCGCCTGGCGGAAGCTGGACAGTCCGCATCCCGAATCCGGAAAAATGACTGATCCTTTGCCCTTGATGCCTTCCGACCGCTACCAATATGGTCTTCGGTGGACATCTGCAGGGACGGGCAATTCCACGCTCCGGTTGATGGGCAATACCATTTTGCAGCAAACCAGGATTCCTGCGGAAGGATTATTGAAGGCACCACCGCCAGCATTTACCACCTTCAGTTTTGATGCTACCCATACTTTTCACATCGACCGACAGAAGAATGGGAAAGCCATTAATCGGGTATTGGAACTGGGGCTTACCATGCAGAACCTGACTAATGTGCGGTACAGGGAATACCTGAATTTTTTCCGCTATTATGCCGATGAGCCGGGCTTTAACGCTGGTTTAAGGGTAAAACTGACATTTTGATTAACCACATTTTTTTATTACTACAATTCATTGATTATGACCATCACACAAAAATTATTATTTTCAGTAATAAGCACAACTGCTCTTTTGGGTACACTTTTTATAACAGGGTGTAAATCCGATCCGGATCTGCCAGCGGTGGTGGAGAATATTACCACCATTGTCGTACGGCTCACAGGGACAGGAGTGGATCAGGAATTCACCTGGAATGATGCCGACGGCGACGGCGTGGCTAATACCGTTGATACCATTTCTCTTCCTGCTTCAACAGGGAATATTCAATGCAGCTTGCTGGTATATGACCGCAGTGCCACCCCCGCAACGGATTTGTCGGAGGAGATAAAA
>JBILHQ010000140.1:0-16659 GCA_044350415.1 Saprospiraceae bacterium | reverse complement strand
GCCTCCGTGCCTCTCCGTGCTTTTTTCTCCGTGGTTCTCCCTGTAAATACGGCATCCCGAGGGGCACAATATGCTGACTATCAAAGTGATTGTATTTGAGTTTACGTTAGATGATAAGTTAATGTGATCTCGAAAATATTTACTTATTATTGAACAAATGTGTCTTCTCTTTTTCCGTAGAGGAACACCGAATATCAAGTAAATTATCTACAAGCTCACATTAAATAGGAATTTCCTATGCGATTAATAAAGTACAGTAACTAACCCAACCCCATAAAATAATCCGGCGCATACAACAACCGACTTCCATACCACGAAAACATTTCGCCATCCACAATGATGACCTTTGCCTCCGGAAAGATTTCCCGGAAAGCCGCAATATGCTTTTCAGCAAATGGATATGGTTCGGAAGACAATAAAATATAAGCGGGGTTCAGTGCCGCCAATTGACCGGCACTACACTCCGGGTACCGCATTTGGTCGCCAAAAACGTTCGAAAAACCAGCTTTCGACAACATTTCATGAATAAACGTGTCGCCACCTGCCACCATATACGGTTTTCGCCAGATGAGATAAGCCGCCGCAACGGACTTTTGATCGGCTACTTTTGCGGCTAATTGATCAAAACGGTCTTGAATCGCTTCAATGATGGCCTGTGCTTTTTCCTGCGTGCCGGTCAATTGACCGATATGCTCAATCATCGCCAGCGCATCTGTCAGGGTTTTGATATCGCTGGTCCAAACCGGACAGTGTTGCGCGAGGGCTTCAACCTGCTCCTGTACGTTTTCTTCTTTATTAGCTATAACAAGGTCGGGTTTTAAGGATATCGCCTTGGAGATATTCACTGTTTTGGTGCCGCCGATACGGATTTTGGACTGGTACCATTCAGCAGGTCTTACGCAGAATTTGGTGATGCCCACCACCCTGTCGCCCAATCCGAGATCGAACAGCAATTCCGTTTGGGAAGGCACCAGTGAAATAATGCGTTGGGGTAACTGGCCTTGATTTTCCATATCAATAAGTAATTTCCAGTTGAAGGTTTTCGGCGCGGCCCCAGCGGCTTACCGTCAGCACTTTTAATTGCACCGTCGTATCAGCCGGTTGGGTGCAGTTTTGAACCCATTGTAACACCCGCTTAAAATTTCTGGTGCTGTTGAATGCCGGCACATGCAATTCTTCCGAGCTCCAGTCGTCAATCAGCAAATATTGCCCATCGGTGGCATATTTTTGCCAAATGGGAGCCAGTTTTTCACAGGGCGATCCTTTGGGGGCATAAATAGTCGCTTCCCGCTGGGTATTGGCGTACATTTTCCAGGAAAGGGACTCCGGCCAGTAGCCCCAAATATTCAACGCCGGCATCACCCAAACCAGCGCCCAAATGCCCCCTTTTTCAGGATGCAAAGGAAAAAAAACAGGCTCTTTCCCGTTGAAAAAATACACCACTAATCCCATCATAGTGATATTCCAGGGCCAAACCACCACGTTATACCAGTATCCCAATGGCCCAATGACTAACAAAATATATCCGTGCAACAATATTGCCAGCCCAATACCCACCCTGCGCGTGGGTCGCCAAAGCAATAAAGGCGCGAGTAAAAACTCAAAAACGGCAGCGGCATAAGTCAGCCATATATTTCCCGAAAGTGGTGCGGTAACCGGGAATGCTTCACAAAACCAGTCGAAATTAGTGGAAAACCAGGGCGTCATCTTGTGAAGACCACCCCAGGCATATATGCCCGCAATGACCCAGGCATGCAGCGAAAATGGAGATGATTTTTCATCTTTCTGCCCATCAGCCATATCTGCCAGCCACAACAAAAACCACATCCATACCCACACCTGAAGGCGGTTAAGATCGAGCGATACGAGTAGTGTCCCCAACACCAACGCGATGGGGACAAATCGCACTGCCGAAATTTTTTCCCAGGCATAAGCTACTGTAAACAGGACCAAAACGGTGGATAAAACACCTGAAACCCAAAAAGGAGTCGCCCCCAACATATCGACAAGCGGCAATGCCGGGAAAATACGATCAGCCCCCGGCCACCACAACGCCATGGAAAGTGCCATTTGAAGCGGAATACTCAGGTGCAGCAGGCGATAAACAGGCATACGAATTATCGGCAAAGTAATTCCATGATTAATTCTTTGTTTTGGGCCAGGGCAGGGCATTTGGACTGTAAAACACGCTGAAATTCCGGGATTTCGGCCTGTTTTAACAATCCGGTTTCCGTTCGTAATAGCCCAAGACATGCCGTGGCCTTTTCTACTTCGCGCTGCATACTGTCCAGCATAGCTGTCAGGAATACAGAAGAATCCGCCTGCAACTTCGCCCGCGCATCCAGCGCCGCAATCGTGGACGCGCATTCACAATAACCCTCGGCCATCTGTTCTTTCCGCTTTACATCGCCGGATTCAGGAGCGCATTGCCAGTTAAATTGCACCAAACTCAGGGCCAGGAAAAATATTACTTCATACTTCATACCTCATACTTCATTTTATCTGCTTTCAAGAGTGCCATTACGGACAGGGAATCGGTGATTTCTCCGCGCATGACCATTTCGACTGCTTCGGAAAAGGGCAATTTCCTTACTTCGAGCGATTCTGTTTCTTCGGGTGTTGCTTCGCCAAAAGAAAGATCGCGGGCAACGAAACACATCCCGTACTCGTCAGTAACAGAGTTAGAAAGGTATGTTTCCAGCAGCGGAATCCAGGTTTTAGCGGTAATGCCCGTCTCTTCCAGCAGTTCCCTTTGGGCAGCTTCCAGAAAAGACTGGCCTCCCGGACAGCCGCCTTCCGGTATTTCCCAATGGTACTGGTTGAGCGTATACCTGTACTGGCCCACCAGCCAGGTATTGCCCTCATGATCAATAGGGACAATCCCAATGGCTACATTTTTGAAATGTACCACACCATAAATACCGGGTCCGCCAGACGGATTCGTAACTTCGCGGTGCGTAATCCTGATCCACGGATTCGCATATACTTCTTCGATGGAATGCGTCGTCCAGGGGTTGGGCGATTCATCGGGTTCATTTTTTGTAAAACCATTGACCATGCCACAAAGATATTCAGTGTTGGGAATAGTTGCCGGACTAATGTTTGCCGGGGCGGCTCCATCCTTTGCGGCAACACCGGAAAGGTGCTTCGGAGAAGGGGACACGCTGGTGCTTCGAACCGTAACGGTCCTGCAGGACACTTTTTCCGATATTACCGATTTTACCGCCGATCCTCTGGGCAATGTATACGTGCTTACGGAACAGGAAGTGATCGAAAAGTACGATGCTTCGGGCAAAAAACGCACCCGTTTCTCCCAGAACCGTTTTGGGGCAGCATCGGGAATTCTGGCGGGTAATGCCTTGAAATTATTAGTTTGGTACCCGGATTTTCGGACGGCTCTGTTTCTGGACCGAAATCTGACCCAATTGGGTGGGGCGCTCAATCTGATTGATGCGGGTTACCCAGAAGTGTGTACGATAGGCTTGAGTGCCGACGGCAATATTTGGCTGTACGATGAGGTGGCGTTTAAACTCAAAAAAATATCGCCGGAGGGTGTTCCCTTTGTGGAAAGCCAGCAATTGAACTCCCTGTTTAATGGCCGTTTGAATTTTCAGCAAATCATGGACGACGGCGTGCATGTGGTGGGGATGGATTCAGTACTTGGTTTTTTTGTTTTTGATGTTTTTGGGCAATTTCAGCGGCAAATTGGCATCGACGCTCCGGTTCAACAGTTTTTTCTCGAAAATGGCGCCCTGCGTTGGATCGATACCCACAGACATTTACATACCCTGAAAGTAGATATTCCAGGTTCAGCAAGCGAGTGGGTTTTTCCAAAAGACGTGACGACTGGCCAAAAAATAAAATTAGTGCCAGGCGGTGTTTTAGTGGATCGGAATGGGGTGTTAGTCAGGGCAAACGCATCAAAAGTAGGTAGAATTTGATGCCGCTGCCTATCTTTCCGGTCAAAAAAGAATTCGATCATGGCATCAGACATCACCTCTTTTGATCGACTAATCACCGCGTACTCAAATTTAAAGATCGAAGCAAATTGTACCCCTTAAACGAAATAATTTTCTTGTGCATAAGTACTGTAATAAGTGGATTTCAGGATTGGGAGGAGGTCGTAGATTTGGGGGAGGAGAAAATCGATTGGCTACGAAAGTATTGGCCCTATGAGCATGGTATCCCATCGCTCTTATATACCATTATTGCCACAATATTTTTTTCTTGTAAAAAAGACACATTATCCTTGCACAGCGCCTGGAAAGGTCCACAAACTTTACTGCAAATCATTCAACCGCCAATCATAGTCAATATGTGAAACCACCACCCCGTCGCCCATCGGCTTGCCTGAATACTTATTGATAAACTTCCGCACCGAACCCGCATCCCGTTCAAAATCGCCTTTGAACCACTTGAATATTTCAGAAACTTCCGCTTTACCGGCTGTAATCCGGTTCCGCAAAGGATCATTGATAAAACTGCGCATGCTGTCGTCCAGTTGCGCGTTCAGGCGCGCAGCAGTGAAGGCTTCTGCCCGCAAGGCCGGACAGGAATAAGACGCGCAATTGACCGCAGCGTGTACCCGGGCATCTTTGAATACCGGTCGGAGGATATTGTGCTCAATATTGTTCAGGTCGTATTTATACCCTTCCATCTGAATAAATTTGATATCCCAAACCGTATTGACAAACGGAATCCCGTTCTTGATATCCTTGATGCTCTTTACCGGATAATTCCTGATGATTAGCTGAACGGTAAAGGCATTATATGCATTGATCCAGTACGCCATCTGTTCTTCCCGGCTCCAGTTTTTATCGTTCGGATGCGCTGTAGAGATGAGTTTGAGGTATTGATTGAGTTTGGCGCTGTCGCGGATAAACCCTTTGTAATCAACGAACCCGTCTTTTTTGACGTGCTGTTTTAACAAACCATCCCATATTTCATGGGTGACGGGCTTACTGTCGGTACTTCTTTTAATCGACCGGCAATTGGTACACATAAAACCCACGATGAATAGGGTCAAAATGGCGGTGCTTGCTAAAAGGTATTTTCTCATTATTTTTTGTGTAACATTGAAACGTTCTGCATTAGTTACGCAAAAACAAGATATAAGGTTTTCAAAAGCGGGTTTATTATTAAGAAAAAGTCACCCGAAAGGCCCCACACTGCTCTCCGGGACTATCTGTGGTGAGAGCCAACTTTGGCAAACAGGCATTTGGTAGCCCTGAAATATACATCCTACCTTCAGATTTCATTAATTTTGTCCTCCAGTTCATCACCGGGGTCTGATGCTCCTGCTTTTCGCCGGAAAGGAACACGGGAATACTTTTAAAAAATTTCTTTTATGCAAAACCATTTTTCGATTCGTTTTTACACCCTGATTGTGGCTGTCATTATGGCTGTAAGTGTAAATGCGCAACAACAATCTGCCCAGGAAAAAGCGCTCATTTTTTTGCGCGAAAACCCTTCTCAATTTGACCTGACGGCCAAAGATGTCGCGGCGATGCGCATCACCGATACCTATGCAGATGCCAATAACGGCGTTACGCACGTGTGGTTGCAACAGGAATACGCGGGCACCCCTGTGTATAATGCTTTGATCGGTTTACACGTAAAACCCGATGGGACAGTCCGGTATCTTTCTCATCGGTTGGTGGCGGGACTGGCCGAAAAAACCAATACGACTTTGCCTTCGCTGTCGGCCGAACAAGCGTTGCAATTAGCGATGAACCAAATAGATATTGCTGATCGCACTGTGCCGCGTTTAAAAGAAAAAAAGAATGACCAAAACCTGGTATTTGATAAAGGTACTGTGTCTAAAGCGGACATTCCGGTACAAGCCTGCTATTTGCCGATGAATGCAGGAGCGAGCCTTCATTTGGCCTGGATGATCGATATTGACCAGGAAAACACTTCGGATGTCTGGCAAATTCATATTGATGCACAAACCGGCGAAATGCTGCGCAAAGTGAACCGCACACTGTATTGCAGCCCCGGTCATTTGCATGCAGCGGAAGCGGATTGTGCAACGCCTGTTTCCGAATCACCGGCCACAACGGAAGGCGCAATTGTCGCTAATAATTACAATGTCTTTGCACTTCCGGTGGAAAGCCCGGCGCATGGCAACCGCATCCTGTTGACCAATCCGGCTAATCCCTCCGCATCGCCTTACGGATGGCACGACACCGATGGCTCCAATGGCCCGGAATTTACCTATTCCCGTGGCAACAACGTGTGGGCTTACAGCGATGCCGCTGCCGACAACAACGGTTCCGAAGTGGAATCGGCGGCAGGCGGACCGTCCCTGGTTTTTGATTATCCGTTTAACCCCAATAATGAACCCGCACAAAATATCAATGCCGCCATTACCAACTTATTTTATACCAGCAATATGGCGCATGATATTTTTTACCATTACGGTTTCGACGAAGCTGCGGGTAATTTTCAGGTAAAAAACTATACCGGCACCGGCACCGGCAATGACGCCTTAAAGGCAGAAGCCATCGATGGTGGCAGCGTGGACAATGCTGATTTTGTACCCACGCCCGATGGAACGTCCCCCCGCATGCAAATGTATGAATGGACCCGCTCCGGGGGCAATATCCTGTCGGTGAATGCGCCGGCACAGGTGAATGGCCTTTATTATGCCCAGGCGGCAGTCGGTTGGGGGACGCCCATTACCACCACTCCCGTTACCGGCGAGGTCATACTTACCAACGATGGTTCGGGTAACCCTACCTGGGGATGCAATCCTATACTGAACGATGTCAATGGCAAGATTGCATTAATCGACCGCGGCTCCTGCACTTTTGCCGAAAAGGCATTGAATGCCCAAGCCGCAGGTGCAAAAGCGTGCATTATCTGCAATTTTCTCAACTCTACCTCTTCAATGGGGCCGGGTACGGTAGGCGGACAGGTGACAATTCCAGTAGTAAGTGTGAGTAAAACTGACTGCGATGCTATCCGCCAATACGCCAGCCAGGGGCTGAATATTACCCTTGCCCAGCCTCCGGCTACTTCGGGGCCCGATCGGTTAGATGGCAGTTTTGACAATGGTATTATCATCCACGAATATGCACACGGCATTTCCAACAGGCTTACCGGCGGCGCATCCACCACCAATTGTCTGATCGATCAGGAACAAATGGGAGAAGGCTGGAGCGACTGGGTCGCCATGGTCACTACGGCTAAATCTACTGATTATGCTGGTCAGAAACGCGGAATCGGGACTTATGTGTCGCGTGAGCCAGGCACTGCCAATGGCGTTCGACGTTATCCTTATTCCACGGATATGTCCGTAAACCCATTGACCTATGGATCTGTCGCTGAAAATCCGGGCAAGCATGCCTTGGGCGAAGTTTGGTGCGCCACGCTTTGGGATCTGTACTGGGCAATGGTGGATAAATATGGTTTTGACCCAAACTGGGAAAATACCAGCAGTGGCAATGGTCGTGCGGTTCGATTGGTACTCGACGGGATGAAATACCAACCTTGTAATCCAGGGTTTGTCGATGGCCGGAATGCCATTTTCCTGGCTGATGAGATGAATTACAACAATGCTGATACTTGCTTGCTCAGCCTCGTTTTTGCCCGCAGGGGCCTGGGCTTACAGGCTAATCAAGGCTCCAGCGACGATGCCAGTGATGGCACTGAAAGTTTTAGTCCGATTGAGGTTTGTGTCAAAGAATTGAAGATCACTAAAACCACCACTTCGCCAGTTATTGAGCCAGGTACAGTGGCCTCTTTCAACCTGACCATTACCAACCACAAAGATGCCGCTGCTTCCGATGTGATCGTGGTAGACGAGGTACCGGTGGGACTTACGCCATTTGCAATTTCCAATAGTGGCACTTATGCAGGCAATAAGATTACCTGGAATCTTGGAACCTTAGCCCAGGAACAGGTCGTCAATCTCTCTTATGCGGCCGATGCCGTCCTGAATGGCTCTATCCGCCTTTACAGGGATATCATGGACGACAACAACGATTGGTATGTCAATACCACCGAAGGTTCTTCCGAATTTTATTTACAAACCAATTTCAAAAAAGCCGGTACACACGCCTGGCGCTGCGACAACCTGCCCTCCGGAACGGATATGGAACTGATCAAAGCGACACCCCTGTTCGTGACCGGCAATAATCCTGTGCTGCGATTCTGGAACCGCTACAATACCCAAACAGGTCTCGACGGCGGTTTCGTAGAATTCCAGCGCGAAGGCTCGACCGAATGGCTGCGCTCCAATAAAGGCAAATCCTTCCGGAATGGCTATACCGGTGCTTTGGCTTACTCCACATTTGCGATTCCTTTGCTCGATGGTTTTTCGGGCTCCTCCAATGGTTGGGTACAAACCTATTTTGATTTAAAAGAATATTCCAGCGACAGCATTTATGTAAAATTCCGCTTTGGCTCAGACGGTGCCACCTCGGTCGATGGCTGGATGTTCGATGATTTTGAATTGTTGGAGATGGTCAACTACGACGGAGAAGCGTCGGTCACTTCTGCCCAGGGCGATTTGGCCCATGCTAAAGTTCCCGGCCGCGGTGTCATTGTAAATCCTGGCACAACAGCCGTAAAAGACCCGGATGACCACACGGTCGGCATGCATATTCAACCCAACCCAGCGGCCAATGTTGCGTATATTACTGTGGATGCGTCCATCACTGGAGATGCATTCATCAGTATCGCAGCCACCGACGGCCGACTGGTGGCACAACGCAAAATTGCAGGGATCAATGCCGGAGAAGCGGTTGTTTTTGATTTAACGGGCCTTCCATCAGGTATTTACACTGTACGACTGGAAAGTAATAAGGGCGTTGGCGTGCAAAAATTGGTGGTGAGATAGA
Organism: Saprospiraceae bacterium; assembly: GCA_044350415.1. Taxonomy (GTDB): domain Bacteria; phylum Bacteroidota; class Bacteroidia; order Chitinophagales; family Saprospiraceae; genus M3007. The sequence continues at coordinate 7,813 of JBILHQ010000140.1, read as the reverse complement.
ATTTTTAGTCCCAAGTCAGTTAGTCCCAGGTCCGTAGCGTTGACCGCAAGCATTTCGATTTTTTCAAGTGGATGCCCTCTTTACGGTACACGCTACGGACCTGGGACTTGGGACTAACCGACCTGAGACTAACTGACTTGGGACTATACTTACACATACTCGCTGCAGTCCCACGCTTAATACAGCATGGAACAGGAATAGTCAATCTGAAATTCGCTTTTTACAAGTAAGTCCTACCTTTGTAAAAAAAGTAAAATGAACTATAACAATCGCGCTTTTCAAGAATTATCGACTGCTACAAACTGACAATACAGGCCTTCTGTACATCGCTATAATTCCTCCAATGTTTTAAGGCCGAAGGTGTTGGTAATGGCAGCCAAAGGTGCTGAATCCATTCCTGAAAATCTCCGGGTATTATTAGAAATGCAGGGCACTGTCACCTACAAAAAACTCCTGAAGCCGCTTTCTAATGCCGCTTTTATTCACGTTGCCAAAGTGCCCTCACAAGGCGGGCTATTCAGCGGTTAGATAGGGAGGTGATCTCTTGTCTGCCCAATTTACAAGGGTTGTATGTATATTCCACAGCATCCGGTATACCTTACACGGTGGTATGGATATTCTGTTGCGCAAAGGCAATAAGAAAGAAGCTGAGGCGCTTATCTCCCCCTAATTTCCTTTTTGTGTCGCAAGGCCCGTACCAGCAATTGAACGCCGGGGCTTATGCAGGGTTGGGATCGTTTTTTGCGGGATTGTGGTACCGGCATACAGTAGATCAGAACGGCGATATGGCCATTATTTTAGTGGGTTTCAAACAAGGAATTTACAAGTTGGGGATCACTTATGATGCTGCAACATCCCAACTTTCGGGTGTTGGGGGGGGGACTTATGAGATGACAATGAGTTTTTTATTGGATCAGGACAAATACTTGCAAAAAAAGAAAAAGCGCGCATACGCCTCATAATTCCCAATATTTTTCCGACAATCAACCATTTTTCCAATTATAAATATGCCATTTGTTATTTTTTTAAATATTTATATAATTACTGGTAGCGAATCAAAGCGTTAAAATGCTGTTTTCCCGCATTTTGTATCGTTTAGATTATCTACTTTTGACGTTAGTTTTCTCAAACCTGATATTTTTAATACCATGAAAAAAACGCTCATTCACGGGTTTTGAGTCGCTTTATTTGGATTGTTGCTGGCAAGTTGCGGTGGTAAAAAGACAAAATGTCAACAAAAACCATTCATTATGTATAACGCAAAAAGGATTTTAATCATTGGCAGTGGTGGTTCAGGAAAAACAACCTTTTCCAATATACTTTCTAAAGAATTGGGATTGCCGGTTTATTACTTAGACTCCCTTTACTGGGGACCGAACTGGTCAAAACCTATTTTAAGCGATTGGATAAGGACTGTCGAAGAACTGACGGGGCGGGAAGAATGGATCATAGACGGCAGTTATTTTGTCACTTTGGATATTCGCGTGCCTAGAGCCGACCTCATTATTTTCCTGGATATTTCCCGGTGGGTTTGTTTGAAAAACATCCTGCTCCGACGGATTAAATATGCCCGTTTTACAGGAAAAAAACGGCCGGGGCGTCCTTTGGGTTGCGAAGAGCGTATCCATGGCAGCTTTTTGAAACGCATATGGACCTATCCTCAAAAAGAAAAGCCAAAAATATTGGCAAAAGTGGAAGCCCTGAAATTAGCCCATACGCCCTTGCTTATTTGCAAAAATTATCGGGAACTATACACACTCATGACCGCAATTGCGCATAAGTCCTGTATTCCGGTACCACAGGCGAACTGATCACAAAAATATCAACGCCTGTAAGTGTTTGAATTCCAACACGATCAACATCGTTCACCAATACAAAATCATTTTCTTTGGCATCCGCGCCATCGAACAGCGCCTCCCCTTCCAGAATATAGGCAGAGACAATATCCGCAGGATTTGTTTCAAAGATGTAGGTGCCCGATTCTATGGAAATACGGTGTACTTCTATCCCCGGAGCATCCATAACAAAAGGACTTCCTTTTCCTATGATGGTTTTGACAACAGCGGTACCAGCCTGTTGAACCGGGAATACGGAGGCCTGATAATCGTCGTAACTGGCAGGTTGACCGAGTGTCTGCTGCAAATTCGGGTCAAACCATATCTGAAACATTTCAGCGCCTTTTCCCATCCATTCTGAGTGGCTGATACCGTTCCCTGCGCGAATAATCTGCACATCGCCAGCCTGCAAGGGCCGCCATTCTTTCATCTGGGTATCAAAATGTCTTATTTCACCTTTCAGTACGAAAGAACAGATTTCAAAACCCTGGTGCGGGTGAAGCCCAATAGTACTGTCGACCACCGCTTTGGCATGCGCCCAGTAAAAAAGATTGGAATAAGGCCGGATGGAGGAGCGGTCTTGCGGGAAACCAATCGGTTTATTTTCCACAATTTCGCCACCATTAAACGCACCGGAGCCCTGCGCAGATTTGGGAATTATTTGAACAGCCATAAGAAGGTAGATATTTCTACTAAAGACAGATAGCTGTCATTTTTGTTCAAAAGGCAGCAGTCGGCAGCAGGTTTTGAAACTCCTCCGATCGCGGCACCAAGGTTACCATTACTCCTTTGCCTTAATATTAATGGTGTTGATCATAATTCGTTTTAGCTATCTTTATAACTATTCACCCATTATTAATGTGAATACCGGGTAAAACCGATATTTAAACATCAAGGAATGTTAACGCCAACCTATTGTTTCAGGCAGCAATAACCAGAATCGGGAGCTGTCACCATTTCCGCAGAAAAAGCGGAAAGGTAACATGTACCGGACACACAGCTGGCCCTGAACTCGTATCATTTTAACCCTTTATTCGCATTATTATCTATTATACGCTGTTCATGGGACGCTTCACGGCCTGCCGCCATGCCAATGGGCGGGACTGGTGGATCATTGCAGCCCATAATACAGCGGGAATCGTTTACAAGTTTTTGCCCGATCCACAGGGTGTCCAACTCCATGACAAACAATTGTTCTCCACGTATAACGAGGCTCTTGGTCAAGCTGTATTTTCTCCCGATGGCAATTATTACGCACAATATGTTTGGGTGGGCGATATCGGGCAGGGCGACTACAATATCATCGAAATATATGATTTTGATCGTTGTACCGGACAACTGAGCAACAGGAGGGTCAAAATATTTTCTCCACCCGGCAAACCCGGAGGAATGGCGTTTTCGGCCAGTTCCAGGTTCCTATATTTTGCGAACTGGGATAAAATTTTCCAGTACGACATGGCTGCGCCTGATATTTTATCATCGCAAACCACTGTTGCCACTTACGATGGGTTTATTGATGAACGGGGGTCTGCTGCCCGGTTTTACCTGACACTATTGGCCCCGGACAATAAAATATACCTGAGCGTTCCCAATATCAACTCCCGGTACCTGCACGTCATTGCACAGACCGAACAGCAGGGGGAAGACTGTGAAGTGCAGCAACATGTAGTGTTTTTACCCGTCTACAATAATTATATCATACCCAATATTCCTTATCCACGGCTTTTCGGAGAAGCGGGTACCATTTGTGATTCGCTGGAACTTTCAGGCACAGAGCCTGAGCCTGATGAATTGGCGACAAAAGTTTCTATTTCACCTAACCCATCTTCTGGTCAGTTTACGATCAGCTTTACCGCACCCCTTCTATCCGATGGAGGCATGACATCGCCGATATCTCCGGCAGGGTCCTCCTGCAAAAAATATTGCCGGCAGGTGAGCAAAGTTTTTTGGTTTTCCCGCCTGAAATTCCCAAAGGGATTTATTTCCTGCTGTTAGATATCGGGGAACAAGGAAAAACGGTTGAAAAAGTTTTATTTTTGAGATAAGGACACCTGTGTCCAGATCGCAAGCAGGCCTTCCACTGCACCTACGCCCGCCAGCATAGGCAACCCAAAAACATACGCCAATATCACTAATACCAATACAAATCCATACCGCCCCCAAACACTTGCCTGCGCAAACCACAAGGCGTCGTTCTGAATCGCTGCATAGTAGTAGCTGCAAAGTAAAAGGGCCAAAGCACCGACAACCCTGATCCAGACTTCATCGGAAGGCCCTAAATGTAACATGGAAGTGACCAATTGAGGCATGAACAAGAAGCCAGCGCCAGTACCGGCCATGTAGGCAATTTGCCCAAAAAGTGAGTTTTTACAGTTTTTAGTCATGTTATTGATGTTGTTTAATTATTTTTACAACAAAGTTGAGTGACCAGGTCGTATCGTCGTCCATAGAAATTTATGCCGGTCGGTTTCCATCTGAATGACATGATTACTGGACAAACCATCCTTGGTAGTATAAGTCGTGGGTTTCAGATTGTTCAAATCCTGCGCCAGCATTGGTGCAAGAAAACAACATAATAAAAAGCGGTGAAAACCTATGCATGTTTCATCCTGACTTAATGAAACAAAGGTAGCAAGCATTTGGTAAAAAATACGCTATTCCATTATTAGTTTGTAGTTAGCAGGCTATTGGCAGAATTTGGTATGGCATGGACTTATAATTGGGAAGGCTTGTTTCGGCAAAATCTCATAGGTAGCGTCGGTGGGCAACAGGTAACTGGCTGCGGCATAGCGTCAAGATGATCACCTCCTGCCGTAGCCCGATACCCAAAACTAATTTACCCGTTGACGGTAATTTTCTTGTTTTTGACGATCGCCTTCCCGTGATCGGAAACGCTTTCCCCTTTTTTGCTTTTAGCAACAACCGTTGTTTTTTTCAACTTCGGCGTTTCTTTGTTGGCCGCAGCGGGCACATCGCTATTTTTCTGCTCTTTTTTTCCCGCTGCTTTCAGGGCTTTTTTAGCCAGTTTATATTCTGTTTTTTTAATTTTATGGGTATATTTTGCAATTTTTAGTGCTGCAACCAACTCATATACTGCGGATTTATCCAATTTTTTGTCACTGGCTTCTTCACAAGCCGCGAGTTTCTTGTTGTAGTCGGCTAATGCTTTTTCAGCTGCCTTTTGGGTATTTATTACTTTCTTATGAAGTGACGTCAATGCCTGATCAGTGATCTGTTTAATTTGTTTCATTAAAAAATGTGTTTGTGAATAAGACCACAAAGGTCCCAAACTTAACACAATCTTAATGTTAAGTTTGATTCTGGTTCAGAAACTTAACATTGAGAAGACTATTCTTGTTTTTTTGCCGCCCGCTACTTTACATTCATTTAAACAGGACTTAATTTGCAGTTTCCGCCCTTCCACTTCCACCAAGGGTACTTTTGCAGGAGAAAATAAGCAGCATTTTTTCGCTTTTGCTGCATTTCCCTTTCGACGACATGATGAAAAGGCTGACTTTGTTACCGTTGCTCTTCAGCAGCGGCGTATTGCTTTTTGCCCAAAATGCCATTCTGCCAGTTACTTCCCTTCACAAGGAATACGCACTTGCCACCTTGCTTCCTAAAATGGCACATACCGTAAATACATTGCTGGATCAGCCGGTCCAACTTTCTACCAATCTTCCTGCCGGATTTTTGGACGAATGGTGTCCTTTAGAAATTACCAACTGCCCGGGTCGCCCTACCAAATACCTGCTTATTGTGACTTTAGACGGGTTCCGATGGCAGGAAATGTTTAATGGCGCAGATAGTATTTTACTGGAGAAAACAATAAAAAAGACAGGAAATGAGCAGTTAGCAAAAGATTATTGGGCCAATACGCCCACGCAACGCCGCCAACTTTTACTGCCATTTATCTGGAATACTTTCGTGCACCATGGACAAATTATAGGCAATCGTGAGGAAAATTCACAAGTGAATGTCGCCAATAAATTTTGTATTTCCTATCCTGGTTACAGTGAAATTTTCACCGGATATGCCGATGATGGTCATATTTGCACCAATTTTAAAATAAAAAATCGCAACACCAATGTCCTCGATTTTATCAACACCTGCAAAGGATTTAGAGGCAGGGTCGCTTCTTTTGCTTCCTGGGACGTTTTTCCCAGTATTTTTAATGAAAACAGCAACCGTTTTTATGTAAATGCGGCATTTGAACCCGTGCAGAATGATCGGTTCGCAGCGATCAATCAGTCGCTGAAAAAAGTATCGCACCATTGGGGTGACCGTGTGCGTCCCGACAGCCTCACCTTTCAGTATGCCCTCCAATACCTCACGTCAGAACTCCCCAGGGTAATGCATATTGGCTTTGGTGAAACCGATGAATATGCACACGATAATGAATATGACCACTACCTGCAGGCAGCCCATGCCACCGACAAGATGCTGGAACAACTCTGGCATTTTATTCAAACCAATCCGCTTTACCGCAATAAAACCACTCTGGTCATCACTACCGATCATAGCCGTGGCAATCGCCCGGATACCTGGCATAAACACCACGGACTCGTGGAAGGCTCCCGTGAAATATGGCTGGCGATAGCGGGTCCGGGTATTTCCGCAGGTGGCGAAATGAAAAATACGCCACCCTTACAGCAACAACAATTGGCACGAACATTTTCAGCACTTCTTGGCCTCGATTTTCAATGTGACCACCCAATCGCAAAAGAAATTTCGATGCATTAGTGAGCGGGGAACTAGGCGCTTTAAAAGGCTAACGATTACCCACATCTATGAAGAGGAATATCGAACACCAAGAAAATTATCGCTAAGATCACGTCCATTACTTCCGCTTTAACTTTTATTCCCAATAAAGCAAAAAAAATAAAGTTGTTCAGGCAAAAATTCTCCTGTTATCAAATGGCAACCTCATCGTTTTTGTTTTTGCAACTAATTCGTTTAAAATATTTTAAATCTAATAATGCTTAAAAAATATTATTTTAAAGCCTTAAAAAAATTGTTTTTTTGTCTTTTTGGCTGGCCCCTTTCCCCTGCATCTTTGTATCAACAAAAGAGACAACAACACTTTATAACAATAGGGAAAAGGGGCGCCGGGTAAAAGAATCCGGCGCTCACTCTCTGAAAACCAAAAGAACCACCAATGCCGCTAACAGGATACGAGTAGAACGCGGCACTCCATTCGTCAAATTTTCATGAGAAATAGAGAAGCCCCCTTCCAGCAAACGAGCCGGGTGGGGGCTTCTCGCTTTTTAGTTCATTTGCAATGTGCCGCCAATAACGTTGGGGGGAAAAAAAATGAACTATGAGGTGTGCCATTTTTTTGTTTTTCTTTGCAACATGAAACTCCGCATCGGTTTACATATCCTCTACTGGGTGGCATTTTGGCTGCTGTTTGCCTATACTTATAGCCACGTTGATGGCAACCTTGGTAAATACCTAATCGTTGAATCATTATTACTGCCTGCCAGGATAGTAGCTACTTATACTGCTTTTTGGTTTTTTGAACGATCGGCCGGACTGGGAGCCCGAAAAACGCTGATTGCCTTTCTGGGAACCGCCTCTGCTGTATTTGCGGGTGGAATGGTCAACCGAATAATAAAAATGGCGTATGTGGTCCCGGTGTTATTCCCCGAAAAAGAGCCGGATTATTCCTTTTGGGACCTCAATATGGTCTATGATGTTTTCGATGTGGTACTTACCTGCTTTATTGCGCTTTCCATTCGAATGTATTTCCGCCAGCAAAACTTACTCCGCCAGGAGGAAACCTTGCGCTCAGAAAAATTGCAGGCAGAATTACAGGCATTAAAAAACCAGATTCACCCGCATTTTTTATTCAACACGATTAATAATCTTTACGCATTAGCCCGCGTAAAATCGGACAAAACGGCCCCGGTAGCACTTCAACTCGCGCAGATGCTGCGGTATATCCTTTACGAGTCCAATCAAAAAACGGTCCCGCT
>JBILHQ010000141.1:0-16659 GCA_044350415.1 Saprospiraceae bacterium | reverse complement strand
CACCGGCAGGTGGTAAAAGCGTATAAGTATCCATCCTGTTCGGACAGGGCGTAAAGTCACCATCAAGCATACCAGAATAGGGCAAGGCAGATACGGCTGTCGTTCCGGAAACTACATTTACGGTATATTTACAAATATCGCCCTGATTACCATCCATTACGAGGTAATAATATTGACCGATAGTCAAAGGGACAGTATTGGTGAAAGAGCCAACTTCCCCCTGCTGCACATCAGTATCGCAATTGGTGACTAATTGAAAATTGGTACAATCGAGGCTTTTATATATTCCTATTTCCAGGCCGCTTCCAGATTGACAATCGTGGGGTGTCACGGTAATGGTCAGATTAGTACTCCCGGCTATAAAACCGATCCACTGCATGTGGTGAATAACCGAGGTACAAAACCCGGGAGGAGCCTGCCCAACAATAGGGTCGTCATTAATACCGGTAAAGCCATTAATATCACAAATGATGCACGCTTCATTGCAGAAAGAGGTCATTTCAGCTACTGGGCCACAGGGTTGAGTTTGAGCTAATATATTGGGTAAAGCAATAAAACAAAATAGGTAAGCCCGTAAAAACTTTCTCATTATAAAAGTTGGTAAATAATTTCCCCCAGATTTGCCGGGTTTCGGCAAACGAGGGATAGCAAATACATAAAGGTTGCATTTTGTCCACGCACTTCTTTATACATTAGCGCCATGAAACGAATATTACTTGCCGCCGGGTTGGCCGTATTTGCCGCCATATTTACTGCTTTTGCTCAAAAAAAATCCATTGAAATGGAGGATATCCATCGATGGAAAAGCATTGATAAACAAATCATTACACCCGATGGGCAATGGGTGGCATACGTGGTTAAGCCAGTATCTGAAGGCGATACTGATCTGCGGTTGTGGAATGCCGGAAACGGGCAAACCATTTCTTTTGCAAGGGCAGAACAACCTGTTTTTTCTGACGATGGACAATGGTTAGTTTGCACCATAAAACCCGCGTTGGATAGTATTCGGGCATTAAAAAGAAAAAAAGTTAAAGCGGATGACCTGCCCAAAGACACCTTATTATTGTACAGCCTCCAATCCGGGGTCTCCACCCGGTTTCCGAGGGTAAAAGGTTTTTTTATGCCGGAATACTGGTCAGGCTGGTTGGCAGTCCATATTGAACCAGCCGCTAAGGCAAAAGAAAAGGAAAAAGTGGTACCCAAGGATTCTACCACAACCACACCTTTAGATAGTGTCCCTAAAAAAGTGGAAAAGCCTGCCAAAACCAAAAAGGAAAGTGCGGAGAATGGCTCCCTTTTAATCCTGCGGAATTTGACCACTGGTGTAAATGATACCGTTCCCTATGTAATATCCTTTGCTTTTGCCAAGCAAAATCCTGCTATGCTTTTTCATACCAGCGGCACGACTGATGCGCCGCCAGAGTGGAAGAAACGCTCCGAAATAGCGCAACAAGGCGTTTATTTCCGAAATTTAGATAAAAAAAATCAACGGGCATTATGGCGAGGAAAAGCCAAATACAAACAGCTGAGCCTGGACGAATCCGGAGAACAAGCCGTCTTTTTGGTAGACTCCGATACCTCTAAAGCAGTCATCAGGCCCTGGCAGCTGGGGTATGCCCGAACCCAGGAGAAAGATACCGCACAGGTAATCGCAGACAACTCCAGCAGTTGGCTCCCTGCTCAGCCAGCCTCCTCAACGGTCGGCGGAAAATGGCTGATCAGCGATTCAAGCACTCCCTCCTTCAGCAAGGAAGGGGACAAATTGTTCTTTGGCATTGTGCCACCGCCTGTACAACCCGATACTACAAGGTTGCCCGAAGAAGCCGCAAAAGTAGAGGTATGGGCCACCTCTTCGCCGTTTCTATACACGTTTCTGGAAGAACGGATGAAAACTGATATCAAAAAAACCTGGCCAGTAGTTTGTTTTACCGACAAAAAGATGAAATTTACACCGCTCACGGATCCGGAAAACCAGGAAAGCCGCATTGTTTTTGATCGGTACCGGAAAAGCGACCAAGCCATTCTTCTCAACAATGAACCCTATATGCAAGCCTCACAATGGCTGGGGGAAGCGGGCGAAGATGTTTACTCTGTCGATTTAAGATCAGGAAATAAAAAATTGATTATCAAAGGTAATATGGGGAGTGCAGGTATTTCGCCTTTAGGAAACTATGCATTACTGTGGTCATCAACGGATACTGCCTGGTATGTGCAATCGCTGAAAGGAGCCAGTCTTTTCCGGCTAACCAGCAACAACCTGTCGTCCTTTTACAATACCGACGATGACATCCCTGATGCACCATCCCCTTATGGTATTGCGGGCTGGATGAAAGAGGAGAAAGCCGTCCTTGTTTACGACAAATTTGATATCTGGCGTATCCCTTTGTTGACCCGTGATGCCCCCGTTAGGCTCACTAATGGCCGTGCGTCCAACACTACCTACCGGTATATCAAAACAGAACAGGATGCGTTAACCATTGACGCTACTACTTTAGGGCTATTACACGCTTTTAATCACGAAACTAAAAAGGAAAGTTATGTGATCATGGATTTCAGCAGTGGCGCTACCAAGCCTTGGATGGAAGGGGAATATCGGTATACAAGGGCACCCCTAAAAGCCAAAAGGAGTAATGCCTTTGTGTACACCCGGCAAAATTTCGATGAATTCCCGAATCTGCGGTATGCCCAATTGCCCCAAAATGGTGCGATGCGACAAACATCGAATAATGATGGCCGCATCAGTGATGTGAATCCGCAACAATCGGAATATGCGTGGCCCAAAATCAGTATGGTCAAATGGATTTCTCCCACTGGTGATACGCTTTCTGGCCTGTTGGTAAAGCCCGCTGATTACAATCCTGCCAAAAAATACCCGATGATCGTTAATTTTTATGAAAAATTATCAGACGAACTCTATCAGCACAGATCGCCTGCCTTTGCGCGATCACAGATTAGCGCCACACAATATGCGTCGCGCGGATACCTTGTCTTTATGCCTGATATTCCATACCGCATTGGTTATCCCGGCGAATCGGCGTATAATGCCATTGTTAGTGGAGTTACCAATTTGATTCAGCAAGGCGGTGTCGATGCTAAAAGAATAGCCTTGCAAGGTCATTCCTGGGGTGGCTATGAGGCTGCATATTTAATTACCAAAACCAATTTATTCCGGTGCGCAGAAGCAGGTGCAGCGGTAGTCAATATGACTTCGGCTTATGGGGGAATACGTTGGGAATCGGGAGTGAGCCGTCATTTCCAATACGAGCACCAGCAAAGCCGGATTGGGGGATCACTTTGGGAGAAACCGATGTTGTATTTAGAAAACTCTCCCTTATTTGCTCTCAACAAGGTTCAAACGCCAGTACTTATTTTACACAATGATAAAGATGGCGCCGTGCCATGGGAACAAGGCATCGAGTTTTTCACGGGACTCCGCCGACTCGGTAAGCCGGCTTGGCTACTCAATTATAACGATGAGCCGCATTGGCCGGTAAAACTACCTAACCGCATCGATTTTCAAAAAAGAATGCAGCAGTTTTTCGATTATTACCTGCTGGATGCCCCACAACCCCGCTGGATGGAAAAAGGTATTCCGCCAATGGAAAAAGAGGCGATTGAAAGGTAGTTATGAGTTATGAGTCGCGTGATGTGGACTGTAGATTAAAATTTAGAGAGATGAATTTGGATGTTGATCTTCTAATAGACTAATAACTTAATAACGCATCACTACATATAATCTACAGAACACTCCACGGATCACTCTAAAAAACTCATCACTTATAACTCATCACTCATTTAAAGCTTTTAATCATTTCCTCGGGCGATTTTCCAAGTGTTTTCAATGCGATTTGCGCATCGTCAGCGTAATCTGGATCATTGGGGTATTTTTCGAGGAAGAATTCGTATGCTTTTTTGGCTTTCTCCATGTCCTGTAAGTCATTTTCATAAATAAATGCCTGCATAAACAAGGCGGTTTTCGACTTCGGGTGATCAGGAAGCCGGTTGCTCAGTTTGTAGTATAACTGAAGTGCTTTATTAAATTCACCCGCAGTTTTAGCCAGGCCAGCAGCTTTCATGAGCAGATTCGCATACTTATCAGGGCTATCGGTCAAAGCGGCGTATCCTTCTGCGATTTCAATAAATTGACTTGCCGCTGCCTTATCTATAACAACACCATCTTTGACCATTTTTTGGTCTACTCTTACCAATGCAGAGTCAATCCAAACCTGATTTTTTTGCAGATGCGCCCGCATTTTATCAATATCATCCGGTCCCATTTTTACTGCGGCGGCGGCTTTATAATTATAGGAGTTCCAGATACGGGTAAGCAAGGCAATGGTTTCGGTCAGGTTTTGACCTTCCCCATGATGCACCAGCGCATCATCAATCCAGCGGGCAGATGGAGCCGCATCGTCCCGATTGACAAACTGCACTTCGGCAGCCCGGGTGAGGTAGTGCAGGTTATTAATGTGATCGTCCGGATTGTTTTTGACCAATTGCTTGTAAATGGTGATTAAAGAATCACACAGGCTATTGGAATTATGGTCTGAATAGCGCGATTCAACGGATTTCAAGTCATCCAGCAAGCGTTGGTTGGGTTGCTCGCAGGAGACCAGTAGTAATATAAAAAAAATAACAAATTCGTATTTGTTTTTCATAGTCTGCTTTCTAAAAATGAGGCGCAAAATTACTGCGTTAGAATGGAAGGACAGGCGAATATTGAATATTTATGCTTTATTTTTAGAAAAAATAATAAATTTGTCCGTTGGCAACTAAAAAATAATTACCTTTCAGATAACTCTCAGGCACTTCCTTTTCTCCGTTTGATATCACTAACTTTTTTTGATATGATTTTTAGCCTTCTGCGTATTCAGGTTACCCTTCTTTTTTTATTTTTTATGGCTTCTGGAGCTGTCTCACAAGCAACTTTTCAAAAGTACATGACTATCTCAGACTCTTTATCCAATGGATATTGTGTGGCTGGCTTAAAAAATGGGAATATTGCCGTTGGTGGTGAATATGCTAAAAATTTGACATCGGGAAATACCAATGCGGTTGTTTTCATGCTCAATGAATTCGGGGAAAATCTCTGGAGCCTGAAACTTGGAGAAGACAATACGGGTGAATTGATCAGCGACATGGAAGGATTAATCGATGGCGGCTTATTGGTCTCTTATGCTTCCTACGCCAATAATGATCTGAATTTCACCAGCATATTGCGGATTAATAATCTGGGAGCCATCGTCTGGAGCAAAAAACTGGCATTGAATATGGATATATTCGGGATGAATATCACTGCTGTAACTGGCGGTTTTATTTTGAATGGCTATTCCGGTGCTGGCAATAGTTCGACCCTGACTAAAATAGATCTTTCAGGCAATATTATCTGGACCCGCATTTATAGTGAAATCGCCATTGGCAACACTGGAATTTCTGAGGATAATGCCGGCAATATCCATATTGCAGGTCGGCTGTCAGGTCAAGGTGTCTGGGCCAAACTCAATGGCACCAATGGGGCACTACTGAATGCCCGAACTTATGACAGCCCCCATTTTTTTGCATTTGAAGTATGTAAAGTTATCCAAAATGACAGCCTGCTGTTAATTGGGACTGATTTTACCAGCAATTTTGTATTGCTCAAAACGGACCTTAACGGTAATCCAGGATCCATCGCCCGGTACAATTATGGTACTGCGACCTTGAACCCATTGTCAGTTCAGTCATCTGGAGATGGAACGTTTGTGCTGTCTGTTTACCAGGAAAGCGGAAGTAATCAGGCAGGAATTTTAGCACATTTTTCATCAAAGTTAAATGTGGATTGGGCAAAAACATACGCCAATAGCAATGGCCATTTGTCGTACTTCCTTGATATGGATGATGTTGCAACAGGCTATGTGATTTGCGGAACCTATAACCTGGACAATAAAGAGCGGGCACTCCTTGTAAAAACGGACCTTGCCGGCAATATTTCCGGCAAATGCTGTCCTAAAAATATTGATCTTGTCAAAACCCCGGCATCGGTGAGCCTTAACAATAGTCCCAATTTAATAGATTCAGGACTCGCTCTGTTTGAAAATTTTTCGGTAACCGGTTCATTTGTCAGTTCGGAGCCAACCCCCATTTGTGTTACCAATGAAAAAATTAACACCTCCGATACTCTTATTTGCCCGGGACAATGCATAACCCTTCTTCTGGGTGATTCAGAACAGGGAATCAATTACAGTTGGAACTTAATGGGCGGCACACCGCCATCCAGTACTTCCATAAACCCCGGAATGGTCTGCTACAACACCGAAGGCAGCTATCCCATCAAATTATCTGCCGACAACTGCCTGTTAGATTCCGTCAGCCTGACAGTCGACACCCCCACCGATAACTTTCCCAATGCGTTTTCTCCCAATGGCGATGGCAACAATGAAGTTTACAGGCTCTTGCCCCTGATTAAATGCCCTGTAGAAGAATACCGCCTGCAAATATTCAATCGTTGGGGCAACTTGCTTTTTGAAACCTATAACCAGAATGAAGGCTGGAATGGCGAAGCGAATGGAGAGCCAGCCCCTGTAGATGTTTATATATGCCGGGTGGAATTTTTTGCCGTGCGAAACGGCGTTCGGACACTGGTATTTAATCAAAAGAAAGAGGTGACGCTGGTGCGGTAAAGTGTTAAGTGGTGTGGTTATGGTACTCTCTCACCACTAAACACTCACCACTAATCAATATAACGTTGAGTCAAGTCGCTGTAATAGTCGATACGCCGATCGCGGAAGAATGGCCAAATTCTCCGCACGTCTTCAGTTCGTTTTTTATCAATTTCAACAACGATATTTTCTTCCTGGTCAGAGGAAGCCTGGTACAGAATTTCACCTTGTGGCCCTGCTACAAAACTTTGTCCCCAGAACTGAATACCGCCTGTAACACTAGTCCAGTCGGGTTCATGTCCGATGCGGTTTACCGTAATAACAGGAAGGCCATTCGCTACTGCATGGCCCCGCTGACTGATAAACCAGGCACCATGTTGGCGGTCTTTTTCGGGGGCAGGGTCAGAACTTTCCCAACCGATGGCCGTCGGATAAATCAGCATTTCGGCACCTGCCAGGGCCATGAGGCGGGCCGCCTCGGGATACCATTGGTCCCAACAGACTAATACGCCCAGTTTTCCAACAGAAGTTTGGATGGGTACAAATCCCAAATCGCCAGGTGTGAAATAAAATTTTTCATAATAGGCCGGATCATCGGGGATATGCATTTTCCGGTATTTACCGGCTATGGTCCCGTCTTTTTCGAATACCACTGCTGTGTTGTGGTATAAACCGGGCGCTCTTTTTTCGAAAAGAGAAGTGACCAGCACAATATTATATTCCCTGGCAATTGCAGAAAATTGATCCGTATCCGGACCGGGAATTGGTTCCGCAAGATCAAACATACCAGTATCTTCCGCCTGACAGAAATAGATGCCGCAATGTAACTCCTGTAAAACGACTAATTCAGCTCCCTTCGCTGCACAAGCAGCAATTCCCCTTATTGATTTTTCAATATTGGATTTTTTATCAGCCGAGCACGACTGTTGTACTAAACCTACTTTCATAAGAGGCGGTGGTTGATGCTTACTTTATTTGCCGCAAAAATCGACAAATAAATAGATACACAGGCACATTCAAGAATAACTTTTAGAGCATGCCTGTTTTTTTCAAACATCAGCAAATGAATATATGATACTTCACACTAAAAAACTATGCCGGCTACTGGCACCAAAAAAAAGCCGATCAACATTCCTGCTGATCGGCTTTTGTTAAACGTTTAATTCATTTACCTATCTCTATAATTTACTTTGATTTTTTCGGGTATTTGGTTTTATTGTTATTAAAAAATGGTAGTACAAATTTCCGTCAATCTGACTAATCCTAGTACCCGTAAAAACCCCTGAATTTAAAAACAGGTATTTCTACCTGTTTTTAAACAATTAATATTTTTTCAGATGTGAAATACTGGACATTTATCTACTTTTGACCACTCTTCATCTTTGGCTTAATTACTAAAGGAATTCAGCCATTCAGGATAATAAGTCGTTTAAAAATCACAATTTTTATGCCTAACACTATCGACCACAACCTTGATCTTCAGGACGCAGTAAATTGGACCACCAACTGGCGAAGAGCCAATCCAAGTTCCAATAAAGCATTTTTAGTGGACTTTTCAGAAGTAACGAGTATACAAGCAGAGACCGGGGCTACCAGTTTCAGGGTATATTTTGGATTAGACAGTACAGGTGCTGAAAAATTAATCTTAGTCGGGGTAGACAGCAATGGAAATGACATCATCAACCCTGTAGTAAATGGTCATCAAGAGAGCGGCACTTATGATTTTAATATGCCTTGTCCACCAACTTGTGACCCCGGAAGCCCATTAATGACCGGAACCATGCCACCTCCCGGATAATTCATGCTTGAACTTTCCAAACAAATCATCTTGTTTTCTTCATTTGTCGTACTTCTTCCGTTTGGACTGGCCCTGTTCTGGCGAAAGAAGTTGACAGGTGCAATGTATGTTCTTTTTTGTTTTTTGATTTTGGGAGTGACCACGCAGATGCTGGGCACGCTTACTACCCGAAATCATATCAAAAACCTCCCGCTATTGCACCTGTATACAGTGATTGAATTTTGTTGGATCAGTTGGTTTTATCACGTAGCTATGCCGGAACAACTCACCCGGAAAAAAGTGATCGCCATTATGCTGATCTTTGGACTGGGAGCGACTTTAAATACCGCGTTTTTACAACCGGTCACCCAGTTTAATACGTATGCCCGAACGGTAGAAAGCATCATAATTATCACTTATTCATTGTCGTTTTTTCATAAGACAATAGATGAGATGCAGATTTTAAAATTGGAAAAAGAGCCACTTTTTTGGATTAATATTGGCTTTTTACTATATTTTTCGGGAGGAACGCTCTTATTTGTCTTTAGCAATTTCATTTTACCCTTTAAGAATTCTTTAAATATTTACGTTTGGGCATTACATGGAATCTTTAGCATACTTTTGTACCTGATTCAAAGTATAGGAATATGGATGGCAGCGCACAAACAGACGTAATTCTTTTTCTGATTGCAGGAATGCTTACGCTCACACTATTGGCAGGTGGTGTAGTGCTTTTTTTTGTCATTTACCAGCGTAAAATGTTGCAGCAACAGCTGGAACATCGGGAATTTGAAGCAACGCACCAGGAAAAACTATTGCAGAACAATATTGAACAAATGGAATTGGAACGAACCCGTATCGCCAAAGACCTTCACGATGAAATTGGCAGTATTTTTTCCACGCTTAAGTTGAAAATTAAACAGATTGGTAAGAATACCCCCGACAATGATGAGCTGCTAAGAAAACAAAGCAGCGAAATTATTGACGCCGGGATAAAAAGTGTCCGCCGTATTTCCCATGATTTGTTACCACCCGGACTTGAAATTTTTGGCTTGGCGGATACATTGGAAGAGTACTGTGCCCAAATGAATGCACCCGGTGTTTTCGAAGTTCATTACTATGCAGCACCTGATTTTAATCAAAGGATAGCATCTGGTACAGAACTAGACCTTTTTCGCATTGTGCAGGAGCTCACCACCAATACCATCAGGCATTCTGAAGCCACGAGAATTGATATCCATTTTGAACAACAGGATAATACTCTTATCCTTACCTATTCAGATGATGGCAAAGGATTCGATCCCATGCGGCTTGAAAAAGGAAAAGGACTGGGAATAAGAAGTATGGAAGCCCGGGCCCGAAGGTTTAACGGCAAAATGATCTGGCAATCCTCGCCAAACAAAGGAACAAAAGTTTGCATTTCAGCACCTCTCATATTAAAGAATTATGAATGAACTGATAATTCATGTTGCCATCGCCGAAGACCAAAAATTATTCAGGGCATGCCTGGTGCCTATCCTCAATAGCTATGACCATATTAACGTTGTGAGTGAAGTATCGAATGGCGCCGAATTAATGCATGCCGTAAGAAATGCTGATGTGGTACCTGATGTAGTCATTCTGGATCTGGCGATGCCCGAAATGAACGGACTGGAAACCACCGAAGCACTAAAAAAAGAGTTTCCCGATGTCAAAATAATTGTCCTCACGGTACACAATGAGGAACGGCACATTGTCAAAATGGTTGGAATGGGAGTCAATGGATATTTGGTCAAAAATGCTGAAATTGACGAGGTCATCAAGGCGATAGAGTCGGTGATGTTCAAAGGTTTTTATTTCAACGAAAGTACTTTATTATCTATTCAAAACGGGATGAGCCAACGCCGTCCTAAATCATTCGATACACACTCTCCCCTTACTATTCGGGAAAAGGAAATACTCGAACTCATCTGTAAGGAATTTACCACCCCCGAAATCGCCGAGAAACTATACCTTAGCGTCCGGACTGTTGATGGACATCGCAATCACCTGCTCGAAAAAACGGGCGCCCGCAATACTGCTGGGCTGGTGCTATATGCGCTCCGTTATGATATTGTACAGTTTGATTTATAAGCATTTATACATTTATTGCATGGAAGATTGGGAACTTGATTTTGAATGGCTGCACGTACAACATATAGTGAGAGATGCCATGCGAAAAGACACCCTGCCTGACCTCAATACCGTTCTTTTTTTGATTGGTGTGCAGGAATTGGGCTGGTGGAAAAAAAAATTTGAGAAAGAAGAAAAACAAGATCTGATGCATATAGCGGTTTGCAGGCTCTTGTCATATGAAGAATACTTTGAATTTGTCGGGCGCGATGAAGACCGTTGGCCGCATTACCGGCAGGTGCGGGAATTCGACAAACACAACCTTGGCGGCCAGGAACGCCTGCTCAAAGTATTGGCCATCAGGTATTTCAAAGAAAACGAAGAAGTTTGATGATTCAGGAAATCCCTGAAAACTTTCAACAGTGTTCTTTGTTTATCACTTACAATGAAAGACTTGATTCTTAAGCATGATTTTACACCTGAAATGACCGACCGGATCATCGAAATGGCGTGGGAAGATCGAACTCCATTCGAGGCAATTCAGGCGCAATTCGGCCTTTCAGAGGCAGAAGTTATTCGTGTAATGCGTAGCGAACTTAAACGATCAAGTTGGCAAAGGTGGAGGGCACGGGTTCAAGGTCGGGCAACCAAACACCTAAAACTCCGCGTGGAGGATGTAGATCGTTTCAAATGCGATAGGCAAAGACATATTACATTTAACAAGATCAGTAAGCGCCGATGAAAATAGGTATCGTTTGTTACCCGACTTATGGGGGGTCAGGTGTAGTAGCAACGGAGTTGGGTATTGGCCTTGCCAAAAAAGGCCATGAAGTCCATTTCATCACGTACCGTCGCCCGGTGCGTTTGTCGCATTTCCTGCCCAATGTATTTTACCACGAGGTGGACAGCGACGACTATCCATTATTTGAGTACCCACCTTATGACACAGCGTTGGCCTCCAAGATCGTTGACGTTGTCCAATACCAAAATCTGGATATTCTACATGTGCATTACGCCATTCCGCATGCAACGGTCGCTTATATGGCGAAAAAAATATTGCTGACCAAAGGCCGGTACATTCCTGTGGTAACCACATTACATGGCACTGATATTACCCTGGTGGGCAATAACCGGGCGTTTGCACCTGTGGTGGAGTTTAGTATTAACAAAAGTGACGGGGTTACTGCGGTTTCCCAAAGTTTGAAAGACGATACCCTGCGCTTATTTGATATCACCAAAGACATCAGGGTAATTTACAATTTTATTGATTTTGACCGGTTCAAAAAAACCAATAAGGAGCACTTTAAACAGATTATTGCTCCCGCCGGCGAACGTATTCTGGTCCATACTTCCAATTTTAGAAAAGTAAAAAGGGTCGAAGACGCTATTCTTATTTTCGATCAGGTGGCCAAAAAAATACCTTCCAAATTATTAATGATCGGAGATGGCCCTGAACGCCAGCATGCCGAACAACTATGCCGTGAACTGGGACTCGACAATGAAGTCCGCTTTTTAGGTAAACAGGATGCCATTGAGGAGCTGCTCGCCATTTGTGATCTTTTCCTGATGCCTTCCGAAAGTGAAAGTTTTGGTTTGGCGGCACTCGAAGCCATGGCTTGTGAGGTACCTGTAGTGTCCTCTAATGGCGGCGGCTTGCCGGAGGTCAACGAGCACGGTGTTACTGGTTTCCTCAGCGATCCGGGCAATGTAGATGAAATGGCCATGTATGCTATTCGATTGCTGCAGGACGAAGAAATGCTCCAGCAATTTCGAAAAAATGCCCTGAAACAAGCACAGCGATTCGATCTCAATAATATTTTACCCGATTACGAACGGTATTACGAAGAAGTAATCGAACAATCGTTGAGTTATGAACCTTAAGCCAGCATTGTCGTCGATCACCGGTTTCATCATTCGCAACTATACCACTGAAGGCAGCTGCATAGCTACCATCATTCTAACCTAAAGTTTCCCTACCACCGCAAACGTTTTTTTCACTTGCTGCAAATCGCCTGTGGCTGAAAACATTTCCAAAAAAAGGATATAAATGCCAGGTCGGACCTGACTTCCATCATCACTGTCGCCATCCCAGCGGAGTGCGCCGGCTGCGCCGGTAATCTGCTGCTGAAGGAGTTGTTTCACTGGTAAACCTTCCGAGTCATAAATAGTCATATTGGCCGAATACCCTCTGTCAGGCAACTGAAAAAAGATGTCTAAATAATCCTCATAACTGTCCCCGTCAGGTGAAATTTTGGCGGAGCTTAAAGTGACCACGTCAGAGGAAACAATTGACGCGCCTCTTTGAGAGTTCGGCCGGGTAGGCGTCCCTTTTCCTGCTGCAGAAGTCCAGTTCGCGCGGTCATTGGTGGCACCTGTGATACGAATACGCTCCAAAGAAACCCCTTCCTGCTCGGTTATACTCAGCAGGGCATTGTGATAAGTGGAGGAATAATTGAACGAATCCATGAGGATATACTGACCACTTTGAGACCAATACAAGGAAATATTGTCGGATTTGTCGTCCAGAGAAGGCAATAATTGGCCAATGATCTTATTCGCATCCACTTTGGCAAAACGGGTAACAATATCAACAGGCGATGGCGTGAAGACCATATATTCCCCTGGTAAAAAAAGCCTATTGGTAGTAACTTGCTCAATATCAACGCCCAGGTAATAGTTCGCCAAATAAAAACCACTCAGGTCAAATATTTTATTGCTGTTGTTGTACACCTCCACAAAACGGCTACCTCCTGTTGCGGGATTAAAAAGAATCTCATTGATTATAATATCCGATGGTGCAGGTTGCTGGGCAATTCCTAATTTTAACGTGTCTGTTTTTGACACTTGATTTCCGGTACAATCCGCCAGGGCTTGCGGAAAGTAGAGGCTGTATAAAATACCCGGCTGTAACGGACTTCCTAAAGACAGCCGGATTTCGCCCCGGTTGGTGACAGCCACGTTGGCTGCTGCAATTCCTGTTGTGGGGAACAGAGCATAATTGGCAGGATTGGTAGCTGTCGAAACGTCCAATCCTTCAGAAAATACCACAGCAATAGTTTGTACATCCACTAATGAAACCTGAACAGGATAAGGAGCAGTATTGTCCGGTGCAGTGCTGTTAGAAAAATTAACAGCCCCCGGAGAGCCGCCCGGTGGTTGTGGGCAGGATTGCCAGTTGTCCCGTCCCAGACAAACCAGATTCGAATTGATCCGTTCCAGCGACCAACCACCATCTTTTTTAGAAGATTCCGTGTGCCAATCGGGTAAAAAAGTGACCTGGTCAATCAGATCGCCCTGTTCATTGTTCAATGACAGGGTTTCGCCATCGTTATTGAGGGAAGGGAAGTCTGTCATCGCCAGTATTTCCACAGGAATACCAACCATACTTAATTTGGCTAAAGGGGTACACAATACCAAATACTTACCCGGCAGCAGCATAAAATCCGGCAGGTTTTTGGGAAGGCCTCCGCCGTCTGTAATTTTCAGGGACGACAATTGGATATATTTCCCAGAGCGGTTGTACAATTCAATCCATTCAGCCGTCGCTGGAAGGCCAGCGGAAGGCGAGGGGTCAGCCATGATCTCATTAATCAGGATATCAAATTCAGCGGATGGTTCGGCAAAGAGCGTACTGAAATCTGTTTCCTGCAAAGCTCCTGCATTGCCCAAAACATCCTTAACCCCAAGGACTGCCACTGTGTGGTTCAGTCCATTCTGGAATGCATTGGCAAATATTAATTTTACAGTGTTTGGAGCGGTCGCCTGCCAAATGGCCTGCGTTGGATTAATATTCCCATCGACAGTATATGCTGAGGTTTTTACTGCGGACAAAGAGTCTAAATTTTCATCGAATGCAAGTACAACTGTTTGAGCATCAATGGCATTGGCCAACAATAATACAGGTGCTTGCTGGTCGGGCAAGTCTGGAAGAACACTTAAATTATCAAAATAAAATTTGTCTTTCCGGGTAGCAGAATAAAAGCAATAAAAGCCAAACCACTGTTGAGTGCCGCCCGCTACGGTAACATCATTTACGGTAAACTGGTTAACCAACGCTCCCCCACCCTGCGCCAGTAATAATTGCCAGTCGCCATTGGCTGCGCGACGCATCTCTAACCGAACATTGACAGGATCGCCAGCCACTTCTCCAGCCAACCCAGTTGCCAGAAGTGTGGCACTTCCGCCCTGTTGCCGGTAAAACCGCACGGCATCAAGGCTGCCGTTTTCGCCCAACTCCAAAAAATAGCCATCGGCTATATTGGAATTAACAGACGCTTGCAGCCATATTCGCAAATAATTGGAGGCAGAGGGGGCAAATTCCAGCCTCACTGTCATTTGCCAGATAGCACTGTCGGGAATGTTGCCTTGAGACATGAGCAGAGAATTACCTGCATCAGGAGCAAATAATTGTAATTCTCCATTAGTATTGACAATAAACTCGCTTGTCTCCCCTTGCCAAACCGGGTTAGTCGTGAAATTGCCATCAGAAAAATCATCTACAATTTGTGCAGATACGGAGAAAGAACAAACAATCAGCAATAACAGAACAATTGAAAGCCTGCGCATATAAAAATGATGAACGGTGAATGATAAACGAGTTTCTAAAAGCCATAAGCGTTTTTGATAACCGCTCAAAAGTACAAAAGATAGCTATTACAGTGTCAAGGGGCAGAATAATCATGTTCTGCATCCTATCGGATAAACGCCTCCAATTTTCGAACAAACTGATCTGCTTTTTGTATAGAAACAGGGATTTCCACCTTGTTTTTAAGGAAAACGACCCGGTTACTTTTAGAGATTTCATACCGGTCAACAAATGCAAGATTTACCACAAAGCTGTGGTGTACCCTGCAAAACATGGTCTCAGGCAGTTGGTTTTCCAATTCTTTCAGCGTGCGGTAAACGATATTTTTTTCGGATATTTCATTTTTACAGGTATAAATTTCCAAAGCAGCACCGTCGGATTTACAGTACAAAATATCCTTTGCCCTCAGAACAATACTACCTTTTCTGCTATCTTGAATAATAATTCCATAATTATCGGTCGAGGCGGCCGCCGAAGATGGCAGTTGTTGCTGCTTAACCTTAATGGTAGCCACACTTACAGCCGCCAATAAATCATCTATGCTATATGGTTTTATCAAATAGGCCCATGGCTGCACCAGGTTGATAGATTGAACAGCATACTGTGGATAAGCAGTTGTAAAAATGACACCGAATTGGAACTGCCGGGTATAATTCAAAAAATCAAACCCGTTAAAAGGCGGCATCTCTATATCCAAAAAAACAAGATCGGGCCATTTTTCGGCCATTTCCCGGGTGGCTTGTGTTACGGAAGTTACGGCCCCCACAACTTCGATTTGTGGACAGAATTCTTCGAGCATGCCCTGTAAGCCATTGAGAGCGCCCGTTTCATCGTCGACTAATAACGCTTTTATGTATTTCATATCGCTCTGTTTTGGGGGTGGTAAGTGATTTCAACCCTGGTTCCCCGTTCAGCGGGGTTTTCATCGGCCATATCTGTGACAATTATCTTCAATCCCAGGTTATACAATTGGTTAAAAGCCTCCACCTTTTTTGAAACTAACTCCAGCCCTTTTGATTTCCTTGTTAATTTCTGAAGAGAAACCCGGGCCTTAGAAGCATTGTAGCCAATTCCATTGTCTGTTACCGTACAGGAAAAAATATCATTATTATAAGAGAACTCCAGGAGCAGCTGCGAATCGCCCTCCGGAGAAAGTCCATGAATGGTAGCATTTTCCAGAATAGGCTGCAACAACATGGATGGAAACAGCAAGGTTGGAGGAATCGTTTTTTCACCTATTATCTGGTACGTGAACTGGTCTTTAAATCTTATTTTAATCATGTCCAAATAGTCGCGATCGTAGGCAAACTCTTCTTCGAACCTATTAAAATGTTCTTCCGACAAGACGATGGTACGACGCAATAGTTGCGTGAACAATTGAATGTACCGACTAAGTCCAATGCGGTCGGGTGGTGAAAAAAACTGGTGAATCGTATTGATACTGTTCCCAATAAAGTGCGGATTGATCTGTGTCTGCAAAGCTCGTAATTGCAATTCCGACACTTTAATATTGAGTTTCCGATAATCCGATCGAGCCTTCACAAACCGCCATACCCCAAATGCAAGTG
>JBILHQ010000313.1:0-5339 GCA_044350415.1 Saprospiraceae bacterium | reverse complement strand
AAAAATGCAGGCCCTGTTGTCATTGCCACCTGGGACAATCGAAAAGCCACCACAGCAGCCTGGGAAATTTTAAAAAATGATGGCCGGTCTTTAGATGCGGTTGAAGCAGGTGCCAGGGTCCCGGAAGGAGATCCTAATGACACCAGTGTTGGTTACGGTGGATTCCCCGATCGGGACGGCAACGTAACACTGGATGCCTGTATCATGGATGAATTCGGCAATGCTGGCTCGGTTTCTTTTTTGCAACATATCATGCACCCGGTCAGTGTAGCCCGGATGGTAATGGAAAAAACGCCCCATGTCATGCTCGCTGGCGATGGTGCTTTAGATTTTGCATTAGAAAATGGTTTTCCTAAAGAAAACCTGCTTACCCCGGTGGCAGAAGCCGCATGGAAAGAATGGCTGAAAAAAGGAGAATACAAACCTAAAGTTAACTGGGAAAGACACGATACTATAGGAATAGTAGCCATGGACAGTAAGCAACGTATTGCAGGCGCATGTACCACCAGCGGCCTGGCCTTCAAAATGCGCGGCAGAGTTGGTGACAGCCCGGTTATTGGAGCAGGGATGTTTGCTGATAATGAAGTGGGCGCGGCGGCATCTACAGGACTTGGCGAAATGGTACTGCGCACCTTAGGCAGCTTTTTAGTAGTCGAAGAAATCCGACGTGGGAAAAGTCCGCAAAAGGCTGTTGAATTGGTGGTGCGCCGCATCGCTGCGAAATATCCGGAACAATCAAAGGCCAACCAAATCGGTTTTATTGCTATTGATAAAAAAGGAAGGCACGGCGCATTTTCGATGCAGGCAGGTTTCAATTACGCCATTTTTCAAAATGGGGAAAACCGCGTTGTGGAGGCAAAATCGCTTTTCCCGCCGGTGAAAGAATAGTTATATATCCCGCTTCTGACTATCAATACCGCGTAAAATCCCCTTGCAGTCTATTGGGCTTGCAAGGGGATTTTGTATTTCCCCACATACCGACTAAAAAAACAACGTTCCACCGTACAGAAAATTTTTACAGAAAATTTGATTGGGGTATGTACCCCTGTCAAAAGTGGCGGGGTTCTTTTTTTGAGAGCATTTCCAGGAAGTCCGGCCAATGCTTTACCTTGCAGCCCGATTAGAATCAACAACTTAAGCAACTATGTCATTCCAACACTCCGCACTCGAACGTTTTCTGCGTTACGTTCAAATTGATACCCAAAGTGATTCCACCAGCCCAACTCAACCCAGTACAGAAAAGCAAAAAGACCTGAGTCGTATATTGGTAGCTGAATTAACCGCAATGGGCATCACAGATGCTGAACTCGATGAGTTTGGCTATGTTTATGCTACTATCCCGGCTACTACCGACAAGAAAGTACCTGTTTTGTGTTTTTGCTCTCATGTCGATACAGCACCTGATTGCTCCGGGAAAGATGTAAAACCCATTGTTCATCGCAAATATCAAGGGAAAGACATCATAATGCCCGACGATCCATCCATCGTTATCCGGATGAAGGATCATGAAGATTTACCTGCCCAAATCGGTAATGATGTCGTTACGGCTTCAGGGCTGACTTTATTAGGTGCTGATAATAAAGCAGGTGTGGCCGCCATTATGGATGCCGCCAATATCCTCCTGCAGAACAAGGGCATTAAACATGGGAAAATCCGTATTTTATTTACGCCGGATGAAGAAATAGGAAGAGGGGTTGACAAAGTGAATATGAAAAAATTAGGTGCCCGATACGGTTACACCATTGACGGAGAGACTGCCGGCAGTATAGAAGATGAAACCTTCAGTGCCGATGGGGCCACGCTTACCATCCATGGTGTATCCATGCACCCGGGCTTTGCCAAAGGAAAAATGGAACATGCTATGAAAATTGCCGGAAAAATCCTGGCTAAACTGCCCAATAAACTCGCACCGGAACATACAGAAGGCAAAGAAGGATTTATTCATCCTGTTCATATTGATGGTGGTCTTGAGAAAGCGACGATTAAGTTTATTATTCGTGATTTTTCTGATGGTGGTCTGAAACGACTGGCCAAAACGCTTCAAAAAATAACGGATACTGTCCTGAAAGAATATCCCAATTCCCGTGCTGAATTACAAGTTTATGAACAATACCGGAATATGGGCAAGGTATTAAAACGGCACCCACAAGTAGTGGACAATGCGATGGAAGCACTCCGCCGTGCAGGATTTACGCAGCCGATCCGACGCTCGATTCGTGGCGGCACCGACGGTTCCCGACTTTCCTTCATGGGCCTCCCCTGCCCCAATATTTTTGCCGGCGAACATGCATTTCACTCCAAACAGGAGTGGGTATCGGTCCAGGATATGGAAAAAGCAGCGGAAACGATCATTCACCTGGTGCAGGTGTGGGAAGAAAGAGCCGATTAATTTTTCAACCAAACCAACAATCCGTTGGTTATCCGTCAAAGTTGCCTCATCTTTGCGGCACTGTAAAAAAAATAGATTGAACTGATGCTTCACGAATATAAACTGCCCTCCCTAGGTGATGGCGTAACCGGGAAAGTGACTGAAATTCTCGTAAAACCTGGTGATAAAGTAACCAAAGAACAAATTGTAATTATCGTCGGCACTGATAAAGTGGACGCAGAAATGCCTGTAGACGCAGATGGTATCATCGCAGAAATTGCTGTAAAAAAAGGGGATGATGTAAATGAAGGCAGCCTGATCCTGAAAATGGAAACGGAGGTATCTGTCGCAACACCAACTGCGGTGCCTTTAGCTGTTACACCTCCAACACCCGCAATTACAACTCCGGTTACTGCACCTGCCGCTTATGAATTTAAATTGCCATCACTTGGCGATGGTATTACCGGTAAAGTGACTGAAATTCTGGTCAATGCAGGTGATCAAGTTAAAAAAGACCAGGTAGCAATTATTGTCGGTACCGATAAAGTTGACGCAGAAATTCCCCTTGATGTGGATGGTACCGTAACTGAAGTTTTGGTAAAAAAGGGAGATGATGTAACTGAAGGAGCAATATTATTAAGATTAGCCACCAGCAGTGTGGCAGTATCCGCCGCTCCGGCTATTGTTGCTGCACCTGTAGCTGTATCAACAGTGACACCAAAAGCAGAACAGGCCCCGGTGGCCCAAGTATCCACGCTATCAGCTTCACCAGTTTCCAACCTCCGGGTTTCCCCACTCGCCCGTAAACGTGCGAAAGAGTTTGCGATTAACATTGCTGATGTCCGTCCATCTGATGGCACTTCAAGAATTAGTTACAAGGATGTCGTGGCCTTTGTGAAAGAAAAAATTGACAAGGGCGGCGGCGGAACTGTAACAGGAGGTGGGGCTGTTACTCATAAACAACTACCCAATTTTGAGAAATTTGGCCAGGTTGAACGACAGGCACAAAGCAGAATCGGCATACTGACAGCGGAAAATATGCATTATGCTTTCAATGCGATCCCACATGCCTGGATTTCCGAAAAAGCGGATATAACCAATTTGGAGCACCTGCGGCAGCAATACAAAGATCAGGTGAAGGCAGCAGGTGGCAGCCTGACTACCACGGCTATTATCACGAAAGTTGTGGCTGATATTTTGAAAAAAATGCCGCAGTTCAATAGCAGTTATGATATTGAAAAACATGAAGTTATCTACAAAAAATTCTACAATGTTGGTATTGCTGTGGATACACCACGCGGACTGCTTGTACCGGTAATCCGGAATGTAGACCAGAAAAATCTTACACAGATATCTGTGGATCTAACCGAAATCAGCAGCCGTACCCGCGATGGCAAAAACAAGCCGGAAGATCTTGATGGAGGCACTTTTACCATCTCTAATATTGGTGGTATTGGTGGCACCAACATGCTTTCTATTGTCAATTGGCCACAGGTTGCCATTCTGAGTGTTACGGCAGCGACAATGGAAGCGGTATGGAACGATACAAAAGGTGTTTTTGAGCCTCGCCTCATGATGCCGATGACGATTGGATGGGATCATCGCGTCATCAATGGTGCCGATGCTGCCAGATTCCTGAAAACGCTCAAACAGACTTTAGAAGAGCCCTTTTTCGGTTGGCTATAGTGGTAAATATTGGGAGACTCTCCAACGTGTTACGCAAATGAGCCTAAAAAAAGCGCTTCAGAACTCATCTGAAGCGCTTTTTTATTTAGCGCACTCCGGGATTATTTCTTAGCCTTAGGGGCCATTTTTTTTCCACTTTCTGTTTTTGCTGCTTTTCCCGCAACCGGTGCTGCTGGTTTCAGAACCGGTGCTGCCTTTTTTGGAGCGGGAGCTGCTGCAGGTTTCGCAACTGGTGCTGCTTTTTTGGCAGCTGAGGCAGTAGCAGAGACATCGACAATATCAGCTTGTGCTTTCTTTGCTTTTGCTGGTGCGATGGATTGGCCGAAAAGATATTGCTCCTCCACCAATTTGCCATTGCCCCAAACCCGGCGAATTACTTCATTATAAATTAAAGACTGTCCTTGTTTATTCGTAAAATCAAATTTAAATTGGGAATGAGTTTCGTTATCGCCGATAACAGCAATTGCCAGTCTTTCAATATTATTGATGGCAGCCACATTAGAAAAGAACCAGCGTAAAGCTTCGCTCTTTTGATTTTTGGAATGAGTTACGTCGTCAGTTGAACTGAACGTTATGCATTGGTCAGCGGCAAATGCTTCGAATGCGCCAACGATATCGCCGCTCAACACCTGAGCATCTATTGCTTCAACAAGTTTTTTCAAATCCATAATTGGTAATTTTTTGCTTTGTTTGAAAATTTCACGTAAAGATACAAACAAAGAAATAACCAAATTAAAATTTGAATACACAATTAAAATACCATTAACACAGAATAAATATAAAATTAACCATCGAATTCGAAATCAAAAAATCAAAACACTCATTATAAAAACATAATACGCATAATTTGACAGTTCAAAATATCGTTTTTTAAATTTTTTTAGAATATAATTCCGAATAAGGTGATTGAGCAGCAGCAGAAAAAATGAAAAAATATTCAAAAAAAGGGAGAAATTTTGTTGCCAAAATCCCTCCCTTTTTGAATATTTTCCAGAAAAGAGACTTACTCTGCCTTTTTCCCAGCTGCTTTTATAACTATAAACAGTACAAAACCGACAATTACAAAGCTGATTACAGCATTGAGAAAGTTGCCAATCATAATACTGCCGCCGAGTTTTAATGTGGAAAAATCAGGGTTTCCACCAATCATACCAATGATTGGGGTAATGACATCTGCAACAAGGGAGTCAATAATTTTTTGGAATGCACCACCGATAATCACGGCAACTGCAAGAGCAAGGACATCTCCACGAAAGAGAAAAGCTTTGAATTCGCTAAACATAAT
>JBILHQ010000144.1:0-16403 GCA_044350415.1 Saprospiraceae bacterium | reverse complement strand
TTGACCTCATTTCCCAGTACCGCATATACATCTTCCAGTGGCAGATCGCTGAGCGCAAAATAATCGCCGGGGCCCGCCGATCCGGCAACAGCAACATTTCCATTCCAGCCTTTGGAAAAGGCCTCCCGGTCAAATGCTGCGGCAAAACTTTCCTGGTGCACCAATAAGCCCATCCGCGGAAGTGGTTCAGGCACCCGCTGCTGTGCGTGAAAGTCCTGAACATGTAAAGTGCGGCATTGTGCCAGAAGCACCGCTGGAACTGCATATAATAAATAAATCCTTTTCATTGCTTAATTATAATTGAAGGTGAATTTTTCTTTATTTTTAACAAAGAGCGGGATGTTTTTCATTTTACACAATAGCTGAGCTGCCTGCAAGGGGGGACTTAACAAAGTTTAACATTCCCCAAAAAAATATTAAGAATATTTTAAATACAAATACTTGATTTTCAATTACTTACAAAAGTGTTAAAATTCATTTTAATCAACTTTTAAGGCGTTTTAATGTATATTTCTTATTACATTTGCCCGAATAGTAAAAAATGCGACGTAAACTACTCTCTGTTGATGAATATGTGGCTGGTATCATTGCGGGAGACCGGGTGGTTTTGGGGCAGGCTATTACGCTGGTAGAAAGTGCCCGCGAAGCGCATATTGACATCGCAGAAGCGGTGCTGGAGCGGTTGGGAGAATTGGGGCAAGAGCGGATTAACCGATCGATCAGGATTGCGATTACAGGCTCGCCAGGCGTTGGTAAAAGTACTTTTATTGAGGCGTTGGGCTTGTGGCTTGCCGAACAGGGCAAAAAAGTAGCGGTACTGGCGATTGACCCTTCGAGCGCCCTGAGCAAAGGCAGTATCCTTGGCGATAAAACCCGTATGGACCGGTTATCGGTTTCAGAACGGGCATTTATTCGCCCCTCACCGGCAGGCAGTACGCTGGGAGGTGTGGCCCAAAAGACCCGCGAAACGATTTTACTCACGGAGGCGGCTGGATTTGAAGTAATTTTAGTGGAAACGGTGGGCGTTGGGCAATCTGAAATGGAAGCCCGCCGGATGTGTGATATATTTATGTTATTGCTATTACCTGGCGCAGGTGACGAATTGCAGGGAATAAAACGCGGCATTGTTGAAATGGCTGATATCCTGGTGGTCAATAAGGCCGATGGCGATCGCCAAAAATTGGCAGCAATGGCGCAGGCACATTACCGGAATGCCGTACATTTGCAGGCACCCCACCCTGGCGGATGGGCACCGCAAGTATTAACAGCGAGTGCCACGACACATACCGGCATTGAAAAAATCTGGAATACTATTCTGGAATACCATACTACCACCACTGAAAACGGCTATTGGGCCCAAAATCGCCGCCAACAGGCCCATTTTTGGCTACATGAAGCCCTTGCCGCAGGGTTACGCCGGCTGTTTTACGAACATCCTTTCATTCAATCAGAATTAATGGCGCTTGAACCAGCGGTGGTTGCTGGGCGTATTTCACCCTATGCTGCCGCAAGGCGCATCTTAGTTCAATTTAAAAACACATTCTTAAAACAGTAGACATGCTTAAACATCGTTATTTATTGCTGGTCATGCTTTTTCTGGCCGTAATGGCCTGCCAAAACCCTGGCAAACCGGGTGCATCCGATGGCGGTCCTTACAGTACGGATTATCAAAAAAAAGCCAACAACCCTGAATTTTTACACGCAGGCGTTCGCCGTATTATCGACATCATCCGCTACGACATTTTTGCTCCGCCCATTGCTGCGCGTATATTTACTTATGCCACCATCGCGGGTTATGAGGCGATGATTCCCGGATTCCCGGAATACCAATCGCTTGCCGGACAAGTCAACGAGTTGACTCCTCCGCCACCTCCGGAAGCAGGTAAAGAATATTGCTATCCATTGGCTGGCACCAATGCCATGCTCATCGTGGGCAAGGCATTAGTCTTTTCGGAAGGGCAGGTGGAGGAATTAAAAGAAGATATTTTCGACCAGTTCAAAGCCATGAATATGCCGCCAGAAGTATACGACCGCTCCATGGCTTACGG
This sequence comes from Saprospiraceae bacterium, assembly GCA_044350415.1. GTDB lineage: Bacteria > Bacteroidota > Bacteroidia > Chitinophagales > Saprospiraceae > M3007. The sequence continues at coordinate 14,355 of JBILHQ010000144.1, read as the reverse complement.
CGAAGCAGTAGCCAAACACATTCTCGCCTGGGCCAAAAAAGATAATTATGCACAAATCCGCAGCGCACCCAAATTTACGATAGACACCAAAGATCCATCGCGCTGGCGCCCCACTCCACCCATGTATGCCGATGCACTTGAACCGCATTGGAGCGAAATGCGTCCCTGGGTACTTGATTCGGCAGCACAATTCAAATGCGATCCGCCGGTAGCGTTTAGCTCCAAAAAAGGATCTCCTTTTTACAAACAGGCTTATGAGGTGTACTCCATTGTTAATCACCTGAATACCCGCGACTCTGCCACAGCCTGGTACTGGGATGATAATCCTTTTGCATTGGAAGTTAGCGGTCACTTATCTTTTGGTCGCAAAAAAATCAGCCCCGGAGGCCACTGGATGCTCATCACCAGCACCGCCTGCCGCAATGCCAAAGCGGATATCATGAAATCAGCAGAAGCCTATGTGCGCGTAGCCTGTTCATTGACCGACGGTTTCATTTCGTGCTGGACCACCAAGTACCGCACGAACCTGATTCGCCCGGAATCGTATATCAATCAATATATTGACCCCGAGTGGGTTCCGCTCATCCAAACACCGCCATTCCCGGAACATACCAGCGGCCACAGTACCGTATCGGCTGCTGCCGCTATTGCACTAACCCATACCTTCGGCGATAATATTGCCTTCACCGACAGTACGGAAGTGGAATTTGGTATTCCTCCCCGCTCCTTTAAATCGTTCAATGAAGCCGCCGATGAGGTGGGCATGAGTCGACTGTACGGCGGTATCCACTACCGCACCGGCAATGTTGCCGGCCTCAAAAATGGACAGGAAATCGGGACGTACATTTATGAAAAATTGAAGATGAAGAAGAATTAGAAATTTAGTCAGTTAGTCCCAGGTCGGTTAGTCCCAAGTCCGTAGAGTTGACCACAAGCATATCATTCCACAGTAAATACCGACCTGCTTGCGGTACATGCTACAGACTTGGAACTAGCTGACTAATAAAAAAATAAACTATGTCCAACGACTTTACTATCCACAACTTACCCTTTGGTATTTTTTCCACTGAAGGCAATACACCATGCGCGGGCATTGCGTTTGGTGACCAGATCGTTGACCTGTTTGAAGTAGCCACTTTGGGTTTATTCGACGGCATTCCCTTCGATCACCATGTATTGCTGCAACCAGTGCTCAATGATTTTATTCGTTGTGGCAAAACAGTGACGAGTGCTGTCAGATTGCGGGTACAGGAATTACTAAGTGGTCCTGATTCACTATTGCATCAACACCCTGATGTAATGGTGGCGCAAAAAAATGCCCAAATGCACCTGCCGGTTGACATTGGAGACTACACTGATTTCTATTCCAGTATCGAACATGCGACCAATGTGGGCATTATGTTCCGCGACCCGGCGAATGCACTACTGCCCAACTGGCGCCATTTGCCGGTCGGTTACCATGGCCGTGCTTCGTCGATTGTGGTGAGTGGCACGCCCATTCACCGTCCTCACGGACAGGTGCTTCCCAAAGGTGCCGACGTACCCGTTTACCAGGCCAGTGGCCGGTTAGATTTTGAACTGGAAACGGCCTTTATTATTGGCAAAGACACTGCAATGGGGCAACCGGTCACTACCGAACAGGCGCCCGATTATATCTTCGGCATGGTGCTGTTCAATGACTGGTCGGCACGCGATATACAGGCCTGGGAATACGTGCCATTGGGGCCCTTCCTCGGCAAAAACTTCGCTTCGTCCATGTCGGCCTGGATCGTCACCTTAGAAGCGCTTGAACCATTCCGTGTGAGCGGTCCTGTGCAGGAGCCGCCAGTGCTCCCCTACCTGCAATCATTGGGCGACAACAACTACGATATTCACCTCGAAGTGGCTATCCATCCCGAAAACAGCACCGAAACTGTCGTGTGCCGGTCCAATTTCAAGTTTATGTACTGGAACATGTACCAGCAATTGGCCCACCATACCATCAACGGCTGCAATATTCGCGTGGGTGATATGATGGCATCGGGCACGATATCGGGCAAAGATCCCGGTTCTTATGGTTCCATGCTCGAATTGGCCTGGCAAGGCACCAAACCTGTAACAATGGCCGATGGCACCGAACGGGTATTCATTAAGGACGGCGATACTGTGGTGATGCGGGGCTGGGCGGAGAAAGATGGCGTAAGGGTTGGGTTTGGAAGTGTGGCGGGGAAGGTGCTGTAAGTAAAAGTAATGGTTATGCTAAAGATAGTCCGTTTTTTAGTGCTGTTATGTCTTTTCGCAGGCTGTGAAAACCAGCAGGAGAATGCCCCGGCTCTGAATCGTTTACAGCCATCGGTTGTTATACCCGAAAAGCCCAAACATAGCTGCGACAGGTATTCCTGGGAGGGTGACACGATTTTCCATGTCGCAGCCAACAATCTCCTTTTTGTACAATTGAATGGCGAGGAAGTTTCTGAAAAATTTCCATACGGCAACAGGTTTGTTGGATGCATCGCCAATGGGCTGGGTGAAAGTTTTGCTGGTGTTTTTATCAGCGACTCTTCAGGACAAAACTGGAGGCCATGTGTTTGTGATTCCATCGAAAGTGCCTTCCGGTATAAAATACTACATCCTGACCTCAACTTTGATGGACATCCTGATATTCTGATTGAAGGAGAGGATGGTGGCGTCCATGGCAACTGCTTTTCAGTAGTCTTTTTATACCATCCCCAACAACAAAGCTTTTATCGCTACCCTGCGCTTGATTTACCTAATCTCAGTATAGATAAAAAACATCAACAGTACAGGGCCCGGCATTACAGCAGTCAGGCCGGCGGTAATTGCAAATGGCTGTACACCTGGAAAAATGACACGGTACAACTCCTCGGAAAAACGGTATTCCAGGGCTGTCTGGGCAACGATGGCACTTATGGTACTTTTACATCGACGATATATCACAATGGTGAAGCAACCTCCGATTCCTTGTTTTTAAAAAGTGGTAAAGCGTGGTCCTTGTTTGAAAAGATGCTGTGGAAGGGTTAAGATTGTAAATTCTCAAAGCTCCCCTTATATTTAGGCCAAAATCCTTTCAACGATATCAAAAACTAGCCTGTGACTTTTCTCCTTGCCTCTATCACGCCGGTTATTATTTTTCTTTATCTGGCCTACCAAAAAGACCATATTAAAGAACCACCAATATTGCTGGCCAAATGTTTCTTCGGTGGCTTTTTGGCCGTCGTATTGGCTTTTTTCATAGACATACCTCTGGTAATGGTACTGACAAGCGGAAGTATCAGGAGCCCCCTGCTGCAATCGCTGTATGATGCTTTCGTGGTGGCTGCAGCACCGGAAGAATTGGCCAAATTCACTATTCTTTACTGGATAATATGGAGAAACAAGGCATTTGATCACTACTATGACGGTATCCTTTATGCAGTATTTATTTCACTGGGTTTTGCATTGGTAGAAAATATCCTGTACGTATTTGATGGCGGTTTACGCGTCGCGCTGATCAGGGGTGTTTTTGCCGTTCCAGGTCATGGTTTTTTTGCGGTATTGATGGGGTACTATTTTTCTTTGGCCCGATTCCATGAAGGCAGGGAGCGGCGGCAAATACTGCTCAAAAGCCTGGCACTACCCATCCTTTTTCATGGCTTGTATGACGCTGCCCTGTTTTATTCCGCAGCGGAGGGGACGCATCCGTTGATCATTACTGTAGTATTGGTGTTTTTCACCTTGCTGGTCATCCGGCTGTGGCAGTTAGGCTTTCGAAAAATTAGTTTGCACCACCAAAAGGATCGGGAAACAATAGCGCAATCGGTCGTGGAATTGCCGTGAAAATACTTTTTTTCCTGTAAATAAAATAGGGAAGGGTGGGTAGTGTTAGTTTTTCTAAAAAAACCAACACTACCCACCCTTCCCTATTTTATTCCCGTGTCACTTCTGTATCACTCAATTCGCATCCCACCAAACACGACCATTCCAGTTGTCAGAAGAACCCAATCTGCCGACAGCAGCAGCCAGGTTTTCTTTGTTCAAACCAGCTTCGCTGGCTGGGTACTGGAAACGGCGTGGAATAGACCCGCCGGTGTAATTACCTGCAAAATTCACAGGTGTTAATACCGGATAGCCAGAGCGACGCCAGTTGGCGTGTGTCTCATAACCGTCTATGAAGGAGGCAATGTAATATTGTGTATTAATCGCCTGCATCTTTTCGTCTGTCGAACCACCTGCAGGATAAGCAACAGAGGCACCAAATGCAGCAACCGCAGCAGCGTCAATAACGCCGGCAGCAGGATTGTACAAGCTCAACTGGTTGATCGATGAAACGACGCCCGTCCTGAAATACTCTTCCGCCGTTCCGCCGGTGATCCAGCCTCTTTCTCTGGCTTCTGCCATCAAAAGCATGGTTTGTCCATGGGAAACAAGGATATTGGGATCATCTGCATCTGCAAAAGACGAGCGGAGCTGAGAATAAGAAGCAATATTGCTGATAGAGGCAGGATCTGAGCCACTTGGCAATCCTTTCTGAACAGCCGGAGAATCATCTTCTGTGCCAATAACAGCGGTAGAAGCGTCACCCGTACGCACTACAGACAGAATTTTGAGGCGGGGATCGCCTGCCAACAGATCGATGAATGTTTTAGAAAACTTGAATCCATTGGTGGACAGTTCTAACCGGCCGCCGTTGAAATAGCCCAATACATTGCTGTTTGGGTTAACATACGGACCTGCAAGATGTTTTACCCGGAAGGATTCTGTGTAGTCGGCAAAAACACCGCCAGCAACTGCTTTAGCAACACCAGCTTGTGCTGCACCCGGGTCTTTTTTCGACATCCGCATAGCAACACGCAACATCAAAGAATTGGCTGCTTTTTTCCAAAGTGTTACATCACCGCTGTAAGAAGTGATGTCGCCTTTGAATGGTTTGGAAGCATCCAATGACCGTCCGGCCACTTCCAGTTCGTTGATCATATCAGCCAGGATACTTTTTTGCTCATCGTACTGCGGCGCAAAAGTGCCGTCGATAAATCCTTTTCCCGCCTGTGAGTAAGGAATGTCACCGTAAGAATCGGTGAGGCGAAGGAATGCAACCACCTTCAGAATCCGGGCAGCACTGTTGTAATTGATATTTTCCGGCGTGTCTTTGGTTTTTTCAATCAGGTTCACGAGACTTTTGATGGCATTGCCATAATAAGCATCCCAAAGTGCAGAATTGTACCCTTCGTTGTACTCATATTTGTCGCCTTGTGCCCAGTTGAGCGAAGCAAATTGCTGAATGAACTGTGTATTGTAAATGAGATTGTTCCGCCAGGCTTCGTATTCGCCACCGGAAGTGGCCAAAGTTACCTGCGTGAACAGGGCATCTGCTGAAAGATCAGAGACAGATGTCGGGTCTATATTGACTGTATCAAAGTCTTTGGTGCAGCTGCCTAAAACGAGCATTCCCGCGACGGAGAGACATTTAATGATCGTACGCATATTAATATTTTTTTTAGTTCTTTTAAATATTTAGAATTTCAAATTAACGTTCACACCCATAGAACGAACAGGTGGGAATCCATACCACTCTAATCCTTGTCCGTTAGTGGAATTGTAGGTGGATTCAGGATCAATGTTTGGCACATACTTCTTCAGAACAGCGAGGTTACGGGCTACCAAAGAGATATTAATTCCTTTGAATCCGCTTTTACCCAACACACTGGAAGGCAAGCTGTAACCAATGATTACCTGGCGCAATTTGATAAAATCTGATTTATAAATAAATTCAGAAGAGATATTGAGACCGATAGATTGGTTATAGGATTGTGCACTGACATTAACGTCATTTTTCAAACCACTTGCTTCATCAACACCGTCCACGACCAAACCACCTTCGCGGCCTTCCAATGTCCTTTGTGTTTTGCCCCTGTATGTACCAAAATCATTGGTACCAGAGTACATGTGACCGCCAAAACGACCATCAATCAGGAATCCAATATTCAATCGGCCAATGCGGAAATCATTGTTCAAGCCAAGTGTAAGTGGGGAAACACCCGTTCCATAGGCTTTCAAATCGCCGCGTTGTGGCAGACCGTCTTTCAAGAGCAGATCGCCATTTGCATTTCTTTTGTAGTCAAAACCCATTACCTGTCCGAACGCTTCGCCAACATTGTGGTCCACAAATGCCGTCAATGAACGCGCATTGGCTACCCGGGAAGTGGTTAACTGATCAGAAATTTTATTCACTACGCTTTTGTTGTACCCCATGTTGAACGACAAATCCCAGGTCAATGATTTAGATTTAACTGGTGTAAGATTCAGGAGTAATTCAACGCCTTTGTTGCTTACTTCACCTACGTTGATCAATACGCTGCCAAAACCGCTGGTTTGCGAAATCTGACTGCTGATGATGTCATTGGTTGTCGCTCTTGAATAAATCGTAAGATCAAGTCCCACGCGGTTGTTGAAGAAACGGCCATCCAAACCAAACTCTGAAGAAGTTACCTGGTAAGGGAGGAGGTCCTGGTTAGGGATAGTGTTGGTGCCGATCTCGCCTACTGGTAAACCATCATAAGTGTTGCTGCTCAGGCGGTAAGGAAGTGTCAGGCCGTAAGGGCTGCGGTCTCCACCTACTTTCGACCATGCTGCACGCACTTTAAAGAACGTAATTGCTTTAGGCATATTGATTACTTCCGACAAAACAGCACTACCTGCTACAGAAGGGTACAGGATAGACCTGTTATCTGGAGAAAGTGTTGAATACCAGTCATTTCTGGCAGTAACGGTCAGGTACAAAAAGCGGTTGTAAGCAATCTCACCTGATCCAAAAAAGGAGTTAATCCTTTTCTCTCTGTAACCGTAAGACGTGTTTTTGTTCTGCAAGTTATTGATGTTGTAGAACCCCGGAACAAAAAAGTTGCTGCCGCTGTATCCTACAGATTCATCTTTCTGCGTCATCGCATTACCGCCCACAAATACATCCAGGCCAATTTTAGACGTGACATCTTTTTTCACGCCAAGAATCCATTCTGCATTTCTTTCGCTGAAGCGGTTGTTGGTTTGATCGTCGATCTGACCTCCCGGAGCGTACGCAGTACCAGTGGGTGTTACTTCGAAATTGGCACGGGTGTACTGATCAGTACCGATACGACCGCGCAGGTATAACCAGCTGGTGAAATCGTACCGTGCTTCAACCGCACCAATAAGGCGGTCTCTGGAATCCTTTTGTTGGAAATTTTCAATGGCCCAGTAAGGATTGGTCACATAAGGGTTGTTACTGAAAGCCCTCTCACCACCTAAGTCTGTGGTTTTTCCATCCTGGAAAGATTGCTCATCCCAACTGGTCGGCATCAGACCAATGGTAAAATTGGCATTACCGGGAGAGTCCGACAGGCGGGGCCTGTTTTTCACCCTTTCAGCAATATACCTCGCGCTGACATTGACCGACAATTTATCGACAGGATTTACGCCAATATTCATCCCGAAGTTATTTCTGCGCAGGGTTGAACCCGGAAGAATACTCTGGTTGTTCAGGTCAGACATGGTGAAATTGTACGTCATTTTGTCCGAACCACCATACAAGGAAACCGAATTATTGAGGTTGGTTCCACGGTCATAAAAGTTCTTAATGTTGTTTTTTTGTGCCGAATAAGGCCTTGAAACGCCATCAAACTGAATAACAGAACTGCCATCTAACTTCGCGCCCCAGCTGTTCATTGGAATACCCGCAACACCAGCGACATCTGTCGGTTTGGCACCTTGTGTACCGTGGCCGTAATCATATTGCCAGTCAGTAAAATCCATAGCTGTTTCTGTGGCGAAGTTGCTGTTGATTTCAATACCAACACCTTTGCGCTTTGATCCTTTTTTGGTGGTAACGAGAATTACACCGTTGGAAGCCCGTGCACCATACAATGCAGCAGCATTTCCACCCTTCAATACAGAAATCGATTCGATTTCGTCCGGGTTGAGCATTTGGATACCATCACCGGCATCGCGGCCACCCCATTCGCCCGCCGAACCGCGGTTGGAATTGTCAATCGGAATACCATCCACCACATAAAGCGGCTGATTGTTGTCAGAAATGGAAGTATTACCCCTCAATATCACCCGGGAAGAACCTGCTGATCCGGTGGCAGTACTCACCACATTAAGACCCGCTACACGGCCAGCCAGATTATTGATTACATTGTTGGTCCGGGCCTGGGTAAGGTCTTCTCCCTTCACCTCTGTCAAGGAGTATCCTAAGGCTTTCTTTTCCTTTTGGATACCCAAAGCCGTAACCACAACCTCCGAAAGTTGGTCATCAGAAGCTACCATGGTAATAGTAATGTTCTGGTCCCGTTCGCCCACATTAATTGTCTGGGTTTGGTAACCGGTGGCAACTACCTCCAGCACGAAACTGGCAGTTGGTACCTTCATACTGAAATTACCATTAACATCCGAATTGGTCGCACCGGAGCCGTTTTGCACTTTTAAAGTGGCAAAAACAAACTCACCGTCGGCATCCTTCACAACTCCAGAGAGTTGCCGGGTTTGTGATAGCAGCATTGTGTTAATACACAAAATCCCCATCAACATGAGTAAATAGTGTCGCATAATAAAATGGATTTAATAAATTAAAAAATTATAGGTAGTGAAATACAAAACTCTTGATGAAGAAAATAATGGTAAATGTAAAACAAAAGTATTATTCTTTGTGTGCGCGCACACAAATATTTTTTATATACTGTTTGCGCGCACACACAAAATCCATGTTCGCTGTACGCCCGTGCAACAACACATAAATTCATGTCTTTATATAGATTAAAAACAATTGTTCATATATTTTAATTTAACTTATAGTGACTTTCGTATTAACAATTGCGCGGGCACTCTTATCTGTCTTTTTTCTTCCGTTTGCGGTGCTGATAAAAGTAATAGCAGCAAGTCGATTGCTTTATTGGCTAAATCTTCGACAGGTTGAGCGACCACACTAATTGATGGGCTGTAAAGCCTGAATAAATCGTGGTCATCAAAGCTGGCCACGCCCATATTTTCCGGGATAGCAATATCGAGATTTTGCATACACTCTAATCCACAAATTCCGAGGTAATTGGTGGCAAAAAAAACAGCATCCAGATCAGCAGATTTAAAAAACCGCGTCAGATCAGCCATGTCGATTTGTGCCTCTGCAGAGAAAAAGAATTCTATCATCCGCATTTCATCGAAAGGAATTCCATTATCCAGCAGGCATTTTTGATATCCCACTTTCCGTTCGACCATTTGCGTCATATTACTTTGAATAGTGACGAAACCAATCTTTCGGTATCCTTTTTCAATGATGTTTTGAGTGAGGTCATACGCTCCCTGGTAATTGTCCAATACCACATAATTCGTATCAATATCGGGGAAATAGCGATCAAAAAGCACAAACGGTATTTTTTTTTGCATTAACTGCACAATCGACTGCTTCATACCAGCTGTTGGAATAATGATCAGCCCGTCCACCCGTTGGTTTTTCATGATCGCCAGGAGTTCATTCGCCTTGTTATCGTCATTGTCGGTGCTGGCAAAAAACACTTTATACCCTTTTTTATAGGCAACGAGTTCAATCGTTTTGGCTACATTTCCAAAAAAGAAATTACCAATATCCTCCACAATCAAAGCAATAGTGGTAGTTTTTCCGGTACGCAGACCTTTGGCAAAAGCATTAGGTTTAAAATTGCGCACTTCAATCAACTGTTCCACTTTTTGGATGATATCAGCACTGATTCGTTTCTCTTTTGCTTTCCCGTTCAGCACAAAAGAGACAGTAGTCACCGATACCCCTGCTTCTAAAGCAATATCTTTGAGTAAAATATTAGGCATCCGTCAATAATCGGGGGTATAAAGAATGGACATGTACAACCAATTCTCCGAACAGGGTATTGGCCCATGCAAACCACTTCCGGGTGAACTTTGCTGCATCATCTTTGTGAAATGCTTCGTGCATAAAACCTGTATTTCCATGCGAGGATTGTAGCATTTTCAGGCAAAGCTTCACTTCTTCTGCATTGTCTGCGGTGAGACCACGCATGATAATGCTCAATGGCCAGATCATGTGCATACCGGCATGAGGGCCTCCGATACCTTCTGCGGCCTTTCCTTTAAAGAAAAATGGGTTATTCTCCGACAACAGGTATTTTCTTGTATTTTTATAAATGCGGTCATTGGATTTCACCGCTCCGAGATAGGGCAATGAAAGAAGACTGGGCACATTGGCATCGTCCATCAGGTTATAACTCCCATATCCGTTGACCTCATAAGCGTATATTTTTCCATATTCCGGATGTTTCACTATCGCATGTTTTTTCAACGCATTTTCCACTTCCAGCGCCAATGCAGTACATTGACCGGCCAATTGTATGTTTTTGAAAATGGCAGTCAACATCTCCGCTGCCTGCCGCAAGGAAACCACCGCAAAGAAATTGGAAGGCACCAGGAATGGGTAAATGGTCGCATCGTCACTGGGGCGAAAGACGGAACAAATCAGGCCCACCGGTTTTACTGGATATCCATAACCACTCAGGGGTACGCCATCAGTAGCCCAAAAAGTATTGCGCTGAAAATTATAGGGACCATCCCCGTCTTTGCGCTGTTGTGCCTTGAAAGTTTGCAGTGTTAGTTCTATACTTTTTACCCAATCGGTATCAAAAACACTGGTGTCACCTGAAATAGTCCAGTATTGGAAGGCCAGCCGGATCGGATAACACAGGGAGTCAATTTCCCATTTTCGTTCGTGAATACCGGGTTTCATGTCGGTCAGGTCACTTTTCCACTCACTTACTTTATTGACATCTTTATAAAATGCGTTGGCATAAGGGTCGAGTAAAATGCACTTTTTCTGACGGTTAATAACGCCCGCGATCAATTCTTTCAATGCTTCATCTTCATTAATCATTGAGAGATAGGGCGTTACCTGTGCTGTGCTGTCGCGCAACCACATCGCATCAATATCGCCGGTAATGACGTAGGTATCGGCCTGACCATTTATTTTTTCAAACTCGACGGTCGTATCCAAAGTATTGGGATAGCAGTTTTCAAACAGCCACGCCAATTCAGGATCAACGATTTGCTTTTTTATTTTGCTGATCGCCGCTTCCACCGCTTTGCTGGTAAAATTTCTTTTGGCAAGTGGCGGCCGTTTACTCTCAAAACCATTGAGGGAACGGGCAAATGAACCAGGCCGTTTTAGCAACAGCCCGGCTCCTACTAAACTCAATCTATCGATGAACTCTTTTCGCGTCAGCATGCGATTATTTTTTTAGGTACGATGAATAAGAATAGGGGTAATTGCCTGCTGCTGTTCCCCGTTTTTTATTGGGCAGGCGACTCATAGTGAAGTCCAGACTGCCCCCTTTTTGCAAATCAAAATGGCTCAGGTAATTCTTTTCAACGCCTTTTTTATTCCAGGTTAAAGCGTTGACATAGATATTTTCGGCGCTGTTCGCTGGCGCATTAATAACTAATTTGCTGCCATTTTCTAAAGAAACCGTCATTTTGGGAAACAAAGGCGCGCCCAATACATACTGATCAGTACCCGGACAAACCGGATAAAAACCCATAGCCGAAAAAATATACCAGGCTGAGGTCTGTCCGTTGTCTTCATCTCCGCAATAGCCGTCGGGATTGGGATTGTACAATTTATTCATGACCTCCCGGGCCCAATATTGGGATTTCCAGGGCTGGCCTGCGTAATTGTACAGGTAAATCATGTGTTGAATCGGCTGGTTGCCATGTGCATACTGCCCCATGTTCATGATTTGCATTTCCCGGATTTCGTGAATGGGGAAGCCGTAATAACTATCGTCAAAGACAGGCGGCATCTGAAAAACAGAATCGAGCATGGCGGTGAATGTCTTTTCGCCGCCCATGAGACCGATCAAACCCTGCACATCGTGGAATACGCTCCAGCTATAATGCCAGGTATTGCCTTCGGTAAACGCATCGCCCCATTTGAAGGGATTGAAGGGCGATTGAAAAGTACCGTCACTGTTTTTGCCGCGCATCAAATTGGTCGACGGATCAAACAGGTTTTTGTAATTTTGGGAACGCTTTTCGTACAAAGTAATTTCTTCCTGCGGGCGATGGAGGGCTTTGGCCAATTGGAAAATGGTAAAATCATCGTACGCATATTCCAGTGTGCGCGCTGCATTTTCATTGATATTGACATTGTATGGCACATAACCCAACTCATTGTAATACTTTACGCCGCGACGACCAACTGCATCCATTGGCCCTTCATTATTGGCTCCATGCACAAGCGCTTCATAAAGGGTATTAATATCGTACCCCCGCAAGCCTTTCAGGTAGGCATCGGCCACAACGGAGGCAGAATTATTGCCCACCATTACATTCCGAAAACCCGGGCTCGACCATTCCGGCAGAAATCCCCCTTCTTTGTAATCGTTGATCAGCCCCTCCTGCATTTCTTGATTGACAGAAGGATACAGGAAATTTAACAAAGGGTACAAGGCCCGGAAAGTATCCCAAAAACCAGTGCCTGCATACATATAACCCGGCAAAACCTGACCATTATAAGGACTGTAATGGACAACTTTGCCTCCTGCATCCATTTCATAATGTTTTTGAGGAAAACAAACTGCCCGGTACAAACAGGAATAAAAAGTCTTTAACTGGTCGCTGGAACCGCCCTCGGCTTGTACTTTTCCCAGCACATCATTCCAGGATTTTTTGGACTGGACAAGGGTTTGGGCAAAATTATCGGTGCCTATTTCGTTTTTCAGGTTCCGTTCTGCCTGTTCCGGGCTGATGAAAGAAGAGGCCACTTTCACTCCGATTTTTTCTCCTTTTTGTGTTTTAAAACCCACAATGGCACCCGCATGATCAGCGAGCATCTCCAATTGTTCTTTTACGAGTATACTATCGTGCCATGTATAAGCGACTGCAAATGGTTGATCAAAACGAATAACAAAATAGTTTTTAAAATTATCAGGTACGCCACCGCTGTTACGGGTGGTATAGCCAACGATTTTATTTTCCTGTGGTATAATTTTGATATAAGAACCCTTATCAAAAGCATCCACAACAATAAAAGCATTGTCGGTTTTTGGGAAAGTAAATTGAAACTGAGCCGCCCGGTCTGTCGCTGTCAATTCAGCAGTAACATCCATATCGGCTAAATACCCACTATAATAATACGGTTTGACGATTTCGGACTTGTGTGAGAACCAACTTGCCCGATCGTCTTCCCGAAAAACCATTTTTCCGGTCACTGGCATAATCGAAAACTGCCCGTAATCATTCATCCAGGGGGAAGGTTGGTGGGTTTGTTTAAAACCTCTTATTTTTTCGGCGGTATAGGTGTAGGCCCAGCCGTCACCCATTTTGCCGGTCTGGGGTGTCCAAAAATTCATCCCCCAGGGCCGCGCGATTGCCGGATAAGTATTGCCATTGGAAAGGCTATACAAAGATTGCGTACCCATGAGCGGGTTTACCAACTCCACCGGATCGAAGCTGGCGGTAGTGGTTTGACCATTGGAGACAGTCCAAATCGAAACAAGCAACAGACCGGAAAGTATGATTTTATGCATTATGGATGAAGGGTTTGGTGAATGGTATCTAACAGGCCATCGGTATAAGTATCCGAGGAAAGTTCCCAGAACATGATACCGCCGAGATCGTGTTTTGTCAGGTACTTTGTTTTTGCTTTTATCGAGCGCTTGTTGTCATAAGTGGCATAGATTTGCTGATCTTCATTGTAAGCATACGGTGCTTTGGCGTGTTTATCCCAGTATTGTACGAAGCCGGTTTTACTTTTGTTGGCTTTGCTGTCAGACAATACGCCAGGGAGATTTTTGGGAAAGCTTTTAAAAGAGATAAAACTTTTGAATTTACCCGGCTGGTAAAGTCCTTTATTGACATTGGGGACATGCTCCCAGGTGCGCGCATAAAACGCCGCGCCGATAATCAGTTGATGAGGCTCAATACCTTTGCGCAGAAGTTTTTGGACGGTATTGTCAGTGGACTGTTTTTGTTCCTTTGTGGAATAAAGGGCAGTATGGTGGCCGGTTGTTGTGGCATAGCCACTCACCAGGTCGTAGGTCATCAGGTTGACAAAATCTACCACTTTCATTACAGCATCCCAATCTACCGATTCGTCAATATATTGATCAAAACCGCCTGCGGCAAAGGAAATTATTTGATCTTTGCCTAATATACTGCGTAATTCGGTCAATAAGGCCGTAAAATTAGCCTTGTCTTCGGATCTGTAGGTGTGCTCAGGATACCCAGGAATAGTGGGGTATTCCCAATCGAGATCAATGCCATCAGCGCCGAGATACGCGTTGAGGGATTTGACCGAGAGGGCAAAATCTTTCCGGCCCTTCACACTGTTAAACACATCGGAGCAGG
>JBILHQ010000139.1:0-16739 GCA_044350415.1 Saprospiraceae bacterium | reverse complement strand
CACGCACAGTATTCTATAGAGATTTCTTGCCACTGCAACAATCCTAATAAAAAGACTTCGTATGAACAAAACCATTAACGGTTTCTCAAAATTAAGCAAACAACAAAAAATTCAGTGGGTCGCCGAAACTTTTGCCGTCTATTCCGTTGAAATGGTCGATCATCTCAATTCCTGGCTTCACCCCGATCCTGCGCAACAAAAGGTGTTAGATGGCTTTACCGAAAATGCCCTGACCAATTATCCATTGCCGTTCAGTATTGCACCGAATGTAAAAGTGAACGGCAAAGTATATGCCGTTCCAATGGTGATTGAAGAAAGCAGCGTAGTGGCAGCGGCTTCCAGTGCCGCAAAATTCTGGCTGGATAAAGGCGGTTTTCATGCCGAGGTGATTGGAACAGTTAAACTGGGCCAGGTCCATTTTCGATGGGGAGGTGATCCCGCCGTCATACAAGCCCTTTTTCCTGATATCAAAGCCGCTTTACTGGACAGCAGCGGCGATCTTACCGGGAATATGCGGGCTCGCGGCGGTGGTATTACAGATATTCAATTACTGAATTTTACGGCTCAAGAACCGAATTATTACCAGATTAGGGCTTCATTTGAGACTTGTGACAGCATGGGGGCCAATTTTATTAATTCCGTTCTCGAGCGTTTTGGCAATACCCTTGAATATTTTTTCGATACCCGCTCTGAACTGTCAGATGCCGATCGCGATGTGGAAGTGGTCATGTGTATTTTATCGAATTATACTCCTGATTGTGTCGTACGGGCATGGGTGGAATGTCCCGTGGATGAATTGGAAGATCTTGCCCGGCATGCAGGATTGCCAGGACCGGAAGCTGTTGACCGGATTTGTACGGCTGTCCGTATTGCCTGTATTGATCCGTATAGGGCAACTACCCATAATAAAGGTATTTTTAATGGAATCGACGCAGTTATTATGGCTACCGGCAATGATTTCAGGGCTGTGGAAGCAAGCGGACACACTTATGCCTGTCGCGACGGACATTACCGGAGCCTGAGCCGGGCTTACGTAATCAATGGCATTTTTCGTTTCGAACTGGAATTGCCGCTGGCAATAGGTACGGTGGGCGGTTTAACAAGCCTGCATCCCCTCGCAAAGCGGTCGCTGGAAATTCTCGGCAATCCCACAGCCCGGGAATTGATGATGATTGTGGCTGCCACTGGTTTGGCACAGAACTTCGCAGCAGTGCGTTCGCTGGTTACCACAGGCATCCAGCGTGGCCACATGAAAATGCACCTGACCAATATACTTCATCACTTAGGTGCCACAGATACCGAAATCACCGCCGCACAGCAGTATTTCACTGATCAAACAGTGAGCTTTAGTGCGGTAAGAAGCTATATTTCAGGGGTGAGGGGTGAGAGGAGCACAAATATTAATTAACGTGAGATCGGAGATAATTACTTGTTATTGAACAAATGTGTATTCTCTTTTTCCTTAGAGGAACACCAAACACCGAATATCGAACGCCGAAGTAGCGTAGGTCTAAAAGGAAACTAATTCAGGTTTTTACTTGATTTTTGTCAATTATAGGTATATGCTATGTTACTTCGGCGTTCGATATTCGGTGTTCGATATTCCTCTATGGAAAATGTAGAAAATGGTTATTATTGTTCATCTAATACATTGAATATCAAATAAATTATCTCCGAGCTCACGTTAATTGATAAGGGGCATTCCGACAGATTCGGAATGCCCCTTATTAATTAATCGATACCAGGCTGTGTGGGTCTAATTACCAAAAATCTCGAACAGTTTAGCCGCCAGCGCGTCGCCGCGTAAATTGCGAACAATAATTTTCCCTTCGCGATCAAGCAATACTGTTTGCGGAATAGACGATACGGAGTAGAGGGCAGCATGACCGCTTTGCCAGCCTTTCAGGTCGCTGATATGGTGCCATACCAGCTGGTCATCGTTGATAGCCCGCTTCCATGCAGTGATATCACGATCGAGACTTACCCCCAAAATGTCGAAGCCCTGGTCTTTATATTTGGCGTATAGTTCGCGCACTTTTGGGTTTTCTTTTCGACATGGGCCACACCAACTGGCCCAGAAATCAACCAACACGATTTTTCCTTTCATTTTAGATAAAGCATAAGTGCTGCTGTCGGGTGTCATGCCAGTCAGATCGGGTGCTCTCATGCCGGGAGTAGTAGTACTTGATTTTTCCAATTCAAGTCTCAATCCCTCGATTTCACCGTTATCTGCTGCTTTATATTGATTAATGTATTTCTGGAGAAATGTCATTGTCAATGGTCCCAACTGGCGTTGCTGGAATCCTTTGATCAATCCGCCTAATGCAAGGCGATAAGCGGGCGAGGTTTCAGGAATGCGCTTTAGTTGTGCTTCCGACCATGCCTGTGCATTGGCTTCAGTAGTGAGGCCTCCTATGCGACTCGCATAGGCAGTGAAAGCGAAGAATATATCAGGGAGGTTGTCGTACGAACGATCTTTTGCAAAATCAATATGGTTAAACCAGTTAAGGCCGTAATATTCAGTCTCTTTAGATGGTTCTGTGCCCTTGTAATATGGCGGCATTAACAAATTGGCCGAGCGCCAAAGTTTCGAACCTGCATTTTTCAAAGAATCGACGTATGCAGTTCGTGCTTGTTTCAGTACCGGATCGCCCCATGAATTAGTTTGGTAAAAAGTCATTCTTTTGACCATCTGTTCCAGCGCGGCATTTTCGGCAGAGCCCAGCGTGCGTGCGCGGTCCATAAATGCGGCATTAGCCCAAAGTTTCACTTCTGCTTCTTCGCCCAGTAAAACACGTGCCATAGCATTTTCGTTAAATCCAACGCCGTAGAACTTGGATTCACTGCCAGGCACTACAAACGTATAAGTCCCGTTGTCGCCTTTCAGTATTTTTTGAAGTGGTCTTCCGCCGTATCCTGCATATTCATACAAAATGAGGCTATCAGTTGGGCTGGGGGCATCGATGATATTGCAAATGAAGCGCACTTCTTTTACCATTGCCTGTTTGGTTGGCGCAGGTTTTTTAGTTGTTTGTCCAAAAAGCAAAAAAGGCGATATGAACAATAATGCAGTAAGTAGTTTTTGCATAGTGAATAATTTTTGATGGATAGAGACAATAAAGGGATGCAAAAGTAACGCCCCGAAACACTGTGAAGTGTGTTGCGGGGCGTTAATATCTATCAAACGATCATTTATCAGAGGTATTTGGTTTGGTTTTTTTCTGTAATGATATCTTTAAGTTCTTTTAAAAAGGCATATTGTTCCGGCATTACCCGTTTGAATGCATCTTTTACCACCACGTAAGCTCCTTTGTCCATGTCAGGGACTAAGTTGCGAATATGCTGTTTAGCTTTTTCCTTCGCAACGCGATAGTCTTCATACATCAAAGCGCGAAGCGAAGGGATATCATGCCAATCGGCTTCAATAGCAATGGCTTTTCGTTCATTGCCATTCTCGCAAGTAAACGCGTCAAGCTCAATACCGCCCGCGGCCATCAGTTGTGCACTGATTTGCGCAGAAGGCATTTGAGAAGTTTCACAGGAGCCATCGTCAGTCGTGGAAGGATTTACTAAAAATACCTCCAGTCCTTTTTCCCGGATTCTGTAAATAATAACGTCGCGTTGTTCGTTTGTCTGCATTATCAAAAGGATTGTAACACGATAATATCGTTTTAAACGGCCTGCAAAGATAATGGTTGCGAGGCGGAATGATCAATTAAATACGTGTCGTTTTTATTTTAGGCTTTGCGGGTGGTTTGGGAGCGGCTGGTGCTACGCCCGATTTTTCCTGTTCTTCCCGCAGCCGGATGCGTTCTTCCGGCAATAAGCCGTCGTTGGGTTCAGGTTCCTGGGTAATTCCGGAAGGTGGCATGCCAAACATCTGGCGTTGCAGGTCTTCCATCTGTTTAAATAACTGGTCAAACCCGCCAAGACTACCCTTGGGATCCTGGCCGGAATCACCAAAAGGATCGAAATGAAAAAAACGGGGCATTACACTCTGGCTAAAACTCGTATCCATTTTAAAATAAAAATACGAGGATGAGTCAGGACTGATCCGGTAAAATTCATTTTTCCCGGGCGACAGCCTGATAGTGTCGGCTTTGCCAGGTATACCTTTCTGCATTTCCCGCTGCATCTGGTTAAAAATCTGATCCAACGATTGCCCGTTATTATTTTGGGCAACCACTGCCAGCGGAAGTAACGCCAGGCAAAAAATAACGATCTGCTTTTGTTTCATCATGTGTATCAGTATTGCTTTAAAAAACCTATGTTAATGATCCCGAAATACTAATCTGGGTTGTATAATACTTTTGACTGGTTGCAGTGGGAATGCACGTGCACTCCCACCGCAACCAATCCTTATACTAATCCGGGTATTTGTACAAATTCATTTACATCTGCCTCATAATCAATTCCTTTTACTTCAAATCCAAACAGGTTAAAAAAATCGTTTTTATAACCCTCCAGGTCGCCGATTTCAGGGAGGCGCTCTGTGGTGGCCTGTTCCCATAAACCAGCTACTACCTGCTGAATATTATCGCGCATTTCCCAGTCATCAATACGGATCCGGCCCTGTAGATCCGTAGGTACTGGATGACCGCTGTACATGCGGTCCTGAAATAACCGCTGGATCTGCTCAATGCAACCTTCGTGACAATGTTCCGCTTTCATCACTTTGTACAACAAAGATATGTATAATGGAATAACTGGAATAGCAGAACTTGCCTGCGTTACGAGTGCTTTATTGACAGATACGTAAGCGGTACCATTGATTTCTTTTAATTTATCGGTGATGGTAAAAGCCGTTTTTTCCAAATGGTCTTTCGCACAGCCGATTGTTCCTTTCCGGTAGACCGGTTCCGTTACTGCTGGTCCGATATAGGAAAATGCAACAGTCGAAGCGCCCTCGGCCAATAAATTTTCCGCTTTCAGAGCATCTATCCACATTTCCCAATCCTCGCCACCCATCACTGCGACAGTATTGTCTATATCCTCTTGCGTGCAGGGTTCAATCGTAATATCAGAAACCACACCTGTATGAAAATTCACTGTTTTGCTGGTGAATGTTTTTCCAATAGGTTTTAACACCGACATGTGGGTAACCCCTGTTTTGGGATGTACGCGACGTGGGGATGCCAGGCTGTAAATGACCAAGTCAATTTGGCCCAGATCCGCCTTAATCAGGTTGATGGTTTTTTCCTTGATTTCATCGGAAAAAGCGTCACCGTTAATACTTTTAGCGTATAAACCAGCAGCATGGGCCTTTTGTTCAAAGGCGGCAGTATTGTACCAACCAGGTGAACCTGTTTTGCCTTCTTCGGAGGGTTTTTCGAAAAAAATGCCTACAGTAGCCGCTCCAGATCCAAAAGCACTGGTGATTCGGGAGGCAAGGCCGAAGCCGGTGGAGGCTCCAATGACCAATACTTTTTTCGGGCCGTTGATAGCGCCTTTTGATTTAATATAATTGATTTGATTGTCTACATTTTTGGCACACCCTTCCGGATGTGCTGTGAGACAAATGAAACCTCGAACTTTTGGTGTAATGACCATGATTATTGTACAACTTTTTTAAAATAATCGTAAGTAAGCTGGAGCCCTTGTGCGCGATCGTATTTAGGTTCCCAACCCAGGATACTGCGCGCTTTGGTGATATCTGGCTGTCTTTGTTTAGGGTCGTCTTGTGGAAGGGGGCGGTAATCGATGAATGCTTTTGGATTTTTCACTAAATCGAGAATTTCATGTGCAAACTGCATCATGGTGATTTCCGAAGGATTGCCGATATTCATGGGCAGGTGATAATCGCTCAACAGCAGGCGGTGAATACCTTCGACCAGATCATCCACATAGCAGAAAGAACGGGTTTGCGAGCCATCTCCAAATACTGTAAGTCCTTCTCCACGGATAGCCTGGCTGAAAAACGCCGGTAAAACGCGACCGTCATTAACCCGCATACGCGTACCGTAAGTATTAAAAATACGAACGATGCGCGTTTCTACGCCATGGTAATTGTGGTAAGCCATGGTAATAGCTTCCAGATAACGCTTGGCTTCATCGTACACACCACGCGGGCCTACGGGATTCACATTGCCCCAGTATTCTTCCGGTTGTGGGTGCACCAATGGATCGCCATATACTTCAGAAGTAGAGGCTACCAGAATACGGGCACCTTTTTCTTTGGCCAGACCCAGGCAATTGTGCGTACCCAAAGCACCTACTTTCAGGGTTTGGATAGGCATTTGCAGGTAATCAATAGGGCTTGCTGGCGATGCAAATTGCAAAATATAATCGAGTTTACCCGGAACATGGATGAACTTGGTGATATCGTGGTGGTAGTATTCGAAATCTTTTTCTTTAAACAGGTGTTCGATATTTTTCAGATCGCCTGTCAGCAAGTTGTCCATGGCAATTACCTGATAGCCCTCGGCCAGCATCCGGTCGCAGAGGTGGGAGCCGATAAATCCGGCGCCGCCGGTAATGAGTACGCGTTTTTTAGACATAAATTGAAATATTGAGCTGCAAAGATAACTTAAGACCGCGTGATAGATACAAGAATGCAGTATTCCGGCGTTTTTTTGCAACGAAATAAAAATTATGTGCAACAATACCTCTTTATTACTACTCGCCGCTGTACTCGTTAGCCTGTTTACCGCCTGCGATTCCGAAACACCTGTACCAAAACCCAGGGCTTATCCCAAAGTCGTATACCCGGAAAAAAAATATAAGCCATTTGAGTCTGGTTATTGCCATTTTACATTTGACCAGCCTGCGTATGCAAATGTAGAGCGCGACTCCACTTTTTTTGAAGGCGGGGCAGGAAGCGATTGCTGGTTCAACCTGAATATTCCCAGCCTGAATGCTACGGTATATTGCAGTTATTACCCGGTGACCAACAAAAAGCGATTCGATGAGCTTACGCAGGATGCTTTCAATATGGCTAACAAGCACAATATAAAAGCCAGTTTTATTGAGGAAATGCAGATTAGTCGCCCTCAGGATAAGGTCTATGGAATGATCTACGCGATTGATGGGCCGGTCGCTTCGCCGTACCAATTTTTTGTGACCGATTCCACCAGGCATTTTTTGCGGGGATCGCTTTATTTCCGCACACAAGCCCGACCTGATTCATTAGCCCCTGTGGTGGCATTTATGAAAAAGGATATTAATAGAATGCTGGAAACCCTGCAATGGCAGGAATGATCGAAATAACTTTATTATCTTTGCAGTCCTTTTTTGAAAAGTATCTATGATTTTACCAGTTTATGCATACGGCCACCCCGTTTTAAAAAAAATAGCGGAGCCAATCACCCCTGATTATCCCGAGCTCGCGACCTTGGTTACTAATATGTGGGAAACCATGTACCATGCCGACGGGGTAGGTATCGCAGCGCCGCAAATCGGGCATTCTATCCGCCTTTTTGTTATCGATACGGAGCAAGTGGAACGCAAAGGAACCCCAAAGCCCAACGATGAACCGTTCAAACGGGTATTCTACAATGCACAAATGATCGAAGAAACCGGCGACAACTGGACCTATGAAGAAGGTTGTCTGAGTATTCCGGATATCCGTGGCGACGTTGATCGCCCGCATACTATTCGTATCCGCTGGCAGGATGAAAAATTTCAGGAACAGGAGGCTGTTTTTGGTGGCATCAATGCGCGTGTTATCCAACACGAATATGATCATCTGCAGGGTGTTCTTTTTACCGAAAGATTGAAACCGCTCAAAAAACGCTTTGTTCAGCGGAAGCTGGAGGTCATTAAAGCCGGGAAAGTGGATGTGGAGTATAAGATGCGGTTTTATACAGGGCGGTAAGTGCTGTGTCCTGGTTTATTATTTTGAGCAAATTTTCCGTCCGTGTCGTAATCAGGCAATGCTATCCACATAAAGTGTAATACTTTTGTTCCCACAAAGTATTGTTCACTGTTTTATGCCATTTGCCATGTTCCAACGCCAGGCCCGCACACCTTTTCCATTTCGCAATATCCTCATTTTAGTCGCATTAGTCATTGGGCTGTTGTACTATGCCATAAAAGTCCGGCAGCAAAATAATGCGGAAATACCACCGGAAGAAACGGAGGGCAAAAAAGAGGTGCCGCCAGAAGATATTTTTTTTGCTTCCAGAGAATATCCGCAGTTTTTTCCCGATATAAATGCCTGGTCGGCGGCTGCAGCGCAGGCTACCGGCAATCTGGAAGAGCGCGGTCCAGGTGATGCCTTGAATACATCCTGGACTGTTCAGGGCCCGGGCAATATCGGCGCACGTATCAACACCATTCAAGTCCATCCGTATGATCCGGATATCATTTATATCGGCTACGCAAATGGCGGCGTGTGGAAAACCACAAATGGTGGCCAATCCTGGGTCCCCATTTTTGATCAACAGCCGTTTCTCACTATTGGCGATATTGAACTGGACCCTCAAAACCCGGAAATTGTTTTTGTGGGTACCGGCGACCCGAATATCGGCGGATATGCCAGCATCGGTGATGGTCTTTGGAAAAGTCCCGATGGCGGACAAACCTGGCAACACCTGGGTTTAGATGCCCAACGGATTGTTTCTAAAATTATCATCAACCCTCAAAATTCCAATATCATCTACGTTGCCACGATGGGTTTGCCTTTTCAACGCAATAACGACCGTGGGCTTTATAAATCCACGAATGGCGGGCAAACCTGGACCCAATCTCTTTTTATTGACAATCAAACAGGTATCAGCGATCTGGTGATGTCGCCATCCAACCCCAATGTGTTGTATGTCTCATCGTGGGTGCGTATCCGAACAAACTCCGAAAGCCTGGTGTCGGGTGTCAATTCCGGTGTTTGGAAATCGGAAAACGGTGGTACTACCTGGGCCCGCCAGCAGGGCGGACTTCCCACCAACCGCAAAAGCCGGGTCAGTTTGACCATCGATCCCAATGCTGGTAACCGCGTTCTGGCGATGTACGCCGATTCAACATTGGCGTTTCACCAGATTTATGAAACTACCAACGCTGGTGTGAGTTGGGATACCACCCTCAATCAGGGACTTGATCGTGGGTTTCAGGCTAATTTCGCCTGGTATTTTGGTGGCATTGAGATTAACCCCTTCAATTCCGACGATTTGTGGGCCGGCGGCGTGGAAATGTGGCGCAGTTTAGACCGGGGCGACAACTGGGTAATGACCACCCCGGAATGGTGGAAATACGAGGTGCACGCCGATATGCATGATATCGCATTCCTTTCAGCAGATGAAATAATAATTGCTACTGATGGTGGACTTTACCGCACTTATGACTCCGGTGGACTTTGGGAAAAAATTGAAAATATCTCGACATCACAGTTTTACCGCGTGGCGTACAACCCATTTGTGCCGCAAGCATATTATGGCGGCGCGCAGGATAATGGATCGACCGCTGGCAATGCAAATGATATTAACAACTGGTTCCGGTTATTTGGGGGAGATGGTTTTCAGGCGCGTTTTCACCCTGAAAATCCAAATATTTTTTATTTTGAAACCCAAAACGGAGGTATTGTCGGCACGCTCGATAGTATCGGATTTGAAGATGCCACGGTGGGTATTGATGGCAATGATCGCCGTTCGTGGGATATGCCTTATATGATCAGCCGGCACGAGCCGGAATTTATGTATGCCGGAACTTACCGTATTTATCAAAGTGTGGGGCATTTGCCCAACTGGTACCCTGTGAGCGAGGACCTGACTGATGGTGTCATTTTTGGAAATAGTTACCACGTCATTTCTGCAATTGATGAAGATTACTTTACCGATGGTGTGGTATATGCAGGCACTTCTGATGCAAATGTGTGGAGAGGTGATGTGAATAACCAGGTTTGGGTGAATATCAGTAACGGGCTGCCGGAGCGGTACGTGAGCAGTGTGCATCCTTCGCCAAATGTCAGCAGCCGAATTTTCGTGACCCAAACAGGCTATCGCGACAACGATTTTTCGGCACATATTCACCGCTCTGATAATAATGGGGCGAGTTGGACGCCCATTGGGGGAGATCTTCCGCCTGTATCGATCAATGACGTAGTGGTGGTACCAGGCCGGGGGGATTCTGTCCTGTGTGTTGCTACTGATTTTGGCGTTTATGTCACCCTCAACAGTGGTGGTCATTGGGAGCGATTGGGTAAAGGCATGCCGAATGTGCGGGTTTTCGACCTCGATATCAATCCGGCACAAAAAACGCTGATCGCCGGCACTTTTGCGCGGAGTATCATGACTTTCCCGTTGGATTCCTTGAAATCGGAGCAGCTGAGCGGTATTAATCCGCCACTTACTGAAAAGCAATTTGCCATTTGGCCAACAGTAGTGCAAGCGGGAGCGGCGGTGAATATTACTACAGATCCCTCCTTCCCAACAGAAAATAGTGTCGTCGCAATTTATTCCATGGAAGGCCGGAAAATAAGTGAATATCCGTTGGCTGACCGCTCTTTCCCTGCTCCGGTGACTTCACCGGGTACTTATTTTGTGGCAGTAAGGAAAGATGGGCGGTTGTTGAAAGCACAAAAAATAGTGGTAGTGCGGTAATTGGATTGACCTGTGGCCAAAATCCTTTACAACCCCAACATC
Organism: Saprospiraceae bacterium; assembly: GCA_044350415.1. GTDB lineage: Bacteria > Bacteroidota > Bacteroidia > Chitinophagales > Saprospiraceae > M3007. Next base: position 6,168 of record JBILHQ010000139.1, on the reverse strand, counting down.
GGATGTAATTTTTTCAACGAACTAAAGTCCGGACTCCTGGTCCTCTCTTAACAACGCCATCAAATCATCTGCCGACAATTTGGCGCTGACTCCTGTTCCCGACAATAACGAATCTGCGAGGTCGCGTTTTCGTTCATGGAGCAAGATGATTTTTTCTTCGATGGTACCTGTGGTTACCAGGCGATAAACGGTCACCGGTTTTTCCTGCCCGATACGGTGGGCCCGGTCGGTGGCCTGATCTTCCACAGCGGGGTTCCACCAGGGGTCCATGTGAATGACGTAATCGGCAGCCGTAAGGTTAAGACCCGAGCCGCCCGCTTTAAGACTGATCAAAAACAGGTCGCCTTCGCCACGTTGAAATGCGTCGATTCGCTCCTGTCTTTTGGCCGGAGGCGTTTGTCCATCGAGGTATTGATATGCGATTTTTTGCTTTTTGAGGTGTGCTTCCAAAATCGCTAAATGGGTCACAAACTGACTGAAGACCAATGCCTTATGACCATTATCAATCAACTCCTCCACAATTTCTCCAAAGAGCCTTTCTTTGGAACTTTCCATAATGCCGGCATTAGCATCGACTAATTTTGGATGACAAGCAGCGCGGCGAAGTTTCATGATTTCGGCAAGGATACGCAGGTGCTTTTCGCCCGCACCTGTTTCCTGTTCTCCCCCTTCCAGTGCCTCCAGTGCTTTTCGGCGCAATGCCTCATAAAAGGAGCGCTCTTCGGTAGTCAGGTCCACTTCCAGCACAATTTCCGTTTTGGGCGGTAATTCTTTTAATACTTCATCTTTACGCCTGCGAAGGATAAAAGGCTGTACTAGGCGGCGCAGTTGATCACGGCGGTCATTATCGCCGAATTTTTCAATTGGCATAGCAAAGCGTTCATTGAATTGATCAATAGAGCCCAACAAGCCCGGATTAGCAAATTGAAACAGGTTCCAGAGTTCACCCAAGTGATTTTCAACGGGTGTGCCCGACATAATCAGCCTGAAATCGGCATTCAGCAGCATAGCCGCTTCCGAACGTTTGGTTTGGCGGTTTTTGATAGCTTGGGCTTCGTCAAGAATGATCGTTGACCATTTTTTACTGCTCAAAATTTTCGATTCTCGGGTAAGTAAATCGTAAGTAGCGATCAGTAAATCACCTTTTTTGGCCTTTTTAACCATCTCCTCCCGGTCGCCTTCGCCAAAGAGGATCGGGTTGAGTGTCGGCGCAAATTTCCGGGTTTCATTCACCCAGTTGCGGCAAACACTCACAGGAGCCATTACCAGGGCAGGCCCCATCGCAGCACGGTCAGTAAGAAACGCCAAAGCCTGCACGGTTTTTCCAAGTCCCATATCGTCGGCCAAACAGGCCCCTACTCCCCAGGCAGCCATCCTGTGCAGCCACTCGAAACCTTCTTGTTGATAAGGACGCAAAGAGGCTTTAAATTGGGAGGGCAATTTAAAGTGTTGCGAAAATGCAGATTCCAGCTTTTCGCGATTTTTCAGGAAAGCAATATCCAAATCAGCATTTTTTACCGCATCTGTCAGGGTCTCAAAAGCGGTAGCCGCTAAAGGATGCAATTGAAGTGTTCCGTTTTTGGTGGTGTTCAGCAGGCCATTGATCGCCTGCAATCGCTTGCGGAACTCAGCGGTAATCGCCAGAAATTTTCCCGGACCAACCTCTATAAATGGACTTTTTTGCTGTTCACTTAATGCCAGTAATTCCTGCATACTCAACACCCGGTCCTCATCAATCCGGAGTTCCCCGCTTACCTCAAACCATTGTGAGCCCTGGCTTATTTTCATGCGGAACTGGTCCATGCCGACGACGTTGGTCACCTTAAATTTTTCACCGCGGGGCCATTCCAGCGTGATTTCGTTGGCCGCGAGTAAGGGATGGAGGTCGGTAAGTACTTCCAGACAGGTGTTGGCATTGTCCACCGTCCAGATTTGATCTTCCGGCTCATTTTCTGATAAAAATGAAACCTTTTCCACCACCGCCCGCACTTGGGCATTTTCAGCATCTAGGTCGCGTGTAGTGCGTACCCTTTGTCCCTCAATGAGCGCTAATACTGCAGATTCTCCTTTGCCGGGTCTGAAATAAGGTGGTGAGGAGGCAAACGGTTTAACGTACAATTCAATATGGAATCCATCGCCTACCGGCAAAAGGTGCAGACAAATACGGGGATCGGCGGGCACTTCCGGTAAGTCGTGTTGGTCAATCGCCGATTGGACCGTGACAATATGTGCCAATCCGCCAACGGCCTGATTAAACCGCCCCAAACCGCGTTCGGGTACGATTAAGGACTTGCCATTAAACGCTGCGGCCACTTTTTCGTGTTCGGGAGTGATGATGTATATTTTATACCGGGTAGGGGTTTCTTTGACTATTTCAAATCCCGATTTAGTAACAGCGGGGACAAATCGCATCTCAAAGCCACCTTCCACTTGCCGGGCCACCAGCACAGGATTGTCTTCCACGAGCAGAACTGCTACTTCCGGCGATTTACGCAGGAAAAGCAAGGGATGACCAGCCAGGTTTTTCCAAACTTCCGCTTTGTCAATCCGGTACCACCAGGAAGATTCCCGCATAGCGTCAATGATGAGGTGGTCCTGGGTAGTCAACCCCGGGACACTTTTTTTATGCAGCCGGTCATCAGCAACGGCCCGGCCAGGAGTCCATCCTTTTTTGCCAAATGTCTGTTCCCGGGCTTCAATATATTTTTCTTCAAAGTCTACGAGCCAGACAATTCTGCTGTCATTTTCTTTGGATTGTGCCTCTTGTGCACCAGCACCCAGACTGAGTAATGCGTTAAGGGCATTTTCCCATTCTTCTGTCCTGGGGAATGATTGCACGAGTGGCACGGTATCTCCCGGAGGAACATTTTCTCCATTCTTGAGGGCGATAATGGCGCGCATTTCCCGGGCCAGCCACATATAATTTTGTGATTCAAGGTATTCTGCCAGTACTGCTACCTCTTTATCATCGATCAGGCTTTCATCAATGATAAAACAACAGATATGGTGAAATATTTTTACAAGCAGGTTGTCTTTTCTGGCAATTTTAATTTGCTCGACGGCATTTTTTTTATCATTTTGCAAAAAGCGCAGCACGTTTTGCAGAGAAAAAAATATCGCGTTATTACCGGCATCATAGGCGGAATATTTTTTCAAAATATCTCCTATTTTGGGGTAAAGTGCGGGGTTTTGCAAATGGAGGAGATTAAAAACCCGAAAAATAAAAGGCACGCCCTGCAATTGAGATTTTGGGGAACGTTTTATTTTTCGCCACTCTTTTTCGGCCTTCCCAAAGAGTTCATTGGCTAATGTCGGCTCGCCTTTCAGGAGCGCCAGAATGGCGTGGTACGATTCGAGATTGGCTAAATTACCCATCATTGCCATGTAATGCTTCACTTTATTCCAGTCGCCCCGGAACAAGTAAAGTTGGGCCAGTTTTTCAATCCACTCCCCTCTTACATCATCGGTTATTTTTCCAATATTGGATTCAATATAATGACAATAGGGGTCGGGCAAAATCATGTTTTCCAGCGTAATATCCAGCCGGATACCGAGCAAAAAATACCGGATACCTTCAGGATACCGCTCTATATTATTCCAACCGCTCTCGTTTTCAGGTAGCCAGAACTGAATCATCCTGTCTTTGGGCCATTCCCGGCTGTAACTCAGGATACTTTCATAGTTTTTCCGGAAAGATTCGGTCTGCTCGAGGTATAACCCAAACCGCATATTGCGAAACAACAAATCAGTGTCGGAGTAATTGACCCACAACTGCTTATTAGTTTCATTTTTAAGGGCATCAATGATCTGCCTGAAATCCCCCCGGTCATCTGCATAAATTTCTTCACAGAGGAAATGCGCAAATGGTTTTTCACAAAAATACTCGCTGCCTTTCTTTTCAATAATGCCCCAGGATGTTAAATTAGCTAGTACCGGAAGCAGGGCAATATTGGTAATATTGCTGCTGTTGTTAAGCGTTTTTGATGTTTTGCAGAGTTCTGCTATTCGGGTGGAGGAACATTTGTCCCAGGCGATCGCTAATATTTTGATAATGTTCTGCTCGATTTCCCCTAATTTTTTCCACAATGCATACATTTCTGCTGGCGTTGCGCCTTCAGAAAGAGGGGTTATGTCGACATTTAGTGCCGAAGAAATATCAAAACCGGGTTCAATTGCTTTTTGCCTTTGGTCCCGCACTGCTTTTAATGTCTCAGTCGCCTTACTCAGGCGTTGTTCATAAGATTGTCCCCTGATTGGTCCGGGGATTGATTTACGTTCAGCGCGTAGTTTGTATAAAATGGCAACGACATGTTTGCAAAGTTTTCCGTCATCATCATAGGGGCAGGTACACTCCCAGTAAGCCACTTCATTGCCGTCCAGTTCCAGTGTTACTGCATATTGTTCAGATCCTTCGACGGTTGCCTCCCAATGACCGGACATAACCTCTTCGAGTCCGAGAATGTTTCCTCCTCTGAAATACTGCCGCCCCCGGTTCGAAATGGTGGTGGAAACCGATGAATCAAAATTGCTAAGGGTTATTTTGGCCATTTAGTGCAGTGTTTATTGTTCGATATCTTTTTTTCGGCGGAGAAAAGCGCCTTTACTCACTTGTGAACCGGAACTCAATTTTCGGAAAAGTTTCCTGGACGGTTTGTAACACCCATTGTGTTTCGGCTAAAAAGACCACATTGCCGTCTTTGTCTTCAGCAATGTCGCGTTTGCGGCGATCGAGAAACTCTTTCATATCGGCAGCATTGGCGGAATGAACCCATGCTGCCTTGTACAAGTTAACCGATTCATAGCGGCATTTGGCGCTGTATTCGCTTTCGAGCCGGTGTTGAATCACGTCAAATTGCAGGGCGCCTACAGTTCCGATAATACGTCGGCCATCACTTTTGCGGATAAACATTTGAGCGACGCCTTCATCCATCAATTGATCGAGACCTTTGGCAAATTGTTTCTGTTTCATCGGGTCGGCATTTTCCACATACCTGAACTGTTCCGGGCTGAATGCCGGAATACCTTTGAAATGCAGCAATTCGCCTTCGGTGAGCGTGTCGCCGATTTTGAAATTGCCGGAGTCATACAGACCGACCACATCACCTGGGTATGCCTCATCGAGGAGGGTTTTGCGCGATGCCATAAATGCAGTGGGATTAGGAAATTTCATATCGCGCCCAAGTCGGATATGGCGATAGTTTTTATTGCGTTCAAATTTGCCCGAACAAACCCGCAAAAAAGCGATGCGATCGCGGTGGCGGGGGTCCATATTGGCAAATATTTTGAAAATAAACCCTGTAAATTTTTCTTCCGATGGTTGAACGATCCGCTCCTCCGTTTGGCGGGGCAATGGCGGCGGGGCAATTTCCACAAAACAATCCAGCATTTCCTTTACGCCAAAGTTATTCACCGCCGAACCAAAGAAAACCGGACAGATTTTGCCGGCAGAGTAGTCTTCTTTGGTGAATACCGGATATACAGTTTCGACCATTTCCACCTCCGTGCGCAGTTCGCGGGCGGCCCCTTCGCCAATATAAGTATCCAGTTCGGGGTCGTTGAGGTCTTCAACGATCACAATATCACCTTCGTCCTGCGTGCCATGGGGATTAAATAACACCAACGATCGTTCGTATAAGTTATATACACCTTTGAATCGTTGTCCCATGCCGATTGGCCAGGAGAGCGGGCGCACTTTTACATCCAGTTTTTGTTCTATTTCATCCAGCAGATCGAAGGCATCTTTTCCTTCGCGGTCCATCTTATTAACAAAAAATATAATCGGAGTGGAGCGCATCCGGCAGACTTTAGTGAGTTTCTCGGTTTGCTTTTCCACGCCATTGGCTACATCAATCACCACAATGGCAGAGTCGACTGCCGTGAGGGTGCGGTAAGTATCCTCTGCAAAATCTTCGTGACCGGGCGTATCCAGAATGTTGATCTGCAGATCGCGGTAATCAAAACCCATCACCGAAGTACTCACCGAGATGCCACGCTGTCGCTCGATCTCCATAAAGTCGGAAACCGTACTTTTTTTTATTTTGTTACTTTTCACAGCACCAGCCGTTTGGATAGCGCCACCGAAAAGCAGGAGTTTTTCGGTGAGAGTGGTTTTACCCGCATCGGGGTGAGCGATGATGGCAAAGGTTTTTCGACGGTTTATTTCCTCGG
>JBILHQ010000138.1:0-16985 GCA_044350415.1 Saprospiraceae bacterium | reverse complement strand
CTGCGCAATAAAACGCGGATGCGTGCCAACATTTCTTCAAAAGAAAAGGGTTTTCGGATAAAATCATTGGCACCGGTTTCAAGGGCAAAAACAGCATCATCGACGGAATCCTTTGCGGTCAGAAAAACAATGGGTAATTGCTGCTTTTCTTTCCGGATAGCGCGACAAATTTCAATTCCGCTCATACCCGGCAGCATCCAGTCAAGAAGGAGCAGGTCGTACTCTTCCAGATTGTCCATCGCCATTTGAAGGCCTTTTTTGCCATTATCGGCTACATCCACTGCGAAGCCTTCTTCTTCAAGTCCATCCTTGATAAAATTGGCAATGGACGTTTCGTCTTCAATCAATAAAATACGCATCTGTTAGTCATCGTCTTTTTCGCCGCCTATCTCGCCGCCATTTTCCGCAGGAGATACTGCGCCGCTACGGATCTCCGTGTGGCGAATTTGTCCACCCAGATAGCCCGTGCGCGCCATCATCCCAAAAGTAATCAAACTCAATAAAAACAGCAGCAAAGTCACTGTTTTGGCGTTGTAGTCGCTTTTAAATTTAAAAAACAGGGCGAATAAAGAAAAGAGACCCAATGCTTCCATCACCCACAATGACAATTCAGCAGCTTCTTCATGTGCTCCGATCAAAGCCTCCGAGACGCCGGGTAATCCTTCCACACTTTCCTCCGCAGGTTCACCAGTAAGAAAAACCGGAATAGCCACAAGTGCCATTGCCACCCACGTCCAAAGGGCAGCTTTTTTGGTAACGTCGGATTTGGCAATATACCCGTAGGCCATAACGCCAGTCCCGATAATCGTCCCGATAATGGGAAAGTGGTTGAGCAATAAATGCAAATGTGTACTGTCCATGTTTGGGTTGTTTAATAAGATGGATTGTCCAACAGCATAAGTGTTAGCCAATCCATCTCCTGATTAATAACTTGGAGGCAAAATTGATGGGACGCCCTTTATAAAATGCTTTAGCGATTCTTAAAATTGGCTTAAAGCTCCACTTCCACAATCGCATACAAATCGGGCACTACTGCATCCCAACCGTAAGTATCTTTAATTTTGATTTGAAAGGTATTGGCAGCGGGCAATTCGCCATGCACAACGAAGATATTTTCGGGTGCCGCTTTAAGGATACTCATCCAGTTTAATAATTCCTTTTGATCGCCATGTGCCGACAACCCGTGAAGCACCTCAATACGCGATTTTACCGGGTAGTATTTGCCGTGAATTTTAATCTCATGAATCCCTTCCTGTAGCTGCCGTCCCCGTGTTCCTTCGCCCTGAAAACCTACCAGCAACACGGTATGTTCGGGTTTGTCGATGTATTTTTGCAGATAACTCAGTACGCGACCGCCTGTTACCATGCCACTTCCCGCAATGATAATTTTAGGAAACGGGGTATCAATCAAATCGAGTGTCTCCTTAAAATTTTCTACCACAGTAAACATTTGGCACATGGCGGTATAATCTGCTGCAAGGAGTTTGTGCCAGTCCTTGTGCTTATCAAATACCTCCAGTACGCGACCGCCCATGGGACTGTCCATAATAAAAGGTACTGCCGGAAGTTGGCCATCCTTGCGCAGTTGCCAAAGCAGGTACATCATCACCTGGGTGCGTTCCACCGCAAAACTTGGGATAATAACCGAGCCACCTTTGCTGATAGTCTCTATAATAATGGTCTTCAGCTGTTCTTTAACATCGCCTTCCGGGTGCAACCTGTCGCCGTAGGTACTTTCAATAAACAGGATATCAGCTTCCTTAGGCTTTTTGGGTGTCTGCAGCAACAAATCATCGTCCTGTCCGATATCGCCACTGAAGACGAATTTTTTCTGCTGAATACGTACTTCAATAAAAGTGGAGCCAATAATGTGGCCATTGGTCTGAAAACGGGCCTTTACTTTCCCCCCCAGATCAATCCATTCATCAGTCCCAACAGCACTGAAATGGGAGAGGGTGGCTTCCACATCTTGTTCATTGTACAGTGGTTTTGCAGGATGGTGCTTGGAATAGCCCTCCTCATTGGCTTGTTTGGCCTCTTCCTCCTGCAACCGGGCACTATCCCGTAGAATTATTTCCGCAATATCAAGTGTGGGCAAAGTACCATAGATTTTCCCTTTAAATCCGTCCTTAATCAGGCGGGGCAAATAGCCGGTATGGTCCAGGTGGCCATGGGTGAGCAATACGAAGTCGATAGACGGCACATCCACGGGAAGGTGGTCCCAGTTCAGCAGACGCAATTGTTTTAATCCCTGGAAGAGTCCACAATCGACTAAAAATTTTTTTTCTGGCGCTTCTATGAGGTATTTAGAGCCCGTCACTGTGCCAGCTGCCCCTAAGAAATGAATAAAAATTTTGTTTTTCATATTGTTTATTATCTAAGTCATTATCACTGATGAATAATCCGCCCATCTTCCATCTCAATAATTCTATGGGTATTGTCTGCAAAATTTTGATCGTGGGTTACAATGAGCAAAGTTTGGTGGTACTCTTCACACAGCTGTTTGAAAATACCGAAGACGATATCGCTATTTTTTTTGTCTAAATTGCCTGTTGGTTCATCTCCCATAATGATAATAGGATCGTTGATTAAAGCCCTTGCTATTGCCACCCGTTGTTTTTCGCCGCCCGACAATTGATTCGCTTTTTTAAGGGCCAATGTTTCGATACCAAGCGTTTTGAGGCGTTCCATCGCGCGGTACTCCACCTCTGCTTCGGAATATTTCAGGAGTTTCAATCCGGGCAACATTACGTTTTTTAATACCGTGAATTCATTTAAAAGGTAATGGAATTGAAAAACAAAACCAATTTTTTCATTACGGATATGGGCAAATTCAGCTTCTGTTTTACCCCGCATAATCTCGCCATCAATAATTAAGTCGCCCTCATAGTCCGTATCCATCGTGGACAGGATGTACAGGAGCGTGGATTTCCCACATCCTGATTTGCCGGTCACGGCCACAAACTCGCCCTGATTAACTGAAAAGCTGACCTCATTCAGTACTTTCACCCGCACCGGATCGCTGAAATATTTACTGATATTCTTGGACTGGAGAACCATTTTAAGTATAAAGTATGAGGGATGACTACTTTCCTCTGATAATGATTACCGGGTCAATTTTACTAGCTTTTTTTGCTGGGAAATAACCTGCAAAATAGGTGGTAATCAGGGCAAAAACAATCCCGATGAGGTAAAAAACAAGGTTGTAATTGATAGGGTACGTTTTTACCGTGGGCAATGCCGGTGTATTGAATGGGATTTGATCAATAACCAGCGAAAGTGAAAAACCAAAGATTAGTCCCAACACACCGCCCACCAAACCGATAGTCAGCGCAATCCCGATAAATATTTTCCGCACATCACTTCCCGAAAAACCGGTAGCCTTCAGAATCGCAATGGTGTCCATTTTTTCATAAATCATCATATTCAGGATATTGTAAATACCGAAACCCGCCACTATCAGCAGCGTGATACCCACCACATAAGAAATCAGCGTACGCACAAAACTGCCGGTCTCGAATTGTGAATTAGCAGTTTGAATATCCTCCGCATCGGCCTGGAACAGTTGGGCGTATTCCTTGGCCACTGCCGGAGCCATATTGCGGTCTTTTAGTTTCACCTGAATGTCGGTGATGTAATTATTGGATTTTCCGAGCAGTTTTTGGGCCGTGGCAATAGAGGCGTAACTTTGAACTTTGTCTAACTCAGCGATACCCGACTGGAAGAAACCAACCACTTTGAGTGATAGACGGTCGCCTTTGGAGGTAGTAACCTGCACCACGTCGCCGATTTCTGCCAACAATTTTTCTGCCAGCCCTTTTCCCAGGACGATACTGTTATTCACGTTTTTGAGGTCGAGCGGCGCTCCTTTCCGCACATAATCTTTGAAAAAAAAGAGCTTGCTTTCTTCTTCCACATCAATACCACTCACCACACCCGTAATATCGATGGTGCCGGAATTGTACAATACCGGGGCAGTAATTTTGGGAGCAAGCCCCAACACCCGCGGATCGGCCTTAACAGCAGCCATAATAGCGGCACTATTGTAAATTTCTAACCGGACGCCACTCGATTTGACAGACCCCACAAAATTGTAACTATTGTTAAAATCACGGGAAAGATTTACGGGCTGATTGGGATTGGGTTTTGCTTCATTAAACAGCCGGACATGCGGTGTTCGATTCAATACCAGTCCATCCAACAGGTCATTCAATCCGTTCATAAACCCCAATAATGCGATAAACATGGTAATACTGAACGTCACACCAATGGCGGCGACCAACGACTGCCTCCAGCGCGCCAGGAGGAGCGATTTGGCGATATCTGCTATGAGTTTATATTTCATTGGATGGGTTTTAGGAGGGTTGTACCGGTGTCGAGTCCGCTGATAATTTCCACTTTCTGGTAATCTTTCAGTCCGGTTTTCACGACCCGCTCTTCTTTGTTCTCCAAAATCACCAAAGAATCATGGAGCAAGTACGTCCTGGGAATAGTGATTGCTTTTTCTTTAGCCTGAATAACAATATTGGCCTCGGCAGTCAAATTCGGATACAATGTGGGCGGTCTTTTCGTGAAAATGGCCTCAATAGTAAAGGTTCGGGAACGCTCATTCATGATCGGATCTATGGTAGACACCGCCGCTTCGAATACCTGACCTTTGTAACTGTCTAACGTTAGCAAAACAAGTTGGCCTTGTTTAATACGGACAATATCATTTTCGTCAATCTGCAATTCAGCCACAAAATCATCGGTATTTCCGATAATGGCGACTGCGATTTGCGTATTGACTATTTCGCCTTCTTCTTTTGAAATGCTGTACACCCGCCCATCCATCTGGCTCCGGATGACATAATCTGCTGCCATGTTTTGGCTGATGGACAGCAATTTTTGAGATTGAGCGGCAGCAAATGCCAGTTGTTTTTGCAGGTCTTTGTACCTGAAAACGGCAGCCTCCAAATTATTTGCCGAACTCGTATAGGCCAGTTCCCGTTGTTCCAGTTCAACTTTGGAACCAATTTGTTGCGCCCAAAGCCCGCGTTGCCGATCGAGTAAAACAGAATCATTGATCATCCTGGTTCTGGCCGTTTCAATGGCACCTTTCAGTTCATTTAACCGGTCGCCTTGGGTGTTCCATCCAGCAAAATCGGCAGATAATTTGGCATTTTCTGCGTTCAGTCTGGGCGTTTCGTTTTGGACGATCAACAAAGGGTCGCCTTTCTTTACTATATCACCTGCTTTGACCATTATTTTTTGGATCAGGCCATTGACGGTGGAAAAAACCTGGTATTGGTTTTTACTTTTAATGATACCCGAAGCGTAAACCGATTCAGTTATTTTTTCGACCGTTGGCTGTACTTTTTCCCGTTTCGTTTGACAGGCGGTGAATGATAGCCCTGTAAACATGACAAATATAATATATCGCAACATGTATTTTTTAGTTCAATTTTCGGCAACTACTTTCCACAATAACATTGCAAAGTTGACCGGAATCATCATGTTGCAATATGACAAGGATCCTTGCGATGAATGACTTAAATCAATTTTTCTAAAGATCGGCCAGATAACCCGTCAATAGATCCCAATAACCCCCGGCCGTTTTTGCTGTTGCCGCTGCCGGGTGCTGTTGCCATTCCATCAAAGTTACTTTTAGTCGTACGTTGGCCCGGTAGGCTTTAAAATACCGGAGTAATTTTTCATCTTCCCGATTTTTAATACATTTCCATTCCCGGAGATATGCATCCATAAATGCTTTTTCCAATTCATGGTGCCCGCCTGCATCCAATTCCATCCCCAAAAAAGCGAGTTCATTCAGTACGTCCAATTTTCGAAAATGTGGATTAAACTCAATACAATCAAATACTACAGGCCCTTCGGGCAATAAAAAAATATTGCGCCCATGTAAATCGCCATGTCCATCCACCCAAAAACCGGCTTCGGCACGGTCGTGCAACCGTGGCTCATGGACATCTAAAAAACTTCCCACCTGATGCCGCCAGGCTTCCAGTATTGCAGCCGCTTCCGCTCCAAAAAGTTGTACACATGCGTTTTTGAGCCCGAACAAATCATCAAAATCTGTCCGATTGTCACCAGCCTTATAAAGCGTTGCTGTTTGGGGAATGATCACCGATTGATGAAAATGTGCCAGTATTTTGGCTAAAGATCGCATTTCAGCAGTCGAAACGGCATTTTGAAGTAACAAGCGGTCCATTTGCCGACGGTCGTCCATCCTTTTCATCCAGACTGCGAAATCCACTGGTGTTCTTGCCTCAATTCCGATTTCCAATAAACCATCGGCAGCATAACTCACTGGTAATACGTCCAGGTACATGCGGGGAGCAAGCCGGCGGTTGAGCCGTACTTCTTCCTGACAAAAAAATGCCCGTTGTTCCAGCGTACTGAAATCCAAAAAGGAATACTGGACCGGTTTTTTGATTTTAAAAGCGAAATCCGGCGTGAGAAGTACCCATGAAATATGAGTCTCCACCCATTCCACCGGTAATTTTGCACCCGGGAACCGTTGATGGTCGACAATAAATTGTATTTGTTCGGTTGTCATGTTAGACAGTTGGCAGCAGTATTCATATATTGGCTAATGGACATCACCATTTGATCTAAAGACATTTCGTCAGACCATAAAACCAAGTGTGGTTCGGTAAGCGGTTCCGCTTCGCTCTTTATCTTTTCATATACTGAAAAGTCAGCTTCACTATCTGCCCGCGGCTTTTTTAACCGTTCCCGGATAGTGGACTCCTGTGCACAGACTTCCACCCAAACTAACGGAACGCGACATATTTCAGCAAGATTCCGAAATGCCGTACGAAAAGATTCTTTGTAAAAGGTACTGTCTACTATTACGTCCCTGCCTGCCAGCAATCCGGTCTTTGCCCGTTGTAGTAAAGTAGAATAGACTCTTTCCTTATCCTCTGGCTTGTAATTCCCCATTAAACCTAATTCACGCCGCAAAAAGTCACTGTTAAGGTGAAGTGCACCGCGATGGGCAGAAAAAATACGGGCAATGGTTGTCTTACCAGAACCGGGCAATCCGGTAACTAATATTAACATATCATAAGAATTAGGGTGTCGCTCTGGGAATTGGTTGTTCGGGATATTTCTTAAAAATGGCTTGAACAGCGCCTTTAATACGTTCGTCCACCTCATCAGGTCGCATGTTATTTAATACGCTGACGGCTGCACCCCGCCAAATCTGATTGCCATTCCGGGTGTCGATAAAGTCGAGAATAAACGTTCCCTCGCTGTACTGTACCGGTTGAACCCGATTGCAGCGGTCGTACATCCCCTCTCCTTGTCCCCGGCAGGTCCAATCCTGCTGATACAACACTTCGTTTTTAATTACCACATGATAATGTAACATCAAGTCGGGTTTCTCTTCACAAATTTTATAACCGTAGCACCCCATTTTGTCTTCCACAGCACTGCGGATTTTAGCTTGCGTACTGGAAGTCAACCATTCTGGTCCGTTATTACCTTTTTTAGTGGTCGTATTATCCAACCAATTGAAAGTATGGTACTTAGAAAGAATAACCCCGGGTTCTTCCTCCGAGTAAACCTTCGTAAAAGGAGAACAACCATTTAAAAAAAACAGTGCCGCACCAAGAGCGATCACCATAAAATAAGTTCGTTTTTTCATTTTTCTGATATTTCAACCCAGATACCATTCTGTCCGGGCATCCTTGTAATCTTTATGGTGTATTATATGAGCAAGGCAGTCTTTCTCTTCTGCAGCATTGTTATTTTGCTCCCGAAGACTAAGATTATCACTCAGCGTAGTCTCTGTCCAGGCGTTGCCGTCCTTTCGGTATACCTGCACATGAAGCCCGAATTCCTTTTCGAACAGCTGTTCGAGCTCACTTACGGTCATATCTGCCCGAATTTCCACTTCAGCATCGTGGGGATAGGACTCAATCCGCTCCAATGGAATATCTCGCTCTGTTATGAGGTATTTTACCGGACTGGACTGATAAATATCGTGTGGTTGAGTAAAAAAGGACAATGACAAGAAGGGAAAAAACTCTCTGAATGCCCGCTGTAATTCAGCAATAGTCATATTTACTGATATAAATATTTTCATGGTTTGCACCTATTTTCCTGCAAATTTAAAGAAAATAATTGCTGGATACAATGACATCTCTCAGTCGCTTACATGACAAATATTTCTGCTTATGTTGCGCTCAGACATTGACAATATCCGTAAGGCTCCCGAATTTTGCAAGAAATTTACCGCCATGAATAAATCCACTGGAAGTGCTGTTATTCCCTATAATTCCAAACAATTTGGTTTATCTGTAGTTGGTGAACTTGCCCAATGTGCAACCGAAAACGCTGTACCAGGAGCAACAAACCAGCAATCATCCAGCTATTCAGATCAGAAAGAGAAACAATGGGTAAAGAATACCCCGATTCCGTATATAGTACGGAACAATGACCTTACGTTACGGGAGTTTTTGATTTTTTGAATGCAGCCAGGTACAAGTACTGCGCCCGGCTGCTCCATTCAAATTTGTATGTGAACTCTACTTAACTTAAAAAAACGTTTCTACACTTGTAATCAGTTCGATTTTTTATCCAATTTGTCAAAAAGCCATATCGCAGCAGGGGTAGTACCATTTTGTTATTTTTTACAACATTACCGGAAGCATGAAGACACCGAAGCCAGGATGACCACCCAGAAAGTTCCCGGGTGGTTTTGGTTTCGCTGTGGATTGTTTCTACTACATGTCCTTTTGACTTTGAAAAACAATTGGTCATTATCATGAGAAATTAATAATGCATTAATAGAACAACGTTATAAAGCATATAACAGGAAACTACTATAGTCACCGCGAAGTGGTTTTGTAAAATGATCGGTTTTCATCAGTTCCGTTGACAAGGCGTAAAACGCAGGCGATGCAGCGCATCGGCGAGGCTTTACAACGCAGTCAGCGGGGCGGAGGGAAACCGAGCAATTACAAAACCACTTCGCGGTGGCTATAAATTGTCAATAATTAATTACCTTCATTACCCAGCATATTCACCATCGGTGTTTTGCCATCCGTAATAATTGTTTTGGTATTGGGCGATGCCGAAAGCCGCTGAAATGCTTCTATTTGTTTGAATTTCAGTACATTTGGTGTCAAGCTTAAACTGATTAGTTCATTGGCTTTTTTAATACCTTCTGCTTCAATTTCATTTCCGCGCGCTTTGGCCTCCGAGTCAATGATCGTTGCATTTTTTTTGCCCTCCGCCTGTATCCGTGCAATTTCTTTAGCCCCTTCAGCATCAATAATCTGGCGCTGCGCCTCTTGCTTCTGGCGATCAAGGACAAACTGCATACGGAGTGACTCCTGTTCCGCTTCCAGTTTGGCTTCTATGGACCTGGACAGGCCGGCAGGCAGTGTTATACTTTTCAACAGCACCGCCTCTATTACAAATCCTTTAGGTCCACATACTTCAATCAATCGTTTTTTGATCTCCTCTTCTATTTCGGACCTTTTTGAACTATGCATATTTTTAGCATCATATTTTGAACAAACGTCGGATGCCGCAGAGCGGAAAACAGGCAGGATCAACATTTCTTCAAATTCCATTCCTGTTTCTTTCAGAATTTGCGGTACAGCATTAGGTGTAATTCGGTAAAGAATGGAACTTTCTGACCGTATCGTCAGTCCTTCCTTGGAGGGAAGATTTTCAATGATTGCAAGGTTCATCGTTCGGATAGGAACCCTTACGACTTTCGTGGTAAAGGGATTGAACCCAACCACTCCAGGTTGTCTGATATCTTTGTGGATACGACCGAATGTGCGCTTCACCCCTATTTGATCAGGCATCACAGTCGCGCAACTGGCTAGAAAAAGAGGTATAATTGTTATAAAAAATAATTTGAGCTTGTTCATAATTGAAAATTTTAAAATGAAAAAAGGAGATGCTTATTGCCCTTGCCCCAGCGTGAATCCCGGTTCCCCGTCAAAAAGATAAAGATTTTCTGTTTTGATGACATTAAAACCTTTGAGATCGAATTTGAAAAGTAAATTCAAAATATGCTGAAATTCAGAGGGCGTGAAAGTGGGCGATTTAAATCGACAACGCCAATGATCTGTACAATAAGTTGCTGGATTCCCATCAGGCCACACTTTTACACCCCGGTTGGTGATCATTGTCAATTCCATTTTCCCCGACCGAAACTCTTTGATAAGTTCTCCCAAAGTATCGGGATCCCTGTCGGGCCAATGAAGGAAAACATCCACGCCAACCAACGTTTTTTGGGATAAAGAATATTCCGTCACCTTGATATTAATACGGTCGGAAGAAGTACAGACTGTGGCAGGTTTAAGTACTGATGGATTTTGCCCAAGCCGTTCAATGACAGCATCTGCAAACGCTTGCGTTCCAGCCCGCCTGATGCTTTTGGTTGCATTAAAAATATCGGCGGTGTGTATGCCATCTTCGAGCGTACGGAGCCACGCGTTTTGTATTTTGGCAGCAATATCACCCTGCCCGATATGGACCAGCATTTGCAGTGCGCCCAGCAGCAGCCCCGAGGGATTGGCTTTATCCTGACCGGCAATATCCGGAGCGGAACCATGAATAGCCTCAAAAAGGGCAAAATCTGATCCGATATTGGCAGAACCAGCTAGCCCAACAGACCCACTCACTTCTGCTGCGATATCAGAAATAATATCGCCGTAAAGATTGAGCGTCACAATAACATCAAACTGTTCGGGGTGCTGGGCCAACCGTGCGGCACCGATGTCGATAATCATGTGCTCCTGAATGATTTCCGGATATTCCATCCCTATTTCCCGAAACATCCGGTGAAACAGCCCGTCCGTCAGTTTCATGATATTGTCTTTGGTCATACACGTCACTTTTTTGCGGCCATGAACACGGGCATATTCGAAAGCGTACCGAACGATTTTTTCTATCCCGGGGCGGGACACGATTTTTAAACATTGCACCACTTCATCTGTCTGCCGGTGTTCAATCCCTGCGTAAAGATCTTCCTCGTTTTCCCGGATAATGACTACATCCATCGTTGGATGGGCAGTTGGAACAAAAGGCGCATAAGTGACACAGGGCCGCACATTGGCAAACAACCCCAAAACCTTACGCATAGTGACATTCAGGCTTTTATAGCCAGCACCCTGTGGTGTGGTAATGGGTGCTTTAAGCAATATTTTACTATGTTGCACGGAATCCCAGGCTTCCGGAGGAATACCAGAGGTGTTACCGCTGAGATATACTTTTTCGCCTACGTCAATGGTATCAATGTCCAATAGGGCACCAGCGGCCTGGAGGATCCGAAGTGTGGCCGTCATTATTTCAGGGCCAATACCATCGCCATAAGTGACCGTAATTGGCACTGGGATAGCGGGGCTTAAGGATCTTGAAACAGGTGGATGGTTGGGTACAGGACTGAGGGTGTGTGGTGTCATAATTTCTTGATTTAAAAGCAATACTATCATAACAAGAAGTAATGCAATTTTGTTTAAATGCAGGAAAAATTTCTTTCTGACCCAAGAAATTATCGACAACAGATGAATCTGTGTTACAACAGACCATAAATTTAAGAACATCAAACATTGATGATTAATTAACGTGAGCTCGGAGATAATTTAACTGATATTCAATGTGTTAGATAAATAAAAAAATATATTCTACATTTGTTCCATAACAATAAAATCTCCAGGCGCACATTAATTCGTATTTTTAAATAGTTTTAATCCCCCAATATGCCAAACACCCCATCCCCACAGCAATCACCAAACCAAATCCAAATCCAATCGTTCTGCGCAATGCGGAAACGCCATTGAAGGCACTGACCAACCATTTAAACAATGAATTGGACATAGCAGCCAGCAGAATGATTACAGCCGCCTCCTGGCTTTGACCCGGAGAAGCCGTAGCCCATTTGGCTGTTGAGATTGTGATGGCATCGATATCCGCAAAACCAGCCACCGCACCGGTTACGTAAGTCATCGCAGGATTGAGCCAGTGGCGGGAGGCCCACATAAATAAGGTGATACCGATATACAAAAAGACGAAGAAAATAGCATTTTTGATATCCAAAGGATTTCCAGGAGTAAGTGGTGCTATTTCGCCTGCTTTCTGAGCTGCCCGGATTACCTTCCAGGCAGGTGCCAAACTGACTAATAACATCAATAATAACGGCAACAATAATTGCTTTGCCACCGGGAAGGCAAAGATGGATACCCAAATAAATACCCGGATAAGCATAATGGAAGAAGCCAGCACTATCCCCGAACCATAAACCGGAGCAAGATCAGGACGCTCTTTGCTTTTGGCGGAAAAGACCCAGGCAATCATGGTGGAAGAAAATAAACCGCCGATGACGGCCGTCAGTAAAATGCCTTTATCAGGATTGCCAAATTTCAACAATAAATAACCGACAAAACTGAGCGACAACACCATGATCACAATAAAACCTAAATCGCGCAAATTCAACAGATTGTCCGGACCAAATGGTTCATCGGGCAACATTGGCAGGATCAGTAACGCCAGAACGATGAATTTGATAAAGGCAAATAATTCCTCCTCTGTTATCTGCCGGATAAAACCATGTAACTTTTCCTTCAGCGACAAGACAGCTGTCATTAGTACCACAATCGCCAGCGATTCCCGTATTAAACCCTCGGCGTTAGCTATCCCTAAAAGAAAGGTCAACATCAGGGCGACCTGTGTAGTCAACCCGATTTTTCCTTTCTCTGTCTGTACAAAATAAGCTACGCACACCAACAAAATAAAACCCGCCAACATCACATAGAGCAAAGCGTAGGAAGTGCTTTTGGAAATCAGATCAACTGCATCGCCCAGGATGGCAACCAATATAAAGGTACGAATACCACCCACATGTGTGGGCTGATCGTGCGTATTGAATTCCCGTTCCAGTCCGATAATCAGTCCGATACCGGCGGATACAATCAGGCTGATCAGGGAAGAAGAAAGTATCGAATTGAGCGAATTGAACCAATCCATATTGAATTATGTCAACCGGAAACTGGCTACACCGAGCAGCCCTTTTTCGGAATAAACAGACACAATGTACGTGCCTTTTTTGAGGCGGTCTTCCAGTTTGTAACTCATCACAATGCGCTGGTTTTCAATAACATTCTTCTGCTGGGTCGCTTGCGCTACGATTGCCACTGCGCCTTTGTCGGTATTAATCGTCATCCGAACGGGATTGTCAGAAGGAATCGGGACTCCCTGATCATCGGTGATGACTAAATAAAGTTGTTGATTGCCCTGAAAAAGTGGAGATACATTATTCAGTTCAAAACTGATATTTAACTCGCGGGTCCGCCGGGCTTTTAAGGTGAGTTTATCATTTCGGCGCTCCATTTCCACCCGGAAAGACGTGGCTTTATATTCTGCCGACAGCGTTCTTCGGATTTGGGCTTCCAATTGCCGTCCCAAATCACTGACTTGCATAAAAAGACCATCGGCAGTACCCCTCAATTGTGCATTTTCTGCGGTTAATGCAGCATTTTTCTGGTCCAAAACGGCAATAATGGTTTCATAACGGTCTTTGATAGATTGTAACCGCTGTATCTGAGCGCGCAGGGCAGTTTCTTCCCGTACATTCTGGGCTTTTATTTCCCTGATCGCCGTTTCTTTTTGCCGGATGATATTGGTGGATTTGGCCAACCGCGTCGCCAGGGTGTCATTCTCCGCACTCAAACTGGCAAAGGAAGTCTCCAACTCGTTGAGACTGGTTTCCAGATTGTTTTTTACCACGGACAGTGAATCCAGCACTGTTTCGTGTTGGCGGGATTCCACCTGCCTTATTTTTTGCAGGTTATCCAGTTTGATCCACGACCAAAACGCCCATATTCCAGCCAGTAACATGAAAATCAGTGCAATTTGCGCTATATTTTCAGCTGTAAATAAGTACCGCTTGCGTGGTGGGATAACAATTTTTGAAGCAGGATCCGGATGCAGGTTGGCAATTTCTGAATGTTCCGACTTGTCCGCATGCGGAAGGTCCAATTCAAAATGTTGTTCTGGTTTCGATTTTTTAAAGAATGAGCCTAACATAATATGATATTTTTACGCAAGGTATAGGAGACTGAAAAATACTGGAATGACGAATGCTGTGGTGAAAGGTGATAAAAATCACTTAGCAACCTTGCTTAAAGCATTTTTCGGGCAATTGAGATGGCATGGGTCATGATCTCCGCCAGCAATTTTCGCTCCTTGTCTTTCAGGTTCGTTTTCCCTCCTTCTGCACCAGGTATATGGGCTGGAATCGTATTATTTTGACAAATTTTGTCATAAACTTCTAACGTCAGGTTCTCCACCACATTTCCTTTGAATTTCAATCGAAAAGCCGTAGTTATATCCTTCACTAAGTTCCAGGCATTCATACAGTCAATACAATTAAGTTCCTGATTCGGATCGGGAATCCATGCCTGTACAGTATCAAAATTATTCAGGATGGGTGCTTCATCTACCAGTGCAATCCCTTTCCGGGAAGCAAATGCCCGCAATTCAGCAACCGATTCAAAGGTGGCAATGGCTTTCTTTTCAACAAAAACACTGTCAATTTTATCAGAAATCCAGATCAAATAGCGGTCATTCTGATCGAGGCGGTACCAAAGGATATAATTTTTCTTCATAATTGGGCCACAAGGTACAGCATTCCTTTCATTTTTTAACGGGTGAACTGGAGGACTGAAGAGGCATGTATTTTCCAAACACCTTCTGTTTTTTCCAAAATCATGACCTCATGGGCATAATACCTGGCTCCTGAATCGGTTAAAATGACGGTTTTCCAAAATAATGGTATGCACAAAACCTGTTGAGTTGTCCTTTAACCCAGCCCTGTACGTAGTTATCTTTGCATTCAATTTACACGATTATACGCTCACTTGTCACAACCGTTAGGTAATACTGTACAATGATAACATTTAACACCAGTAACTACAAATAGCCCGTTATCTTTCAACAAAATATAATCTGAACTAAGTTGTACAAGTTTGGATGAGGGTACATAAAACAATCGGACACATTAGCAACATACTGTTCCATCAATAAACATATTTTTTTCACATATTTTTTTCACATATTTTTTTTAAATTTTTCTTTCACATATTTTTTTCACATATTTTTTTTAAATTTTTCTTTTTATGAACCAAATTTTTTTAAAACAGTTACAAAACAGTTACAAAATTTAGAAATCTTAGTTCTGGATTTTTCTGTCTTTTTTGCCCAATGATCTTCCTGTTGTTACCAGCAAGTTCTTCTTTTTCACAATCGGTATTTACGACTAAATCACTATCGCAAGTCACTTTAACGACAGAGAAACAGGATCGAATCAACAGGGTAGGCAACTTGCCGCACGATGGTGCCATGCAATACGCCGATGTCAGTACCTTTATTACATGGGGTATGCTCGACAATGGAACCCTGTCTTTTTCTGTTCCTGGCCAAACGGGTACCTACACAGCAACGTTGATGAATTCCAATTATGTAAGTGAGCAGGAGTACACCTACATAGGTAAAATTAACGGCAGCACCAATACCAACTTTGCGATTTCCCGCGATGAGGAAGGTGTCACCGGATTTATCGGGCTTTCTACCGGGCACTACACTTTTTATCCCTTAGGTGGCAACGAAGTGGTGTTGATTAAGGATGCATTGGCGACTTCTTCGGGGCCCGATTGTGAAGTGGTCGGCGGAGATGGCGGTGCATCAGCTCCTGACGCATCGAATGATTGTACTAATGCAAGTAACGACTGCTACGCATTTATTGACATTGTCGCTGTAGTACATCCCACTGCACTCGGAACAATAACTCCGGGTTTTGCCAATTTGACAAGACTTACTATGAATACTGTCCTGTTGAACAGTGGTATAGTAAACAAGGAGGTTCGGGTACGGTTGTTTAATCCTTTTGGACCGTTTGTGTTTCCTTTAATGGGCGTTGTGTCTGATCTCAATTCCTTACTAAACACATCAAGTATTTCAGCATTCAGGAAAGATGTTGGTGCTGATATTCTGGTGCTTCTAATTGGAGGGCCTTATGTATCAACCGCTGGTACTACTTTTGGAGCATCACCTTCGACCAGAGAAGGGTATGCCATTGTTGCCAGCCCTTTTGCCTTTGGAAGCCGGCTTACCTTGCCGCATGAAGTCGGCCATATTCTTGGAGCAAGGCACAACAGAATGTCTAATGGCGGCGACGATGACGCGAATGATTGTGCACATGGATTAAGGTTCATGGGAGCTTCGGGAACATTTCATCAAACGACTATGACAAATTTGGGCCTGACTGGAGAAAGAATTCCATATTATTCGAACCCTTTTGTCACATTTGACGGTGCTCCAACAGGGTTTGAGGGATCAGCCAGTACTAATACAGCCAATAATACCCGGAAAATAAAAAACAGGGCTTGTGAAGTTCAAAAAAATAATAATCCGCAACAGATTTATGGGCAGATTGAAGGGCCAGCTGCTATGTGTCCGGGAGATAATATCAAGTATACATCATTAGTAACTCCCGGAACAGTGCAGGGCCCCTCCAACTATTGGTGGCAGTGTGGATGGTCTTATTCAACATCGCCAGCCGGGCCATTTACGCTATTAAATACAAATCTGTGTGAAACATGGGTTTCAGCCAATTTAGGCATACCCGGTTCTTATCTTTATTTGCGCCTGACAGTTTTCCCGAATACTGGTAATACATGGACTACGACAAAAAGAATTTTGATACAAAGCAGCTGTTTCCAGGGTGGCGGCGGCAACTTAGAGGACAGATCTGCTGAAAATGAGCGTGAATTGGTTCGTCCGGAATTATTTTATTTAATGCCAAATCCAGCAGGGGGAACAGTTATGGCTGGCACCAATCAATCTGATCACCTTATTGAACAGGTAGTTATTTTTTCAGCGAATGGCGATAAAGTATTAGAATCGAATATTGCTGAAAAAGCAGTCCGGTCACTCACCTTTGATTTGGCGAAGGTGCCATCGGG
>JBILHQ010000137.1:0-17005 GCA_044350415.1 Saprospiraceae bacterium | reverse complement strand
ATGGCTTTGGGCATCCGGGAAGATACCAGGATGACGGGAATATCCTTTTTGATGCGTTTGATGGCCTGAATGGTGGCTGGCGACAGTTCCCTGTCTTTACCCAGAAGCGTGCCGTCGATATCGGTACAGATGATTTTATAATGCCTATTCACAACTGCAAATATCCACTATTAATCTATTCGGTTGTCTCTGCAATGTTTATTTTTCGATTGTATCTTTGAGACAAGTTCACGCATTCGTCCCAACTATATGATCCGTTTTCTACTACTACTACTTTCTCTCGCAATCACGCTGCTATTTTGCTACTGCCAAACCCAACCCAGTTTCCTCGCCGACACCATTAAGTGTCACCCAAACGACCCGTTTAATCCGACCATGGCGGAGAGTCAGTTTTTTGACATCAACGCCGATACCGGACAGGTTATTGAGGGGCGGCAAGGGATCCGGATCGTTTTGCCAGAGGGATGCTTTATCGATAAAAACGGTCAGAAAGTGACTGGAAATGTGCGGATTGAGCTATCTGAAGCGCTGCAATTGAGCAATATGGTACTCTCCAATCTCACCACCTTTTCCAATGGCCATTTGCTGGAAACCGGCGGCATGCTCTATTGGAATGCCACTGCCAACGGCCATCAACTCGCCATCAATAAAAAACACCCGGTGTATATGGAGGTTCCTGTCCCCCACAAAAAAACCGGGATGAATGCTTACGCGGGCACCCGGGATGAAAATGGGACGATGAACTGGGACAATCCCGTCCCTGTAGATAATTCCCTTACTGCTGTAGATATCTTTTCACTCGATTTCTTACCCAAAGGATTCAGGCAAGCGGTGGAAGAAAGTATGCCGTTTGGCAACTATGCTTCAGCAACCAAGGAATTGACCGACAGCCTGTATTTCAGCCTTTCTGGTGGTCTTTTTCAATTGAAAAGTAAAGATTTTACACCCACCGACTACAATGAACCTTATTACAATACCCAAAAAAAAGTAGTCCATGGCCAATACACCAGGGAATCCTATCAACACGAAGCGCAGGATTCCGTTATCCATACATCGGCCGACGACACGCCCCCTGAAATTGATCCGGCCATGATCAAGGTGATACAATCAGAGCAATTTCAAAACACATTGATAGCCACCCGCGAATTTGAACAACGCCTGCAAACCATCTTTCGCACCTGCCTGAATGAAGTGCTGGAAATCTATATCCAAAACCTGGATAAAAACCTTTGGGAACTCGACCAAATGGCCGCAAGTGCAGCAACGGCTGCCAATGAAATGGAATGTGCCCAGGAATTTCACCGGTTCGCCGAACAGGGATTAACAAAGGTCAATACCGACAATCCACCTGCCAGGCTCCTGAAAAAATACTTCCGGCAGCAATTGCGTACCGTCAGGCATTCTATCGCTGTTCAGAAAAAAGTACTGCGGACTGCCTTAGCGACCAAAAGTCAAGCGGCCCGCGAACTGGCCGATAACTACCAACAACTCCTCTGGAAACGCGAAAAATACCGCATGGAAACCTACGGCTTCGTCTGGAGCCAAATGGGTTGGATCAATATCGACAGGGGGACTGAGCCCAAAACATGGGGCCCGCAACCGCTGGAAATCGTAGTCGATAACGGCAGCGAGTTCGATCGCGTATATACGTATGTCGTGTATACATCCATCACCAGCCTGTATCGCTTAAACACTGATGACAATAAACATTTTTATGTCGGCAATGCGCAAGACCAGAAAATACTCATGCCCAAAAGAGCATCGGCCACTGCCATAACAATCGCCTATAAAGGCATGATACCCGCCATAGCCGAACAAGTATTTGAAACTGGGACAGATCAGCAACTTACCCTCCACGCGAAAATTTCTACCTTGGAAGCCGTCACGGCCCGAATAGATCAATACAGCGATTATGCATCAGAAAATCTGATCGCGCAGGATCTTGTATTCATGGAGCAATTCTATGTTGAAAAAAAGCGGCAACAAGCGCTCCAAAGGGACAATGAAATCATGTTCCGGTTATTCGGCACCGCATTCCCTTGCGCAGATCAACAAGGTCACCTGCTCTTTGTCCGGCATTGTGCCTCCTGTCACCACCAGGATATGCAGCAAAAACTAACCAGCCCGGCCCTGGGTGGCGTGCAAAATCGTTGGCGTGACGACAAAGCGCTGTATGCTTTTATCCGCAATTCCCAACAACTTATCGGAAAAGGCGACCCAAGGGCTGTCCGCCTCTGGAATAGCTGGAAACCCACCCTGATGAATAGTTTTGAGCAACTCAGTGATGAGGACATTGCTGCTATTTTGAGGTATGTTGCGCATCGGAATTAAGAGCAATGTCATTAACTTATAGAAACCCTGTGGAGATTCCTTCACCCGATCCCCCGGTTGCACCGGGGGCTATTGACGGTCGCCCCCTTCAGGGTCGTGGTGGTGCTGAGCTTTCTATGGTGTCATTTTATTTATATCCCTTCTGGATTTTTTAAAGTGACAGCAGTATCCCGCACCAGCACATCTCAAGGCGCACCTCACGGCTGACGCTACAGCACGCTCTACAAAACTCATAGCTCATAACTTAAAAAGGATATTTTTCCACATCCCCACCACCAAATAATACACCCCGCCCGCCAAATCACTGCAATCCAATACTTCCGGCGCAAAATCGCCTTGTCGCACCACCTGGCCAATACTGTTGATCAATTGGAAAGGCGTTTCCGAAGGAAGGTCGCGCAAATACAGGCGGTCTTTTACGGGATTGGGATAAATAAAGCCACGATCCTGCGCACTGCTCAGGGAAATAATGGGAGAATAGCCGGCCTGATGATCTGAATCGATAAAAAGCAGGCGGTAATACAACTGGCCGGATGGAACCAGTAAATCGGAGTATTGGAAATGGCCTCTCTTCTCATACTGCTGGGTATGAATTGGATTAAAATGAATGCCATCATTGGACCGTTCGAGGGTGGTGACGTGCCAGCTTTGTCTGGGTGCAATATCCCATTGTAATAAATTATGGTCGCCAGTGTGCTGGCCGGTAAAACGCAGCAATTCCACCGGCAGTGCACTGCCCTGATTAATTTGAATAACCGTTGGAACAGCAGAAATGGGAATGGTGATTTGCCCGTTGACAAAACCCGGTAAGTCTAATTCTTCACCCGAAGTGTCAATACCGGCAACTGTCCAGGCATTAAGAGCCGCCGCCGGACTGAGGAAACTCACTACTGTAACTGCATTACTGTCACCATCTATTGGTTTCCAGGCTACATAGTGGGTAACGGTGCTGTCGGCATCACCGAATTTATAAATATAGGCATCATCATCTTCTCTTTCCACCCCCAGAAAATACTTGTCCCCCAATAGATTTTTGACCGATTGAAAGGCCAAAAAACTGCGCTTCAGCGTAAAATTCAAACTGTGCATACCCGAACGGGCAAACAAAGTACCGGCATATTGATCGCCATAAAAATACCAGTGGAAACGGTCGATACCTAATCGAGACAGCAACATCATCGCCCTGATGCCGTATATCGCCTGCGATTTTTCGGATACACATTCCTCGTGAACGCAATTGTCGCCACCGCCCGGACTGTCCCAACCGAATTCAGTGACATAGATCTTTTTGCCGGGCATATTGGCGTCCCGGAAGCGAATATCAGCCAAAATGGTCCAAAAATCAGAAAATGGCGCTTCCGGATGAATATTTCGACGCACCCCGTTTTCGTCATTCCGGAAACAATACAAATGCGAGTTCAGTCCGTCTAAATAAGGAGCTTCTGCTTCCGTCAGTCGCACACCAGTGAAATTTTTAAAAAGTCCATTTTCTGCATTGGGAAAGGCTGCTTGTAAAGCGCCCGGGAAAACCTCCATCGTCAGATCGGCCTCTTTCGCGCCCGATGCCATTCCCCGCAACACGTCCCGGTAGAACAGCGCAGGATAATCCCACGGCTCATTCCCAATCTCCAGCGTTTTAACAAAATTATTGCCCGACGGGGCACCAAAATGTTCGGCAAATGCTGCACCGTAATTGTATGCGGCAGTAAACGGCGCATCCCAGACATTCACTGGGAAGTCGCTGTTATTGAATTGAATAGAGGTCTCGGTTTCAAGACCTGCATTTTTCCACGCTTTATATTCTGTATCCCAGTTGAGCCAAAACTGTGCGGGCGTGCCTCCTCCTCCTGCCATGGCATTGTAATTGGGCGTGGCGTCAGGATCGATGACGTCCCAATTGAGGTTGTGGTACATCCGTCCCTGAGAGATGGCTTTATTAAACAGCCAGGGACCATTGCCATTGTCGGTGGCAGACGAATAAGCGTTGTGGCCCCATCCCCACAGACTATTGACACCCATCATAGCGCCAAATGTGTGCGCACTTTTTTTCGCCTGCGGCCGTTGGCCCATCCAGCCGTACTTATCGTAAGCGGCGATCTCCCAAACAAAGCATTTGGCGTAATCGTTGGTATTCAGGGTATGCTCCAGTTTCAGATAACGGGCATAAACAGGTGCTGGCAGCATGAACGGCACCTTCGCTAAAGTATTGGGATCCAGTGAATCAACCAATATCCAGTTGATTGCGTCATTGCTTTGGAACAGCACCGTTGCAGTAGCATTTCCACCCGCCCAGTGCCGGGTCTCGATATACCCGATATTTTTTACAGCACCCAGGTCCACTACCACAAATTCTTTAGGAGCTTCGGCTAAACACGCTACTTCAAATATGCTGAAACTACCACCAATTCCGTGCAATCTGATCTGCGAAACGGCCATTCCAACTGGGAAATTGTATCGAGAGGTCATGTAATTATTCGATGTCGTATACTCTCCCACCAATACTGAATCGGCTGGCGATGAAAATGCGTAGGCTTCCACCACCACTCCTGCACCCAGGTTCATCTTGACGCTCAGGCACACTGGTTTCACCGGTGCAGGGAGCGAAATCCGCAGTAAAGAGTGACCATTCTGTGCCGGAATAGTTAAAACGTTATTGACATTACCATCGGTGAGCAGGGCATAATTTAAGGCTGTGCCGGTGCCGGAACACCAGGCGCTTTTGCCCCAAAAATAATTTTGATCAGACCGGCCAATATAATTGGTGGGTAGCGAGGAACCCGATTGCCAATGGGTTTGCTCATTCTGGTCAATCACATTCCCCGATGTGCCCGAGCCTGATGAGGAGGTGATGACGGTGGCGCTGGCTGTATATGGCGTAATGACCCCTGCAAAGGGGTTCCATTGGGCCGACAAGGCATGCGCAATGAATATCGCAAAAGCGGTGATGTTCAGACGTACACGGAGTATCATAAAAAAAATATTGTTATACTATGCAGACATAGATACAACGATAGAGGGATATGCTGCCGGGTTTATAGACATACAATGGTATGGAGCAGGGTTTCTGTAAGTCCAGGGGGGTGTTTGACAATTATTTGTTATCACCGCAGCAAACTCACTTCTTTCTGCGCATTCATCACCAACGTACGCACATCCCCATCCAGCACATAATACTGTACGCGATAGACATAGACATCTACTGGTGCTGGCTGGCCCAGGACAGTGCCATCCCAGGCCGCGTTGGGATCAGTAGTGTCAAAAACCATGGCGCCCCAACGATTGAACACCTGAAAATGATATTCATCGACCGGACAAGTGAGCAATGGCAATGGCTTAAAGGTTTCATTAATACCGTCTGCATTGGGCGTGAAGGCATTAGGAAACGGATCATCCGGATTGTCCACTTTGAGGGCTGCCGAATCAATGAGACAACCGTCCTGTGCCAGGAGAATTTTATAATCGCCACTTCCTTTATAACAGACTTTTCCAGGATTGACAGCCGTGCTGGTGTCGGGTATTCCACTGGGAAATGTCCATGCATACTGGCTGCCGGATTGAGCGCCCCCCAAAGCGATATCAACACAGCTCCCCGGACAAATAGTGGTATCTGAAAGTGTTATTTCAGACAATACTTCGCAATAAGCAGCAGATTTGGTTGTCAAATAGGAGGCAATAATGGTTCCATCCACAATTTCAGGCAACACACTGGTCGTGTACCCGAGATCTACTTTTTTTACATAGCAGGGCAAACGCTTTACTTCCAATGGCCGCGGGCAACATGCTCCGGGGATCTCGCCATTGTCGTCGGTACGGGCCAGGTACATGACATATTTATCATTTTTCAGATGATCGCCCGCAAACCAATATCCTCCGGTAGCAGCGGGGGTCATATCAAAAACCAGTTCTTCTGATCCACTTTTTTTGCCGTATGATTTTGCCCATAGCACATCAAAATCCCTTGAAATTTTGATCATAACTATGTTGTAATTATTACCGGAATAACAGGACAATAAAAAATTATCATCAGCATCACGGATTACTTTCAACAGATTAAGGTTGGGATTGCTGGAAATACGGGCAATGCTGCCTGGGTTGCCCAACATATCAGTCTTCACCGCCACCAATGTCCTGGCATTATAGTCTCCACCGATAAATATTAAACTATCACCATCTGGCATGCAACAGGAAAAGTACCCAAATGCAGATTGTAAACCAGTCGGGTCTTCATAGTGATAATAGGCAATCACCTGACCTAAGCTGTTTACTTTTATCCATGCCCCCCTGGCAGACCCGCCAGGTATTAAAATATCACCATTGGGAAATTCCGTGGCTCCTTCCCCAAAATAGTCATATCCATTGACCGTTTTTCCCCATACAAAATTCCCCGATTCATCCACCTTGATCACCGGAGCACCGACACTCAAATTACTGCCTGTGATCAGGTAGCCACCTGTGATTTTAAGGATTGACCGAAACTCAAGATAAGAAGGAACGGCTGTTTTCTTCACCCATTCCGTCGCTCCCAGACTGTTGAGTTTTACAATGCTGTTAATATACTTGTTACTGTTCGGCTGATCGTAGTTTCCCAAAAAAATACAGCCACCATCAGGAGTGGCCAATACATCATTGATCCGCAATTCATCTGTAGTCCCACGTCCAACTTTCAGGGTCCACAACGGCTTACCTTCCGGATCTAACATCCAAAGAATACCATCATACCGTGCATTTCCACGGTTAATCGTCCCGGAAACGATAACATTTCCACTGGACGCCTCTGTAATAAAATAACCAGAGGTCATACTGTCTCCAACGGCATATAATCGCTGGAAAAGGGACTGCCCGGAAGCCATCGTGAGACAAAATATACTACCAAGGGTAGTCATCAAAATACGAAATGAAGTGTGCATCAGAAAGTTGTTTTTAATCATGCAATATTACACATTATAATAGTATTTGTTGGCTATTAAGGGGTAATAATGTGTGAATGCGTCTTTTCTAAGGACGAATGAGCTACCTCTTTGATCAAACAGAATATAGCCTTCTATTCCTGTCATCGTAAGCAACGTTTCTTTAGAGCAGGGATGAATTTCAAGAAAGCCCAAAGTCCGGAAAAATTCTTTATAGATTTGCAGGGTAAAAAAATATAAAAAATGATCCATTTTATAAAATACATCGCAGTTTGCTGCCTCTTCCAGACCACCGCTTTTGCACAAACTGTCATCCAGCACGTAGAACCACTCAACTGGTGGGTGGGTATGAAGGACCCCAACCTGCAATTACTGATTCACGGCACCAATATCGGCGAAACCACCCCTTCGATCAAATATGCAGGTGTCACCATCAAAAAAGTCAGCAAAGCCGATAGTAAAAACTACCTGTTTTTGGACCTTGTAATCGCCAAAAACACCAAACCGGGTACCTTTACCATTCAATTCAACAAAGCTGGCAAATCCATTGATTCCTATCCTTACACCTTGCTGGCTCGGCAACAAAATGCCTCCCAGGTGGAAGGTTTTACCTCTGCAGATGCCATTTGCTTAATTGTACCTGACCGGTTTGCCAACGGTGACCCCAGCAATGATGTAGTGGCTGGGACAAAAGAAAATAAGGTCGACCGCAGCATCGTTGGCGGGCGACACGGCGGCGATATCAGGGGCATTATCAACAACTTAGATTATATTGCAGATATAGGATACACGGCCATTTGGCCCACGCCAATGCTGGAAAATGATATGCCCGCCTATTCCTACCATGGCTACGCTATCACCAATCACTACAAAGTAGATCCCCGGTTCGGCACCTTAGCGGATTACAAAGAACTGGCTGCGAAGGCCCGCCAAAAAGGCGTAAAACTCGTTTTTGATGAGGTACTAAACCATTCGGGTTCCGGATATTGGTGGATGAATGACCTGCCTTTCACCAACTGGCTCAATTATACCGGCGCCTATCAGCCTACCAATCACCGCCGCACCATCAATGAGGACCTTTATGCCTCCGACTACGATAAAGATTTAATGACCCGGGGATGGTTCGATACCACCATGCCCGATATGAACGGCCAAAATTCTTTCATGGCCAACTACCTCATCCAGTGTTCCATCTGGTGGATTGAAACCTTGCAATTGGGCGGTATACGACAGGATACCTACGGCTATTCCGATAAAACGCTGCTCCAAAAATGGAGTTGCCGGCTCATCAATGAATATCCCAACTTCAGCATGGTTGGTGAAGAATGGAGCCTGAATCCACTCATCACTTCTTATTGGCAGCGCGGCAAAAAGAACCACGATGGCTACACCAGTTGCTTAACCAGTATCATGGATTTCCCCTTGCAATCGGCTTTGATCAACGCTTTAAAACAACCGGATGATCCGAATTTCGCCAAAGGTTTGACGGGATTATACGAGGCATTAGCCAATGACTTCGTGTATGCCGACCCGAATAATATTTTGGTATTCGGCGACAACCACGATATGGACAGGTTATTTACACAATTGAACAACGATGTTGATTTAACCAAAATGGCCCTGACTTATCTGTTAACCATTCGGGGTATTCCGCAGTTTCTTTACGGTACAGAAGTGTTGATGAATAATACTTCTCAACCAGGCAATCACGGTGTCATCCGGTCCGACTTTCCGGGCGGCTGGAAAGATGATGCCGTCAATGCATTCACGGGAAAAGGTTTAACAGCCGATCAGCGAGGTGTTCAAAACTATATGAAACAATTGTTGAACTGGCGCAAAAACAACCCGGTCATCGCCACCGGAAAAACACTTCATTTTGCTCCGTTCAATGGCATCTATGTCTATTTTCGGTACAATAAAGAGAAAACCGTGATGGTAGTCATGAATAAAAACGCCACCACCACGCCGATCGATCTGAACCGTTTTGCAGAAACTTTAAAAGGCCTAACAAGTGGAAAAAATGTGATCACAGGTGAAATAGTGAACTTGCAAAACACCTTCACTGCTCCGGCAAAAACGGTATTGGTGCTCGAAATTAAATAAGTATAACAATATGAAATTTATTGGCATTTGCCTCCATTTTTGCCTGTTCAGTTATACCGCAATGGCCCAGCTGCCCGCGGTATCCTCCGGTACCATTAAACGCATCGAGCACTTTGCCTCCCAATACGTCGAGGCCCGCAATATTGACATCTGGCTGCCGGAAGGCTACAACCCCGCAATAAAATACAATGTGTTGTACATGCACGATGGCCAAATGCTCTTCGACTCCAATACCACCTGGAACCATCAAACCTGGAACGTAGATAATGTGGCGGCAAAATTGATAAAAACAGAAAGAATTTACGATTTTATAGTGGTGGGCGTGTGGAATGCCGGACAATCCCGGCACCGGAATTACTTCCCCCAAAAACCGTTTGAATCAATGACCAAAAAACAAAAAAAAACAGTAACCCGGCAACTCCAAAAAGCCGGCAGAACCAAGGAAGTCTTCCAACCCGATTCCGATAATTATTTAAAGTTTTTAGTAGTCGAATTGAAGCCGTTCATTGATAAAAATTATGCGGTATTCACCGAAAAGGCACATACCTTTATTGCGGGCAGCAGCATGGGCGGACTCATATCTATGTATGCGATTTGTGAGTACCCGGAGGTCTTTGGAGGCGCTGCCTGTATGAGTACTCATTGGCCAGGGATATTCACTGTAAAAAACAATCCCGTCCCGAATGCCTTTTATCAGTACGTGGAGGAGCACCTGCCCGACCCCGCCACCCATCGAATCTATTTCGATTACGGTGACCAGACATTGGACGCCCTGTATCCGCCATTACAACAAAAGGTCGATGCCATCATGACAACCAAAGGGTATACGACGACTAATTGGGTCACCCATTTTTTCCCGGGCGACGACCACAGCGAAAAATCCTGGAACAGGCGACTGGAAGTGCCTTTTTACTTTTTGATGAAAAAATAAAGATATACTAATGGAAATCTTAGACGACGGCATCAATGCCATTCCACCAATTGCCCCCATTGAACTTGGCCGGCTGCAACACGACGCCGAAATGGGATTATCACAGATTAAAAATGCGAGGACCGCCTTTTTTGTCCTGGCCGGATCATCTGTATTCAGTCTATTCCTCGGATTGCTGACAAATAAGGCTGTTGAACCCGTTTATGTGATCATCGAAGGGGTAATCATGATTGCATTATTTATTGCAGCAGCATTGGCTGTCAATCCCTGGCCAAAAGTAGCCATTATTACGGGTTTTTCTATTTATCTGTTGATTATCCTGCTCAATTTTATCGTTTCGCCAGCGTCGCTGTTCACTGGTATGATCCTGAAAGTGGTGGTTATTTATTATTTAGTCAAAGGAATTGGCGGCGCTGTTGCGTTTGAAAAAGCCAATGAGGAAATGAAGACTTATGGACACGAAATGAAGGTTTCGTGGTAAATTATTCCCTCCAATAATGAAAAAGACCTGTATCTGTGTTACCCTTTTTTGCCTTCATTACCTCCTGCTGCCCGGACAATCATTCCCGGACAGCATAGGCACCTTCCAAATACTATTCGACCGAATGACCGGCGACAGCACTGTAGCTTGTTACCGAATCCCCGCCCTCGCCACAGCCCCCAATGGCCGCTTAATCGCCGTCATTGATCAAAGAATGGAATCCTGCGCCGATCTAAACGCGAACAATGATATCAATATCGTCATGCGCCACAGTGAAGATGATGGGCAAACATGGTCGGCAATCGAAACGATTGTGGATTATCCATTGGGCATATCCGCTTCTGATCCCTCAATGATCATTGACCAAATCACTGGTGAAATATTTCTTTTGTTCAATTATATGGATTTGAACAACGCGAAAAACGTCTATTATTGCTACGTGGCTAAAAGTGCTGATAATGGCATAACATGGAGTAAACCAGTCGATATTACTGGACAAATGACCCCCAACGAATGGCATCCTGATTTTAAATTTATCACCTCTGGAAAAGGTATTCAAACCCGGTCAGGCACCTTGCTTCATTGTCTGGTGCATCTGCAAAAAGGCGTATTTGTTTTCGGCAGTGCGGACCACGGCAACACCTGGTTTATAAAAAATACACCGGTAATTCCTGCTGATGAATCAAAAATTGTAGAACTCCCGGATGGTAGCTGGATGATCAACAGTCGCGTAAATAAAAAAGGGATGCGGTATGTCCACCGCTCGACCGACGCAGGAAATAGTTGGATCACCAGCCCCGAACCGGCTTTACCAGATCCGGGATGCAATGCCAGTATCCTTTGCGCTCCGGCTGTCAATGGATCTGCTAAAAACTGCCTGCTGTTCTGCAATGCCAATTCGGGAAGGGAGCGCAAAAACCTTACCATCCGCGCCAGTTTCGATGAAGGTCATTCGTGGTCGGAAGGTAAAACAATTTACCCTAATAGTGCCGCTTATTCTGATATGACCATACTTGCGAACGGAGACATTGGGGTGCTGTTTGAAAAGGACGATTACACCCAAAATATTTTTATCCGGGTGAAAAGAGAGTGGCTAATAAATTGACCGCTACCTCACCACAATCTCCACCCTTCTGTTTCTGGCCCTGCTGGCTTCCGTCAGATTATCCGTACGCGGTTCGGCTTCGCCCTTCCCTACAGCTACCATAATGCCGATAAATTCGGGGTATTGCTGCTGAATATAAACCTTCACGGCATTCGCCCGTTTTTCAGAAATGGCTTGGTTATACTGGTCGCTGCCCCTGTCGTCGGTATGTCCGGCAATCACCATTTCCCGAAGCGCACTGGTTTTAATTTGTTGGATAAAGGAGTCGAGAGCAGGATAAAAAACAGGTTTGATGACATATTTATCGAAATCAAAAGCAATATCGGGTAGTTCGAAGCGAATTTCCGTTGGCACTATACTGGAATCAATCTCCTCCTCCGTCTCCGTTCGTGCTTCCGGCATGACAAACAATTCAGATTTAGGTTTTCCCTTCACGCCTTGCCGGTAACTATGCCGAAAATCGGCGGCAAAAAGCAATTGTCGGTTGGATTCATACTGTGGACAACCGGTGCCTTCCATTTTATTGACCGGTGACACCTTGATATCATCCAGCAATATTTCCAGATCGCCCTGGTTATTACTCATCTTTGTTTTTTGGGAAAAGAGGAACGCCGTCTGACTGAAGTTTCCCAGGGTTAAAAACTGTTCTCCGCCTTGCGCGGTGTACACTGCCTGAATTTTTCGCCAGTTTTTTTGATTGCCCGAAGACCCCTCATTTGTATCTGACAGTACCATCGAAGGCAGATAAGGCAATGGGTTAACAATACTGGGAATGAGTTCCTCCACCGAAAAAAGCACCCCTAACTCATAATGTGTTTCATAGATAGGATTGACATGCAATTCCAGTAAATATTGCGTATCCTTTTCCAACGGGCACAACAACATTGTATAAATAAATACCCGGTAATTAAAAGGCCGGACCTTATTTTCCACCACAATCATATCTGCAAAATCCCCCGAATTGGCCGGAGCGCCCTTGATCTTATCTAAAGGAATAATGGCTGGCGGAATCTTGAACCAGGCCTCCGGGGCGCAAGTCGCTTCATATTCCGTACAAATATTCCGGGTCTCAAAACCGCTATTAGCGATCAGATTCTGGCTGGACAATACCCCCGGAAAAAGGCCGGCCCAAACCATACCCAGCAGCAAACTACAGCCCAAACGGCCCTTTACTTGATAACAACCCGTCAATTCCGATATATTGGCTTCCATATTAATAGACATATCCAGCGATAACGCAAATATCCGGGTCAATCTTATCCAAATAAGGTGACATCTGATTTGGATAAGATTGACCACGTCCTTTTCTAACCTATCTTTGCTCCACTAAATTCAACACCATGCGCCTGTTACTCCTCCTGCTGCTCCTATCCGCCTGCAACCGCCCCACCCCGCCCCCCAAAGTGGTCCTCCCTGCCTTTTACACCTGGAAAACCACCTTCCACCCCGGGGCTTGGGAAGCCCAAATCCTGCGCGAATGGAACGCACAACGGCTCTACATCAAATACGCCGATATTGACTGGCAGGAAGGCAAGGGGGCCATTCCTGTATGCGCTACAGCCATGCAATGGGATAGTTTGCCGGTGAATATCGCCCCGGTGCCCGTATTTTTCATTGTCAACCGCGTTTTTTCAAACCTATCAGCAATGGAATCGGCAACACTTGCGCAGCGCATCCTCCAGCGCGTGTGCGAAACCACCCCGAAAGAAAGAACGATCCCCGAAATCCAGATAGACTGCGATTGGAACAGCACCACTAAAGCGGCTTATTTTCGATTTTTGGAACAATTAAAGACACAAACAGACACCAGCCAAACACTGCAACAACCCCAATTAAGTGCCACCATCCGGCTCCACCAGATCAAATACCGGGAAAAAACCGGCGTGCCACCAGTTGATCGGGGACTATTGATGCTTTACAATTTTGACAGCCCAACCAAAACCACGGTAAAAAATTCCATCATCGACCCGGCAACGGCGGCCCAATACTTACCCCAGGATACCAAGCCCTACCCTATCCCGCTCGATGCTGCGCTGCCGCTGTTCGGCTGGGGACTGCACTTCAGGTACAATGACTTTCAGGGATTCCTGCACGATTTGCGGGCCTCCACCGCAACCCAGAGTCATTTTTTAACACGGGTGGACCAAAATATTTTCCGGGTAAACGCCGATACCAGTTGTTGGGACACGTACTTTCGTCGCGGCGATTGGATACGCATCGAAGAGGCCGCGCCAGATGACCTTTCCAGGGTGTGGGAGATGGCTAAACCAGTGATTTCCAACGATACCTGCAACCTCGTTTTTTTCGATTTGAACATTCAAAACTTACAATATTACAGGTATGAAGACCTTATTAAAATCCATTAAACGCCAACTGCTCATTGGCACTGCAATGATCGCAGCGTTAACCCCTGTTCTCTGGAATTGCTACGATATGGGCGCTGAATACGGCAGATTTTGGTTATTGGAATCCAACATTACCAACCAACGCACCTTACTGCCATTTACTTATTCCTCGGAATTATATTACCAATACGGCTGGAGTATGAACGATACCACCTACCAGGTTGAAAATGTAAAAGCCTGGAAAACCATGCTCAGCGATAACATGGCGGATAAAGACATCCACCAGGTCCTTTATTATACCCCGCCAGCCGACTTTTTCAAAAAAAAGTACAGCAAGAAAAACAGTTTTATCGCTGCGCTGAACAAACCCGGCCATGCTGCCCACCTGCAATACCTGAATTTCGCCAAAAACTGCGAGGAAATTTTTACGGGCAATGGTTGGGATCAAAAAAAGAGTGATGCACGCGTCAGTGAATTGATTCCGCAAGGTCAAACCTTACTGCAAAGCGTAAAAAAAGATAAAGACCTGAGTAGGCGAACTGCTTATTTATTGTTAAAACTTTACCGGTTTACCGATCAGATCCAGGAAAGCGACTCACTTTTTTACCTGTATTTTTTCAAAGAACCTGAAAAAGATTGGCTGAATGCGGCCGCTCTTTACCAACACGCAGAAAGACAAACGGATTCTCTGCAAGCCAATATCTGGCTGGCCCGGGCATGGGATGCAGGCTTTTATAATCCGATCTGGGTGTGGCACAGTTTCTCTAAAAAAGACCTCGATGCTTCCATTAAAGTAGCGACGCTGGGCCGCGACAAAGCAGTGATGACCATCATTCCGGCCACCCGCGAACCTGGACCTGCCCTCACTTCCTTACAAAAAGCCTATAACTTCGACCCCACGGTGCCCGATCTCGCCAAACTCATGTCCCGTGAAGTCAACAAACTCGAAAACTGGTTGCTCAGTCCGGCATTGTATGGAGAGCATAATCGGGTGGAAATTCCTTATTCCGAAAATCCGGTAAAATTAGACTCGGGGGCGCTGTTGAAAACCGATATTGCCCACCTGCATGCCTGCCGCACTTTTGTGCAACAGGTGATCAGCGATAATAAACGAAACGACATGGCTTTCTGGCACCTGTCGGGAGCGCACTTAGCCTACCTCGATCAGGATTTCAAAACTGTGAGTGAGTTGACGCAATCGGGCCAACAAGTTGCCGGTGTGCCGGCCAATCAGAAAATCCAGCTGCAGCTAATGAGTGTGTTAGCCGAAATCGGCAGTTCCGGGCAAATCACCACTGCTACCGAGAATAAAATCCCGGGTATATTCCAGTCCATCCGGCAAAACAGCGCTGCGTTTGAAACACCGGAAGAATTACAGGAAAAACTGGCTTTATTGCTCTCCGATGTGTTTATTCGCAAGCATGAAATCGCCAAAGGAGCCTTTTTACTGGGAAAAACCACTGAATACTATGATGGAATGGGATATATGACTTCCCGGGATTTGTTCGACAAACTCCTGGCAGTGGGCAGCCCGGCCGATTTTGACCGCGCTATTCAAATGGTGGAAAACCCGAAGACAGATTTTGAACGCTGGTTTGCACAAGAACCCCACCGCTACAATGCCGACCTCGGTTGGGACGATAAGACGCAATCCCTGAAACCTGCCCCCGGACAGTCCACCGCTTGGGAAACCGATAAACTCCGGGAATTCAAGGCAATATACTATACCCGCAGGGACCAACCCGACAGTGCATTAATGGCTATCAAAAACGTGTCGGACAACTATTGGAGTCGAAAGGGAAACATAACAGATTATGATCATGCCTATTTCCAAAATAATCCATTCAGTACGGCCGTCAGTGTAGTGGATGTCCCGCTTTCTCAGCCAGACAGTACGGGCCAATTCAACAAAAGAACCTTCCTGGAAAAGCTGATTGCTCTGCGCAACACCACAGATCCCGCCCAACAGCAGGAGGCATATTTCCTGTTGGGCAATGCCTATTATAACATGACTTATTATGGCCACGACTGGTGGCTGATGATGGCCCCGGAGAAAAGTATTGGAGAATTAGAATACTTCAGCAGCAGCGATACGGGGACTATTCCAGACGCACCTGCTCGACCTTGGGACATGGTATTTGTATGGAGTGCTGTGGGAGTGTTCACCACGGCATTGGGTGGATCACGCCTCAAAAAATATGGAAAATGGTTACTTGGGGTGCTTTTATTCCCAATATTAATGCCTTTTGCCTGCAAACCAAGCGCAACAACCTCCAAAGCAGCCGCCCAGATACTCCCTTTCAACGATATCTATTACCGCTGCACCTTAGCCAAATCCTGGTACGAAAAAGCTATTAAAATCAACCCTGACAACGACTTGGGTATCGCAGCATCCTATATGGCCGGCGTTTGTGAAGAACACCAGCAATACTACCAATTTACCCGCACCCGCAAAAACTGGGATGAACAATTCAAAGCCAGCGACAACAGTTTTTATAACGCACTGAAAGGAAAGAATTTTAAATCGCCGGTGAGCTGCGCGTATTTTCAGGAAAGAAATAAATGAGTATTAGTTATGAGTTATAAGTTATGAGTTATAAGTCTCGTTATGTGTACTTAAGAGGGGTGCGTTATGTGTACTTAAGAGGGGTGCGTTATGTGTACTTAAGAGGGGGTGCGTTATGTGTACTTAAGAGGGGGTGCGTTATGTGTACTTAAGAGGGGTGCGTTATGTGTACTTAAGAGGGGTGCGTTATGTGTACTTAAGAGGGGTGCGTTATGTGTACTTAAGAGAGGCGGAGG
>JBILHQ010000312.1:0-5428 GCA_044350415.1 Saprospiraceae bacterium | reverse complement strand
CGACAAATTCGATTCCGATTGTGGCTGGCCTTCTTTCGACGACGAAATTCCGGGTGCTATTGTGCGGCATACGGATATTACCTTCGGTATGCGCCGGGTGGAAATCTGTTGCGCCAATTGCGACG
The DNA here is from genome assembly GCA_044350415.1 of Saprospiraceae bacterium. GTDB lineage: Bacteria > Bacteroidota > Bacteroidia > Chitinophagales > Saprospiraceae > M3007. The sequence goes on along the minus strand of JBILHQ010000312.1, from coordinate 5,303 downwards.
GCCACCTCGGCCACGTTTTTGAAGGCGAACGGCTCACCGCCAAAAATACCCGCCATTGCGTTAATTCATTGTCCATCCGCTTCGTCCCCAAACCAGTATAAAGGTTGGCGCGGAATTTGTTATTAGTTAATTAGTCCCAAGTCATTTTAGTCCCAGGTCAGTTAGTCCCAAGTCCCAGGTCTGTAGAGTGTACCCCAAGCATTCCAATTTTTACAAGTGGACGCCCTGTTTACGGCACACTCTACGGACCTGGGACTTGGGACTAACTGACTTGGGACTAAAATGACTTGGGACTAACAGACTTGTGACTAATTTTTATTAAAAATCATCATATTTAAAATGTTTCGACTCATTTCAGCCGCCCTTTTCCTGGGCTCGGTTTTTTTTATGTCTTGTCAATCAGACAATACCGCTGCTAATACCACTGCGCAACCCGCCGCACCCACCATCGACACCACTACTGGCATGCCCATCCGCCAGCCCAATCCCTGGAAAAATGCCACCTGCGATTTGTTGACGGACGAGGAGTTCTGCACGATCTTTAGTGTGGACATCAAACGGGACTTTGCCAATCGCCGTACTTTGCCCGACAAAAGTTACTGTCTGCGCACCTGGAAAAAACCGGACTGGCGGGACCGGGAGGTGAGAGAGGACAAGAATCCCAATATTGCCGCCAATCCTGAAAGTGCATTGGCGATAGAAATTGTGGATTTTGGCACAGCACCTTCGGCATTGGCGCAGTACGATGTCACCAAAAAGGACCGTATCAATGGTTATGATACCGAAGTGCCGGGTCTTGGAGATGGCGCCTTGTGGAGCAGCCGGGAGTCTATGCTGCTGGTAAAAAAGAACCATTTGTTCCTGCAAATCAAACTCGATCACGCCGATGTTGCTGCCGATAATTTGCCTAAAGCAAAAGAAGTGGCCATAGCGGCGTTGAAAAAGATGTAAATATTGAGGTATTGCAGTATAATTGCCCCATGATTATACGCGCTTGTTGTCTCACCTTTATTTTTTGGCTTACGGCTGTTCCAGTGACTATTTTCGCACAGGAACAGCCGTCGCTTTTTTATTTCCTCCCGCAAGGAACCTACAATCCTGCCGTTCCAAAACCCGCCGACTACCTCGGTTTCGAAGTGGGGGAGCGCCACGCCAGTCACGACCAGCTCGTCGGGTATATGCGTGAATTGGTGCGCACCAGCAATCGCCTCCAATGGAAAGAATACGGCCGTACCCAGGAGGATCGCCCGTTGATATGCCTGACTATTTCACACCCGGATAACCTTGCCCGGCTCGAAACGATCCGCCAAAAACGCCGCGAACTGGCCGATCCTGCCTTAAGCGCGCAATTGAACCCCGCCGATTTTCCCGCTGTGTTCTACATGGGCTATTCTATTCACGGCAATGAAGCCAGCGGGAGTAATGCAGCGCTCGCAGTCGCCTATTGGCTCGCCGCTGCACAGGGTGATGAAGTGGAAGAAATCCTCCGAAATACCATCATTTTGTTCGATCCGTGTTTCAATCCTGACGGCATGCAGCGCTTCTCCTCGTGGATCAATAGCCGTCGGCCCACCCATCTCCAGCCCGATCCGGCTAATGATGAATTTAATGAGCATTGGCCGGGTGGCCGGTTTAACCATTATTGGTTCGATCTCAACCGCGACTGGTTGGTCATGCAACAACCCGAATCAGAAGGGCGGGTGCGTATTTTTCAGGACTGGCTGCCCAATGTACTGACAGATCACCACGAAATGGGCTCCAACAGTACTTTCTTTTTCCAGCCGGGTGTGCCATCACGGGTCAATCCGGTGACTCCTCTGCGCAACCAGCAACTTACCGGAGAAATCGCCCAATACCACGTGAAAGCACTTTCTGAAAAAGGTATTCTGTTTTACTCCGGAGAAAATTACGACGATTTCTACTACGGGAAAGGATCGACCTACCCCGATGCCAATGGCAGTATCGGTATCCTGTTTGAACAGGGCAGCAGCCGGGGCAGCGCTCAGGAAACCACCAATGGCTTGCTCACATTCGCGTATTCGGTTCGTAATCATGTGCTTACTTCATTCAGTACATTGCGTGCCGTACATGATAAAAGGGTGGAACTGAATAGTTATCTCAGGGAGTTTTACCAAACGGCCCGGGAGGAAGCCCGCAAAAATGGCGTAAAAGCATACGTCTTGCAGGCTCCAGGTGCCGATGCCAGTGGATTGCAGGAACTGGCCGGACGTATTTTTTCCATTCACCATATTCAATTTTATGCCTTAACCACTGATATCACGGTAGATGGGAAAACATTTACTGCCGGAAAGGCATTAGTGGTGCCGGTCGATCAAAACCAATACCGCCTTGTCAGGGCTGTATTTGAACGCAATACCCATTTCACCGACAGTATTTTCTACGATATCTCCGCCTGGACCCTGCCCGATGCCTTCGGACTGCAATGGGCGCCGCTCGACAACCGGCAAGTCGATGCCTGGAAGGGCTTGAAACCCTGGCCTGTGGCTACCCCTAAGTCGCTGGTGGTTTCTGATTCCAGCGTTTATGCCTATATAATCCCTGCTGATGCAGCAAATGTAGACGCCCTTTTGGTCAAACTCCACCAGAACAGGTTTCGGGTAAAAGTGGCCACGCAGCCTTTTACCACACAGGGCCGCGACTTCGCTCCGGGTACGCTGGTGGTCACTACCGACCGCCAAACCGGCAATTTTAAAGCCCTACACACCATATTAAACCTCAGTGCAGCGGCAGGACAATACATTGCAGTTCAAAACGGTGCCACCGAACATGGTCCCTGGCTCGGCAGCAATAGTTTCGTTTCCTGTCAGGCACCCAAAGTCGTGTTGGTCACTGGCGACGGCGTTTCTCCCACCGATGCCGGTGAAATCTGGCATTACCTCGATACCCGTTTGGGTATCCCCCCCGTGGAAGTGGAAACAGCACGGCTGAAGAATGTCAACCTGAGTAAATACAATGTCCTGATTTTGCCCGATGGAAAGTATGATAATATACCGGTGGATAACATCAAGGAATTTGTAAACAACGGTGGCACCCTGATTGCAACCGGCGGTGCCCTTCGCTGGCTCAAGACAGCAGGTATTGCGAACCTGGAATTCAAAACCGCTGCTCCTGCGCCCGGCATTGACCATAAACAAATACCTTTTGGCGATCGTGCAGATACACAAGCTGCACGTACGATGCCCGGCTCCATCTTTTCCGCAACGGTCGATCCAACCCATCCGTTGTGCTATGGGTTTCAGCCGGGTACTATTCCTGTTTTTATGCCCGACGCGCTGTACCTGGAGCCCTCTTCCAATGGCTATCAGAATCCGGTACTCCTCACCAAAGAGCCGTTATGGGCTGGCTACATTCATCCTTCCCAAGTCAGCGCAGTGTCTGGAGCGGCGGCAGCCACAACAGTTCTGATGGGCAGCGGCCGTATCATCTGTTTCGCCATCAATCCCAATTTTCGGGGTTTCTGGTGGGGCACGCAGCGGTTGATGGGGAATGCTGTGCTGTTCGGGAATTTGGTGCGGTAGCGGGGTGGCGATATGCGGGATGTCGCTGGAACACGGATTTGAGGGATTAGACACGGACTTAAAAGGATTTTTTCCGAGTGCGATGTCGATGAGCGAGATGTCGATATGCGGGATGTCGCTGGAACACGGATTTGAGGGATTAGACACGGATTTAAAAGGATTTTTTCCGAGTGCGATGTTGAGGTACGAGATGTCGCTGGAACACGGATTTTAGAGATTGGACACGGATTTAAAAGGATTTTTTTCTGAGTGCGATGTCGAGGTACGAGATGTCGCTGGAACACGGATTTTAGAGATTGGACACGGATGAACACGGATTTTTCCGAGCGGGATGTCAAAAGATGAGAGTGCTTAAAACCCGTGTTCCATCGACATCGCGCTCGGAAAAATCCGTGTTCATCCGTGTCTAATCTCTAAAATCCGTGTTCCATCGACATTCCGCATCACCACGTTATTTCTAAAACAATATTCACGTATTTTAAAACATTTATTTTTCCACATTGAGTTATCAACATTGTTGGTAAAATGAATGAATTATTTTGTTATTAATAATCAATTAGTTGTACAAGTTGTCAACATAGTGTGGAAAAACTATGCTTGTTTTTCGTATAATCGGCCTTACTTTCGTGAAGCCGATTATAAAACGATATTTGTATCGTCCGTCAGGCTATTTTTTATTTAACCCCCGTCCTTCCCATACACATTCATGACTACTTGAGGCTCAATAAGTTAATTCTTTTTGCTCCTCCTGGATTACAGCACGACTGTAATCAGATACACGCTACTGGGTTATAAGTTTTGGGGTTACTGGTTGCGCCAATAAGTTGTGCAGGTGAAATATCCCGCAACCAGTAATTCCGCAACTCTTAAAGTTCAATATTTACTACAACAGACATCATATATTATGGTACAAGAAGCCTTGGGCACCGAACCAATTCTCACTGAAAATCCAAATCGTTTCGTATTACTCCCGATCAAATACCCGGAAGTGTGGAACTGGTACAAAAAAGCAGAAGCCTCGTTCTGGACTGCCGAAGAAATCGATCTGTCCCAGGACACCATCGACTGGGAACACAAACTCAATGACAACGAACGCCACTTTATCAAACACGTCCTGGCGTTTTTTGCCGCGTCCGATGGTATCGTGAATGAGAACCTCGTGATCAATTTCATGAGTGAAATACAGATTCCCGAAGCGCGCTGCTTTTACGGCTTTCAGATCGCCATCGAGAATATCCACTCCGAAGTGTATTCGCTCCTGATTGACACCTATATAAAGGACGCCAAAGAGAAGGACTTCCTGTTCAACGCCATGGACAACTTAGCCTGTGTATCGAAAAAAGCCAACTGGGCCATCAAATGGATCCAGAATGCACCCACTTTCGGACACCGCTTAGTGGCATTCGCCGCTGTGGAAGGTATCTTTTTTTCTGGGTCTTTTTGCTCCATTTACTGGCTCAAAAGCCGCGGCCTCATGCCGGGTCTCACGTTCTCCAATGAACTGATCAGCCGCGACGAAGGTATGCACTGCGATTTCGCTTGTCTGCTGTTCTCCATGTTGCAAAATCCAGCATCGGCAGAAGACGTGCGCGCCATCATCACCGAAGCAGTGGAATACGAAAAAGAATTCGTGACCGACGCACTGCCCGTGAGCCTCATCGGTATGAACGCCGGCCTTATGCAGCAATATATCGAGTTCGTGGCCGACCGCCTGCTCAATTCCCTCGGACAGGAAAAAGTTTACGGGGCCGTGAATCCATTCTC
>JBILHQ010000007.1:0-60718 GCA_044350415.1 Saprospiraceae bacterium | reverse complement strand
CGTTTGAGCAAAGATTATGAGCGAACCATAGAAAATTCTGAAGCATGGATACTTTGGGCTAATTGCCAAATCAATATTTCAAAACTATGAAACTATGCAAGGGAAAATTCCCAGACATGCTCTTAGTCCAAATTCAGAATAAGTTTGTTCATATTTTTTAATATACTTACCTGCTTCACGGACTTCACCTGTCTGGATGAATGGATAAGTGCCGCCAAAAAGTTCAAATGCATATCTTGGTCTGTGTCTTGAACGACCTCTTTGCAATATACCCATTTCCCTTAGTTTATACTCCTTCCATTCACTCATAAACCCCAATTTTTAAAAGGTTAGCCTGGATCATTTCATTCAACCGTACTTCCTCTTCCATCTGTCCCTCCAACTCCGTCTTCAGCGCTGCAAACCGCTCTTTAAAATCAAAATCATCCTCTTCATCGGGCAGGCCCACGTATCGCCCGGGCGTAAGTACATAGTCTAATTCCTTCACCTTTTCGACGGGTGCGGCGGCGCAAAAACCGGGAATATCTTCATAGCCTGTACCGGTATTTTTCCACAGGTGATAAGTGCTGGTAATCTTTTGGATATCCTCCGGCGAGAGTTCGCGGGTGCGGCGGTTGATGAGGTGGCCCATATTCCGGGCATCGATAAAGAGGATTTCTTTACTTCGGCCAGCCCGGGAGCGGTTCATAAACCACAATCCGGCGGGGATCTGGGTATTCAGGAAGAGTTTGGCGGGCAGGTTCACGATACAGTCGATCAGTCCCGCTTCCACCAGCGCCTTGCGGATATCGCCTTCGCCCGAGGATTTGGAGGTGAGGGCGCCTTTGGCGAGGACCACACCTGCTTGTCCGGTGGGAGAAAGGTGGTAAATAAAGTGCTGCATCCAGCCAAAATTGGCATTGCCGGTGGGCGGCACACCGTATTGCTGGCGGCTGTCGGTGCGCAGCAGATCGCCGCCCCAGTCGCTCACATTGAAAGGCGGATTGGCGATGATAAAATCGGCTTTCAGGTCTTTATGGGCGTCATTGAGAAACGAGCCTTCATTGTTGAATTTCACCTGCGAACTGTCGATCCCCCTGATAGCGAGGTTCATTTTGCACAGCCGCCAGGTGGTCTGGTTGCTCTCCTGTCCGTAGATAGCGATATCGTCGAGCCGTCCCTGGTGTTCCTTGATGAACTTTTCGCTTTGCACAAACATACCGCCCGAGCCACAGCAGGGATCGAAGATGCGGCCTTTGTAAGGTTCGAGCATATCTACCAGCAGTTCCACCACACTGCGCGGCGTATAGAACTGTCCGCCTTTTTTGCCTTCGGCGAGTGCAAACTCCCCGAGGAAATATTCGAATACATGTCCGAGCACATCGGCGCTTCGGGATTTGGCATCTCCCAGAGCGATATTGCCCACCAGATCAATGAGTTCGCCGAGGCTGGTGGGGTCGAGGTTTTGCCGGGCGAACACCTTGGGCAATACATCTTTGAGCGAGGGATTTTCTTTTTCAATGGCATCCATGGCATCATCCACGAACCTGCCGATCTCCGGTTGTCTGGCTTTGGATTGCAGGTACATCCAGCGGGCATCCTGCGGCACGAAGAATACATTTTCGGCTTTGTATTCGTCTTTATCTTCCGGATCAGCGCCATTGGCGATATCGGCGTGGAGTGTGGCGTAGAGTTCTTCGAAAGCGTCGGAGATATATTTGAGGAAAATCAGGCCAAGCACGATGTGTTTGTATTCTGCCGCGTCGATGTTTTTGCGGAGTTTATCGGCGGTTTTCCAGAGTTATTTTTCGAGCGGTTCCTGGTTGGAAGCAGATTTTTCTTTTGCCATGGATGATTGGTGATGGGTTAGATGGGCAAATGTAGCATTTTTTAGGATATGATGGTGTAGAGTGGGAGGAATTAACAAAAGGGTGTGGGGAACTCACCGCACCACCAAAACCTCCCCCGCATTCAGCATATACGGCGGCAAATACGCGGGAATATTACTAAAAGGCAACACCTCCGGTTTGAGCCGGATACCCAGCACTTCCTGCATAAAACGCCGCCGCGCCTGAATCCTCCTCCAGGTTTCCGGGTATTTGGAGGCAATTTCGTTGCGCAGGGTTTCATCAGCGATAGCGATGCCGTCTTCGATATTGATGGTATGGTAAGCGCTGCCGGTGGCGGGAATTACATCCACTTGTAAGGCCATGCCGCTTTTAATCGCGATGGTACTGTCCTTGAATACCGGTGAATGAACCCATTCATCTAAGTGAATATAATGGCCAGGATTGAGGTGGACCCCGAAGAATGGCGCGCCAATTTCCCGGTGAATGATATCGTATAGCTCGCCGCCAGTGGCACCGATGCCGATGTGTTCATACCATTGGACAATGGCGCGGAAATATGGAATGGCTAATTTGTCCACATAGTCCTGAACGCCTTCCGGTAGTTCGGCTGCGTTGCGCACAAGCCAGCCAGCGCGCGCGTTGAGCGCGCCCCAGAGCGATATGGCCATAGTAAACGGCGCGCCCACCTGCAGTATGTTCATGGATGGGCTGGGTAGGCCATAAGCGGCACGCGGGCCGTTGGAGAGCATGGTGTGGGCGGCGTGGGGAATCCCGTTGGCACCCATCAGTGCGGCGGCTTCGTATTCGGTCATGCCGGGCTGCATGCCAAACAGGACGTTTTTGAGACTGGTGGACGTGTGGCAGGCGGCAAATTCAAAGGCGGCCAACTGGTCGGCTTCGTTGAAAATCCGGAGACCATCGACCGGGTTCATCAGGATATTATTGGCATTGAACACTACTTCGTGTCCGGCGATATTGCGGAGGGTATCGACGAGGTAGGAGGGCGTCTCGAAGATGTGTTCCGGGCGGTGAAATTCCATCGGAGAGAAGTATTTCCAGCCTGCTACACCGATTTTGGTGCCCGCGCCAATGCCTTCGTTGGCGAGAATAACCTCCAGTGTTTCACTTTTACTGCGGTCTTGTCCCAACAGACTGAGCGGTTGGTATAAAACGGGCCGTACGGGCGACGGACACAGGTCGGTATAGCCCATACCTTCGTTGCCAATCAGCAATGCCGGAATAGGGGAAGAAGGGGTAATAATCAGCAGCGCTTCTTCAAACCTCGGGTCGTAACCACACAGGTACGTGAGATTGGCGTGGTGTTCGCGGTCCGCATAGACCACCATGGCATCCAGGCCGCGTTGTTGCATGGCCTTTTTTAATTGGCCGAGGCGATGGATATAGGTAGCAGTGCCGACGGTGGCTTCTGTGGTGGGTGCGCCAAAATCAGGGAGGGCGACGGATTTGAGTTGGATGTGGTGCATAAGGGGGGCAAATATAGAGAATATCGAACACCGAATATCAGGGAAATCCAAGAATGACCGGGCAAAGCATACCGGATCGGATCCTGAGCAGCGTCAGGTGAAAAAAAAAGTGGTTTTGTCAGTACTTATGGTGAATTACTGGTGACTGTAATTACCTTTAGCCGTTCTTAAATGTCCTTCTCTATGTATAAATTGTACAGCACCAGCACCAGGCTCCTCCAGTTGTTTTTTCTTTGTTTTATTATTGCCCAAACCAGTTGTGCGGGTTTAAAAAATAAAACCGAACCCGATCATTGGGTCTCGCTTTTTAACGGAAAAGATATTGACGACTGGATTGTAAAAATTCATCACCACGAAGTGGGCGACAACTACGGCAATACATTCCGGGTGGAAGATGGCCTCCTGAAAGTGCGGTATGACCAGTATGACGGCTTTAAAGAGCGTTTTGGTCACCTGTATTACAAACAGCCTTACGCTTATTACCACCTGAAATTTGAATACCGTTTTGTGGGTGAATGGCGGAAAGATGCGCCGGAATACACTATAAAAAACAGTGGGGTGATGTTTCACTCCCAGGATCCGCGCACTATGCCGAAGGAACAGGATTGGCCGATCTCCATCGAGATGCAGTTGCTTGCCGGCCTGGGCGATGGCAATCCCCGCCCTACGGGCAATATGTGTTCACCCGGGACCGATGTTGTTTTCAAAGGTAAAATTGACCCCCGGCATTGTATTGAGTCTTCTTCTAAAACCTATGAAGGCGAACAATGGGTGCGGGGCGAATTGATTGTATTAGGCGATTCCCTTATCACACATATTATCAATGGTGATACGGTGTTGCAGTACTCCAAACCGCAGATTGGCGGCGGTGTGGCCAATAGGTACGATCCAAAAATCAAACAGGATGGTAAGCCATTAAAGGAAGGTTTTGTCGCCATGCAAAGTGAAGGTCAACCGATTGATTTCCGGAAAGTGGAGATTTTGAACCTGGAAGGGAAAGTGCGGGGGAAGCCGAAAACTCATTGACTAATTTAACGGAAGGACTGCGATATTTACTTTGATAACGTGAACTTGGAGATAAATTCAGCATATTTCGACTCTTGGAATGTCGTTTTTGGGCACGTTAATTATCGCTGAGTTCACGTTAATTATTTCTGGGATTAAGTTCGTTTTGTATTTTCTTTGCCACCGAATTATTAAAACACAACTCATTTTTTATGAAGCATTTTTTGCTCACATTGCTTATATTATCTGCATCCCTTTTTTCTTGTAAACAGGATACCAAAACTGCTGCGACAACTGATGCTCCGGCACCTGTGGCTTCTGAAACTACGTCTGCTGTTCCTGAGCAAGGCAGTGGTGGTCTTGCTGTTGGTGACCAGCTTTATGTCCAGGTGCCGGGAGGATTAGTACTCCGGAAAACACCTTCTAAAGACGGAGAAAAAGTAGCTTCTGTGCCTTATGATGGCAAAGCACTGAAAGTCATGGCATTACCCGATCCCGCCAACAAGTATGTAGCCGAAAAAATCGGTACTTTTGAAGTGGGTGGCGGATGGGTAAAAGTGCAAACCGCCGATGGTAAAGAAGGGTACTTGTTTGAAGGATATTTATCCAAATACGCCCCGCTCATTCAACGTGCAGTAGAGGACATGTCGCTTTCTGAGCAGTATTACAGGTCCATTTCTCCCGCTAAAGGCCCCCAGGAGGCACTGCCTGCGAACCCTGAAGCGACCGCCGGTTACCGGCAGTTATTTGCCGATGGCGCGAAACTGGAGTTTACGCCTTATGCGGGAGGACACAGTGAGTGCCTGCTGCTGCCAGCGGGAAAAATGACGATGCAGGAGGCATTAGTCATCTTTCGGCGGGTATGGTTCGGTACTGACCAAACAAAAGCGGAATTCAAAGACGGCCTTTTGGTGGAGAGCACCACAGAACCTGCCCAAATCACGATTGAGTCGACAGGCGGGCGGTTGGAGATTTGTTATTCTTATGCAGATTAGACGGGGTATGGAGCAACGAAGTATCAGTTTAAAAGTGCCGCTCAAACTATCCAGAACTTAGTGCCTCGCCCGCTAATCATCAGCCTACTGCCGGTAACATGCTGATGTATCTCAAAGTTGTCCTGCAAATAACTATACAGCTGCCGAAGGCGGCTGTATAGTTATTTGCTGCAACAACAAAAAGCAGCATCCTGAATTAATTATCGAATCAGTGTGAGGTCACCTTTGGCCTTTATGTCTCCGTCGCAAGTGTTCATTTGAAGTTGATACCAATAGACACCCGGAGGAGCTGGTTTATTCCGGAAGGTCCCATCCCATTGTACCAGGGGATTGTGAGATTCAAAAACCAATTCTCCCCAACGGGAGTATACCTGCAACAGGAATGCTTCAGGCGAAATGGTACTGCTAAATACCCCGAAAAGATGATTGTCCGGACTGCCAATGCTTTCCGGACTAAAAATATTCGGTATATAAAATGGGCAAGGCTGTTGTACATTAACTGTGATGCGGGCTGTATCGGAACAGCCGTTAGTATCTGTACCGATTAAGGTATAAGTGGTAGTGGCAGCCGGATTGGCAAAAGGCGAAGGGCAGTCTGTACAACTCAATCCATCTGGTGGAGACCACGTATAATCAGTTGCTCCGGTTGCTGATAATTTTACCTGTTCACCTGATTTTATGGAAAGATCTTGTCCTGCCGAAATTGCCGGTACTGCCAGGATATTTATAGCAACAACGGCTGTATCCCGGCATAAGCCATCCGATACCACCACGGTGTAGTTCGTTGATAATATTGGTGTTATGACAGGATTGGCAGTAGAAAAGATAAGTGCGCCGTTCTCATTATACCATAAAAAATCTGAACCGCCCGATGCTTCTAACGCCACACTTTCACCGGGACAAACTGTTGCCACAGTGGTCACCTGGGCTGTTACACTGTTGCCCACCTCAACCACTGTTACAGTATCTGTGGCATTGCCACATTCGCCGGTCAAAGTAACAGTATATTTGCCGGGAGCGTCCACCAAAATTTCACGGGAGGTGGCACCCGTACTCCATAAAACATTACCTGGTAAATTCGTAAGGAGGCTAAGCGTCAGCGTATCGCCCAGGCATAGGATAGTGTCAGGAGGCAGCAGCATGGCACCATCCGGATTTTGACAGGTAACGGATTCCGACAATGGGAAATTGGTCAGGGTTACCGTATGGCTTTGTCTCAATGGCACTGCACTTGCCGTGTAAGAAAGCGTATTGATAGCAGGTAAAGGTGGCGGTGCAGTTGTTTCCACTATGGCACTTTTTTCACAACAGGAGATGTTAAAACCTGATTTACTGATAAATGCACGCCTGGCAGTACCATCCGCACTTGAATCTGTCATACCGCATAGAACTACCTGGCGATTGTTAAAAAAAGCATCTGTTCCCAATTCCTGGCCATCTGTTCCAAAGGCCACGCTTCCGAGAAAATCGCCTTGTGGTGACACCTGAAGGATCACATTATCATTGTCCACCACAGGCAATACCTGTCCACTCGAAACAGCTGTTATCAACAAGGTGTCATTATTGAGCCTTCCCATTTTAAACGGACCAAGGTCGTAGGTGCTTTTCAGTGATTTCTGGGTAGTGACAGTACCGTTGTTGCTGACATTTAACAGCGTTAATCTGACATTCCCGCCGTTCTGATTCGTCTGATAGGCAGCAACAAATAAAGAACCATCCGGCAAGGGCTGTCCTGCCAGGAAATAGGTGGCATCAGTGCCATAATCGTAGGATTTTATCCATTGGATATCGCCGTTGGCGCTGAATTTTCCGATTACACCGAGGAAACTGCCGCCGCCATAATTTTGACCAAGGGCATAGAATTCACCAGTGGGCAATGGAATTATTTCTCCAAACCTGCCGAAAGTTTCGCTATCGTAAGTTCTTTCCCAAACCAACTGCCCAGTTGGTGAAAATTGTGCCAGAAGTACCCGTTCTGAAAAAGCTACATCTTCCCGGCTCATGCCAATCGCCACGATATCCCCATTCTCCAATTTTTTGGCATCAAACCAATCATCCTGATCGTTAGGTTTTCCCCAGATGATTTCACTGATAAAGTTTCCATTAGCACCAATATGGAGCACAGATGCATCAAAATAGCCTTGAAAACCGCTATTGTTGTTGAATACCAGGGCACTGCCATCATCCAAAGTAACTAATGCGCGGGCGTCCCTCGTGTCATCTGGTTTTTGGGACCAAAGCAGGTTGCCATCGCCGTCGAATTTCGAAATAAAAGTAATGAAGCCTGTATTGTTCCTGGCGATGCCAGATGCCATCCAGCCGCCAGCCGCAGCAGGGGTGATATTGGTGAATTGGAGAAGATCACTTCCCCCATTAAAAACTTTTGTGAAAGTTTGCCCTTGACTTTGTACGGCGATTAGAAAGGCGCAGATGATGATGAAGAACCGAAGCATGGGAGGGTGTTTTTTTGACTTGTTAAAAGGGGGGCGGATGCTCCACTATAACAAATCTTCTTTTTAAGTATTGGTAATATTTTTTTAAAAACGGCAAACAACAAAAATGTGTTTTGCATTCAAAAAGGAAGACGAATCGCTGCATAAATGGGGTGAACGACTATTTACGCTATATGAAACATAATTGACAGTTTTGTTTCGCCTTTGTCGGTCCCTTGGTAAAAAGAATAAACAGGGTTCAAAATTTTAAAAGTACATAAGTAGTGGAGGAAGAAGCCATTACAGCACTCCGGACAGAAATAGCGGAGTTACGCAGGCAGTTCAATGACTTTAAATCAAGGAAATAGCTTAGAACAACTTTCTGCATCCACTCTGGCGATCTTTTCCAGTGGTGGATGCGGCATTTGTAGAGAATCTGACTAAAATTATCATTTATCTGTAATTTTAAAACCAAATTCTGAATTCTCCTGTTCTTGTTGAAGAAATAACCATTCTTATGAAGGAAAAACTCAACACCTTAAAGTCTTTCACAGCAATCCTTACATTTTTCTGTGTACTTTTTTCCTGTATCAACCTCTCCGCGCAGTGTGCCGGTCTTGGAAGTGTTACATTGAATGTAGTGGCTGCCCCCGATCCTTTATTGAATGCTCCGGCAGCACTTTGTGCCGGTGCCAGTGGTACTGTAAGTGTTACAACTTCTTTCCCTTCTTATGCCTGGAATACAGGCGGTAATGGGCAAAGTATCGCGATCAATAATCCTGGCACTTTTACTGTAACAGTTACCAATTCGGCGGGCTGTACCGGAACAAAGAGTATTACTGTTGCACCTTCTCCTTCGCCAACTCCTAATGTTACACAAAATCCATACGCCTGCAATGGTCAGGTGGTACTGAATGCGGGTAACGGTTTTTCAACGTATTCTTGGAGTAATGCTGGCGGCAACAGTTCCACGGCCACGTTCAGCAGTGCGGGGCTTTATACGGTGACGGTCACGAACGCTGCTGGTTGTACTGCCACAGACGATTTCAATGTCACCATTCCTGCACCGCCTTTGGTAAATATAACAGGTGCACTGAGTTTTTGCACCGGACTAAATACCACCCTGAACGCGACCGCTGGTTTTACTTCTTATGCCTGGAGCAGTGGTGGGACTGCTCCGAGTCTAAGCGTAGCCAGCGCTGGCACTTATACGGTCACTGCCACCAATTCATTTGGTTGTACGGATACTGAAACGGCTACCGTGGTGTCCAACATATCCCCTGTACCGCTTGTTGCTGGTGGTCAAATTTGTCCGGGCGGTATCTTTGCGCTAAATGTTTCTAATGGTCCTTTTTCTTCTTATCTCTGGAATAATAGCAGTAGCAGCAGTAATATTCTGGTAGGACCGGGTAATTATACCGTAACGGTGACAGAGGCCAATGGCTGTACGGGCACCGTCAATGCCAGCGTAACCCTGTTTGCTGTGCCGAATCCTGTCATTAGTGCTGCTCCATTTACTTGCAATGGCCAAATATCACTGGATGCTGGTGCTGGTTTTTCATCTTACTCGTGGAGCAATGGCGCGGTTACACCTGGAATCCCAGTTAATAATTCGGGTGTATTCACCGTCACGGTCACCAATGCAAGTGGCTGTTCCGGCACGAATAGTTTTAACGTCACTCTCCCTCCGCCTCCGGTAGTAAGCATCACTGGCAGCAACAGTTTTTGTGCTGGCTTGAGCACCATTTTAAATGCTTCCCCCGGCTTGGCGTCCTATAACTGGAATACGGGCCAAAACGGTGCGAATATCAGTGTGGCGAATGGCGGAACCTTTACCGTCACGGCAACTGATAATTTTGGGTGTACAACAACTGCCAATTTTACAACCACCTCATTGCCTTCGCCGTTACCAGTAGTGGCGGGGCCAGCCACGGTGTGTTCTGGTATTGCAGCCACACTTAATACTACTGCGCCTTTTGTCGGCTATAACTGGAGCAACGGCCAAAGTGGGCCATCCATTACTGTTACCGCCGCCAATACCTACACTGTTACAGTCACTGCTGCAAATGGTTGTACAGGAACGGATAGCCAGGTATTGGCTGTTACCCCTTCTCCCAACCCTGTCATTAGTGAAGCCAATTATCTCTGCGATGAGCAATTGACCTTGATCACTAATGGGCCTTTCAATGCTTACAGCTGGAGCAACAGCAGCAATGCGCCAAGTATAACGATCAGTGCCAGCACCACTTTTACCGTAACAGTTACGAATGCTCAGGGTTGTACGGGAACGGATATCTATTTTGCTGTTATCCCAACGCCGCCGATCGTTGATATCACTGGGAATAGTTCTATTTGCCCAGGTACCAGCACGATCTTGTCGGCAACACCTGGTTTTTCCCTTTACCAATGGTCCAATGCTACCAATACCCCCAATATTACGGTTGTTGCATCTGGTAATTATTTGCTTACGGTAACTGATGGATTTGGATGTACCACCACTGATGCGTTCAGCGTAAGTGCCTTGCCAGCTCCGGCGCCGAATATCAGTGGCCCTTCTCAGATTTGTGCTTCCGGCAGTGCGACTTTTTCTGTACCAGGGACTTTTTCGAATATCAGCTGGAGTACAGGCGTGAGTGCGCCAACGATTACAGTTAATAACCCGGCTACTTATACCGTCACCGTCACTGCCGCCAATGGCTGTACAGCTACCGATACCCAAACGCTGGCTGTTTCTACCAGTTTGCAACCGCAGATCATCGAATCGC
Source organism: Saprospiraceae bacterium (assembly GCA_044350415.1). Taxonomy (GTDB): domain Bacteria; phylum Bacteroidota; class Bacteroidia; order Chitinophagales; family Saprospiraceae; genus M3007. Next base: position 50,208 of record JBILHQ010000007.1, on the reverse strand, counting down.
CTTATTTATGTACCGGTCAAATTACCTTAGATGCCGGAACAGGATTCAATACCTACAGTTGGGATAGCGGACAAACCACTCAAAATATTTCGGTGACAACCGATGACACCTACACCGTAACGGTGAGTGATGCAGGTGGTTGCACAGGAACAGCGGCTTATATCGTAGTTATCCCGCCAGTACCCTTAGTTGCTATTAGTGGCAATAATAGTATTTGCGGTGGAACGGCCACGGTACTTACTGCCACAGCCGGACTAAATACTTATATCTGGAGTACCGCTCAGGTGGGCAATACAATAAGTGTCAGTGCGGCGGGTACTTTCACGGTTACTGCTACTGATGCTTTTGGTTGCAGTACTTCCGGTGATATTGTGGTTAATACTGTCGCAGCGCCATTGCCTAATATCACCGGGCCTTCGGTGATTTGCACCAATAGTACAGGCACGCTGGCTTTATCAGGGGCATTTAATGTTTATAACTGGAGCACTGGAGCAACAACGGCAACCATTTCAATTACCACCGGCAATACCTATTCCGTCACAGTCACCAATGCAGCGGGCTGTACCGGCACCGATATACAAATCATCACTGAGGCCACAGCACTTTCTCCTGCTATCGTCCAATTGCCATACGCCTGTAATAGTAGTCAATTGCTGGATGCAGGTGTCGGATATACTGCTTATCTTTGGTCAGGAAGTCAGACGACGGCAACAGCAAGTGTCAATTCGGCAGGTACCTATACGGTTACTGTTACAGATGCGACAGGTTGCACAGGCACCGGTACATTTGATGTAACGATTCCTTTGGCGCCGCAAGTTGCGATTAGCGGTAATAATAGTTTTTGCCAAAATACCAGTACCACCTTAAATGCGACAACAGGTTTTGCCAGTTACCTTTGGACGGGAGGTACCACCACGAATGATTTATTGGTCATTGGTGGCGGTGTGTTTACCGTGACAGTTACTGATGGATCAGGTTGTACTGATACAGAGAGTATCACCATCACAGCGCAACCTCTCCCAGTGCCGTTGGTTGCTGGACCAGCAACTATTTGTGTGGGCAACAACGCAACATTTTCCCTTGGTCAAAATTACACCTCCTACGCCTGGAGCGATGGAACTGCGGGCTCAAGTATTACGGTTTCCGTTTCAGGTACTTACACCGTTGTGGTGACTGATGGTAATGGATGTACTGGCACTGATGATATATTGTTGGCGGTAAATAGCAACCCGACGCCCGCTATTGCAGTGCAACCCTACAATTGTGATGGTCAAATAGTCTTGTCAGCCACCACAGGTTTCAATGCATACTCCTGGAGTAACAGCGGCAATACCACTTCGGTCAGTCTTTCCCAAAGCGGTAACTATACTGTGACAGTTACTGATGTCAACGGTTGTAAAGGCAGCGTAAGTCAGGCCATTACTGTACCTGTGTTGACGCAGGTGTCAATTGCAGGCCCTCTTCAATTTTGCCTGGGTGGTAACGTTGATTTGTTGGCTTCCCCAGGATTTGTGAGTTATCAGTGGAGTACAACGGCATCCTCACCCGGCATCACCACGGCTACTCCGGGAGTGTATGAGGTCACTGTAACCGATGGATTGGGGTGCAAATCCACTGCTACTGCCACGGTGAGTTTGTTTGCCACAACAGCTCCGTTTATTACCGGTCCGCTTGCTGTGTGTCCGGGCAATACGGCCACTTTAAGTGTGGGTGGAGGTTTCACTGGATACAGTTGGAGCACGGGTGAAAATACGGCGGCGATCACAGTACAGCCACCATTTACGGGGACGGTTACCGTGACGGATGCGAACGGATGTACCGGCACAGCTGCCACATCAGTGGTTATTTCCAACCAATTAACCCCTTCAATAGCGCAACTACCTTACAATTGTGATGGGCAGATAACCCTCGATGCAGGTGTTGGTTTTTCGAACTATTCCTGGAATACTCTTGGGAATACCCCAAGTATAAAAGTTTCACAATCAGGTACCTACACGGTTACGGTAAGTGATGGCGGCGGTTGTAGCGGTACTGCTGCAGTACAAGTTGTTGTGCCGGTTCCAGCACCAGTAACTATCACTGGCGACAACCAACTTTGTCCTGCTGAGGTGTCGACTCTTACGGCCACTGGGGGTTTTGTTAATTACACCTGGAGCAATACCAGTAATACCTCCACAGCCCTTGTGAATGCTGCCGGGACTTATTCTGTAACAGTAACCGATGGGCAGGGTTGTACGGCAACAGCCAGTATTGCGGTGGTAAATTTGCCACCTCCGGCTCCTGTCATCACAGGATCTTCCACTATTTGTGGCAGTAGCCCGGTGACCCTGAATGTCAATGGTGCTTTCGTCAATATTGCCTGGTCTAACAGTTCAAATATGCAGGGTATTACGGTCAACACGGCAGGGACCTATACCGCAACTGTTACCGATGCGAATGGTTGTACCGGAACTGCCAGCAAAACCCTTATTGCAGGAGGCAGCATAACTGCTAATGCCACTGTTTTACCCTATTCCTGCGATGGCCAATTGACATTAGATGCAGGAACTGGCTATGCGGTGTACAGTTGGAATAATGCTGCTAATACTGCTACAACCAGCGTTGCACAATCGGGTGTTTATACAGTTACTGTTTCCGATGCCAACGGCTGTACTGGTACCGCTACCGTGCAGGCCACCATACCCGTTGCTGTAGTGCCTCAAGTGTATTCGGTACCTGAGCTGTGCCCGGGAGCCAGTATAACATCCATAGTGCTCAATCAGCAGAATTATGTGAATTTTGAATGGAATACCGGGTTAACAGGCCCAATTATTACGGGTGTAATGGGGGGTGAAACTTATACTGTAACCGTTACAGATGCCAATGGATGTACACAAACGGCCGGATTTTCCATATTGCTGGCAGCTTCCCCTGTACCTGTAATTGTACCGCCACTTTACGCCTGTGACAATCAATTGAAGTTGAACGCAGGTCCTGGATTTTCTACTTATTTATGGAGTAATAACAGCACCACACAAAATATAACCGTTACGCAGTCAGGGACTTACACGGTAACAGTGAGTAATATTGCAGGCTGTACCGGATCGGGAACAGTCCAGGCCACTATTCCGCCACCGCCGATAGTTGCTATTTCCGGGGCATCGACATTTTGTGCAGGAAGCAGCGCGATAATTGCCGCTAATGCTGGTTTCTCAACGTATCTATGGAGTACCGGAGGAACCCAGGTCACATTGTTCATTACCCAATCGGGCAATTATACAGTGACCGTAACGAATGCCGCTGGTTGCACCGCTACGGCTACCACTTCTTTGCAGGCGACGAACCTTTCCCCCGCATTGCAAAGCAACGAAGTATTTTGTCAGGGCACTTCTGTAACTATTGCCGTGACGGGTATTTATCAGGGATATTTGTGGTCGGATGGATCAAATCAGACTTCACTTACGGTGGTTCAGCCCGGGATTTACACAGTAACGGTGACAGATGCCGCTGGTTGTACAGGGACAGCGATTTCACAAGTGTTCGCTGTTCCCCCGGCGACTGTCAATATCGCTGTGAATAATGTTTTATGCGGAGGAAGTGCATCGCTGGTAACTTCTGGTAGTGCAGGCTCATTCGCTTGGTCTTCGGGTGCAACTGGAAGTACCCTTGCGGTGGGGCAAGCAGGAACATACACGGTTACCGTCACCGATGCCAATGGTTGTACGGCTACAGATTCGGCTAATGTGCAGCCAGGAGTACCGCTGGCTACCACAGTCAATCGTCAAACCTGCCGTCCCCAGGAAGCGGGCACCGAAATACTTACGTTGTTGGCCGCTAATGGCTGCGACAGTGTGGTGACCATCATCACTGCTTATCAACCCAATAAGCCGGGGCTGGAACTCGATCTTGGTCCGACCCTGGAGGTCAAAGTCGGGCAGGAAATATCTTTTGATGTGGTTACTAATTTTCCGCTGGATTCGGTTCTTTATCAGTCGCCCTTTATATTATCCTGCTCTAACTGCTTTTCACCGACATTTACCGCCACAGTATCGGGCGTGATTGGTGTAACTGCCTTTGACCCCGATGGCTGTCTGATTTCAGATGAATTGCTGGTGCGGGTGAACAGTAAAATTGATGTTTTTGTACCCAATGCCTTTCAGCCAGGCTCCACGGATAATGGCTACTTATCGGTCTTTTCCGGTGCGGAAATTAGTTTTGTTCGCAATTTTAATGTGTATGACCGTTGGGGAAATGCGCTGTTTAGTCGCGATGATATGCCAACGAATGATCCTTCTGTAGGTTGGGATGGTACTTTCCGGAATAAAAAAATGTCACCGGGGGTGTATGTTTATTATTTTGAAGTGAATTTAGCTGATGGCAGCACGGTAGTTTATAAAGGTGATGTGACGATTATTGACTAAAAGCCTCAAATACTTACCCGTTTCTGAATAAGTATGAAAATTTATCCAATAACGATCCTTTTCCAAAATTTCGCCCGCTGCTGGCGAGGCATGTTTCTGAATAAGTATGAAAATTTATCCAATAACGATCCTTTTATTAGCCTTGTGGCAACTGGCTGTGGCGCAGGGTACATTTAAAAAAACTTACGGTACTTCCGGAATTGATGAGGCGCGTTGGGTAGAAGTATTACCTGACGGGAGTTTTGTTATCGCGGGCAGCACTACTGGTGGAGGATTAGGCGGCGTAGACGCTATGGTGGTCAAGTTTTCTGCCACTGGTGCTGTTGAATGGAGTCAGGCATTGGGAGGAAGCGGCACCGACCTGTTCAGAATGATTAAATATACCAGCGATGGCAATTTGGTGGCGTTTGGGGAAACCAGCAGCTCTGGAGCAGGAGGCGCTGATTTTTTTACGGTGAAATTAGATTTGAGTGGCAATTTATTGTGGCAGAGGACTACAGGTGGAGGCAATATTGATCAGGGCAGCGGTTTTTGTGAAGTATCGGATGGGTATATTTTGTCGGGTGCCACCACAAGCCTCGGCGCTGGCGCGGCGGATTGGTTAATACAAAAAGTAGATTTTAATGGTGTGAATGTCTGGTGTAACGCCTACGGATTGGGTGGCGGTGATTACGCTGGCGAACCGCTGGCAGCAGCCAATGGCGATATATGGGTGAGTGGAGGATGTTTTGCCGGCACGCAGGAGGCGTATCTGGTAAAGTTGAACAGTGGCGGGGGCATTCAATCGGCTACTACGGTCAGCGGTTCGGGAAATGAAGTGGTGTATAATCTCAAACCAGGTGGCAGCGGTATGGTGGCTTCTGATGCAACTTGGTCATATTCGGGTGGCAGCCAATTACAGCCCTGGATTTTAAGTTTTACCGCCGCAGGAAGTTTGGCATGGGCAAAAACCTATCCGGTTGCCGGGGGTAACTACCGTATCTCTATTGAAAATTGTCCTGATGGTGGTTTTGTATTTACTCCCTGGAATATCAGTGGTGATACGCCTGAAGCCATTCTAGTCAAAACCAATAGCAGTGGTGGTGTAGAATGGTCCAAATCATATACTTATGGAACTACCGGACACATGCGGCATGTACGCCCGACCCCCGACGGTGGTTATCTGGCAGTGGGCACAGCTGGAGGAGATTTTTTCATTCTCAAAATCGACGGCGCAGGAGAGGTGGCTGGCTGTTGCCCAACGGTATTGGGTGTAGTGGCACAAACTGTAACCCCCTCTGCTCCGGTCAATAATTTCGCAACGGTTGCTGCACCTGTTGGTACATTATCGGCAACTACCTTGCTTTCGGCACCACTTTCCGAAATGGACCGTTGCACCGGGCCTCCATGTTGTATCACAGATGCAGGATCAGTGTTGCCACAAGTTTTGGCTTTCTGTACCAATGTACCTGCGGCTTTTATACATAATGGGGATCAGATACTCGACAATAATGACCTGCTGCGTTTTGTCCTTCTTACTAACCCCAATGATCCCTCAGGCAGTATAATTGCGACCAGTAATACACCGAATTTCTCCTTCGTACCTCCTATGCAAACCGGCGTAACCTATTATGTCGCCGCAGTCGCTGGCAATAATATAGGCGGCAATGTGAATTTAGCAGATCCCTGCCTCGATTTCTCCAATGCCATTTCCTTAGTGTGGCGCCCCTTACCGACGGTGGCTTTATTTGCGGGGAATCCTAGTTTCTGTGCGGGAAGTTGCACGCTGGTCACAGCATCTTTTACAGGAACGCCGCCCTTCGCACTTACTTACGCTAGTGTGGGAGGTACTGCAACCCAGACTTTTTCTGCCAATACCGGTTCCTTTACAGTATGTGCGCCAGCGGCTACTCCACTGGGAAGTTGGGTGGTGCAGGCCGTAGCACTGACAAGTGCGAATTGTACCTGTCAGTAAATTTCATTTAAAAAAACTAATGATGATATTTAAGCCTGACTGTCCGGAACATAAAAGGTCATTCGGGTATAAGTAATTATTTTGACGTTAATTCGGCAGATTCCTGTACAATAATGTAATGATTTTGTATGAACTTAAGCAATTTTAATTGGAAAAATACCCTCCTGGGCGTATTGGTGTTTTGCTATGGAACAGCATTTTCACAACTGATTACCTTTACAGGAACGGGCAATTTGCCAATTCCACCAGGTGCCCCCAGCCAAACCATTGGGGTAACTCAGTCCCCTTGCACGGTGGCAGGGGTTGGTATTATTGGAGGCTGTGTAACCATCGAAAATGTCACCATCAACCTTACCCACACCTGGGTTGGTGATATCGGTATTTTGTTGATCGGTCCAGGCGGACAAGTATTGGAACTTTCTACGGGCAATGGCGGAGGAGGCGATAATTATACGAATACTGTGTTTTCTGATCAGGCAAGTAATTTTATTACAAGCGGATCGCCACCATACACCGGTAATTTCAGGCCCGAAGGCCGCGTGACAAATCTGAACAACCCCTATAGCAATGTGCCACCACTTGGTACACATACTTTTGCCAATACCTACAACGGACTGAGTGGAGACGGTGCATGGACGCTGCATATTAATGATTATGTAATCGCCGATATCGGTGAGTTGATCAGTTGGTCCATTACTTTTAACCTGAATGGTGCACCACCTGTGGCCAATGCCGGCCCTGATGTCATCAGGTGTTCAGGATTGACTACTAGTCTTACCGCGACAGGTGGTGGCACCTACGCGTGGAGTACTGGCACTACTACTGCCAGTACTATGGTGATGCCAGTAATGACAACTACCTATACAGTGACAGTGACATCTCCGGGTTGTGGAACTGACACAGATGAGGTGGTGGTAACTGTAGTGCCCGCTCCGAGCGTTGTCCTGACAGTTACGAATCCCGATGTTTGTGCGGGAGGCTGTACTTCAGTCGTTGCAACTTTTACAGGTACAGCACCGTTTTCACTCACCTATAATACAGGCGCTTCACCTATAATACAATCATATTCAACGAATGTTGCTATGTTTCAGGTGTGTGTGCCCGTCGGTGCGCCGCCAGGGAATTTAGTCGTACAGACGACTGTATTGACAGATGCAAATTGTACCTGTCAGTAAATAGAATATCTCTCTAAGGCTAACTGCTATAGTTGTACGGGCGTTGGTCATCATCGGGGCGGCGCTGAATAATGATCCAGAAATAGTGGTCGGCTAAGTTTTGTAGTACGGCTCTGAAAATCCAGTTTTGATCGGCGGATTCCCCATTCGGTGCAATATTTTCCTCCGGAACATTAGGCCAGAAACTGATATGCCCATCTCATAGGGGAGGGGAGTGGCCTGCGTGGAATCCGGAGAGATCAGCGATGATGTACCGTGATTCAGGTAAGATTTTAAGAGCGGCCGAACCCCGTATCACCGCCGAAGGGTCGCGGGAGCCACCAGCATATTGACTGACGATATTGTCATTGATCTGGTATTGAATATCAGAAAGTTCGTATTCAATCCGAAGGATATTGTTAATGATAGTTGCGGTACCATCAGAAGGCTCCGGCCATTTTTCAGCCAGCCATCGTTGCGCTTTATCGGTGAGGTTGAAGGTTTTACTGATGTATTCAAGGGTTATGCGCTCCGTACTGGTGATGGCCTTGACATTTCCTGCTTGTTGGTACAATTGTTGGATTTCTTCCAGGAAAATACGGGATTCTCCACGGCCTTTGGTAAATACTTCAGCAGCATCGAGCAGGCTGCGGTCGTACCTGATGCCGTTAATGGTTTTGTAGTACGTCATGCAAGGTTGCGTTTAAATTGGTGTGATGCAAATCTGGTTACGAGGTTTCTGGCCGGTTGATAAATATTTATCTAATGGCCGTCATCAGGGAGAATACTGAACAATCAGAAACCAGTAACCCAGCAACATTTATTGAGTTAAAGGTTTCCCTTGTAAGGCCTGGAAAAATAATCCCGCCGTTACCATGACATAAACAACACTGATCAATACCACCATTTTTACATTTCTGGCCAAATAGAACGACAACAATGGAATGATTTGTAAAGCATGCATCCCTAAAAAGTGTGCTATCCGCAAATCTCCATATTTTTTGCTCCAGTTGACTACCGGCAAGCCGGCACTTCCATCGGGGGCTCCAACCGTATGCGCCAGCCGGGCACCCATAGCGAAGCCTTGTAACGAGAAGATTACAAAACAAAAAATGCCTAACCGGATTCCCCATAAATAGGCATCAGGGATGTCTGCCACTTTGTTGATGAAAAACAGAATCCCAATATAGGCTGTCCAGAAGGCAATGGTTGCCGATGCAAAAGCCATCAGCGAAAACATACCGGCGTAAAAAGGCGTGCTCAGGTTAAAATGCGATAACATTCCACGGCTTGCTTGTAAGGCGATATAGATGTCTTCAAATCCGAGCAGGACAATCATCCCCCAGGAATAATACAGTACCGCATTGGCATTGTCTAAGTATTGCATATACCAGGCCATGGCCCACACTAAAAGGGTGGTGGATAACAAAAACTTGAACGGTTTGTACCAGGCATTGGTACCCATGACTTGTGTTGGTGTCGTTTTGGCGAGAACGAAACACAATGCTGCTGCTATCAGACAGATTAAACCGAAGTAATACAACGGTTCGTTTTTGCTTTTCAAAATCTCTAAAAAATCTCCCATTAATGTGAAGTGTTTCGATGTTGTGTCATTCCTTCCATTTCTTTTTCTGAAATGGCAATCATCTGACTAATGACCTGTCTCATTTGCCCCATCTTTGCTTAACCGGCTGTATTCGAAGATTGTTTATACCTTCGCGGAAATTTAAATTCAATTGTATGGCGACGACTAAAATTACAGTAAATTCCAACGGCTCACTTAAAGTAGAGGGCGATTTTGAAATTGTGGACCCACAAGGCAATGTTTATGGCCTGGAAGGCAGGACTTCCCTCGGTTTGTGCCGTTGCGGCTTATCTAAAAATAAACCTTTTTGCGACGGTGCGCACAGGGACCATCTCGACCATGAGGCGGTCGCATTTAATTTGCCACCCAAAAAGGTGTAATTTGCCTGTAACTATCTAGCCGCCTTTGGCGGAAAAAATCTTTAGCATTTTATTTACTTTCATGCCGCCAGGGGCAGCTGGATAGTTACATTTACCTTTAATTAGTCAAAGCAGTAATAGGCGTTACTTCCACTTTTCGAAATTCCACCTCCGATCCTTCTGCCTGTAAAGCGATTTGGCCTTTTGAAGCGGTGGCATTGGTGCCATAATTGATCAATGTGCCATTGATCCACACTTTTACCGCATTGCCTAGGCATTCAACGACCATGGTATTCCATTCGCCCAGGGGTTTTTCGGAACCATCCGTCAAGTTGACAATCCGGCGTTGTTTGCCTTCCGTTATTCCCCATTCTGCTTTAGGGCCGCGCCTTTTTTCCATATCCGGTACACTGATGTCTTCGACAATACACCAGAAATCGCCGGCGTTTTGGTGCTCCATCTGCACTTCTATAGATTTAGGGAACATACTGTACAGGGCGCGGGGCGTGGAAGCGTGCACCAGTACGCCGCAATTGCCGGGTTTTCCGGCAAAACGGTATTGCACTTCCAGGCGGTAATTTTGGTAAATGGCATCTGTAATCAGGTGGCCGCCGGGTGTGCCCAGACTCACTAACAAGCCATTTCGGACAATAAATGGGTTTTTTAGGGCTGGATTCTTGTCAAGGTCGGGCACATCACTGTGCCAGCCGCTGAGGTCTTTGCCGTTGAACAGGCTTTTTCCGGCCGCGGATATTTTTTTAGACGTGCCGCAGGCAAGGAGCAGGGCGGTGAATAATGAAAAGAGAAGTGGGAGTTTCATATTGTTACTGAATTTGATGAATGTGCAGCACAAGAGTACGAAGGATTTGGGAAGTCTTTTCTCTTCAAATTTCTATCACTTCTCCAACGGCAGGTATTTTCATTCTGTTTTGTAAAAATTCATCCGTTTGCGCCAACCTGTTTAATACCTTTACCGGATCGCCAATCGGCTCATCCGAAAGGTCAAAAGTGCCGTAGTGCATCGGAATAAACATTTGTGAATCAAGTAATTGTCTGGCCTTGGCTGCATCGCCTGGTGAAAGGTGGCTGGGGTGCATGAACCATTCCGGCTGATAAGCCCCAACGCCCGCCAGGTGAATATCCGGCGCGCCAAAATATTTCCTGACGGTCGCAAAATGATTGCCCCAACCTGTGTCGCCGCCCCAATAAATCGTTTTTCCTTCGCTCCGAAACATCTTTAAAATAAGGATAAAACGGATATTCCAGGTTGATAAATCCACCATCTGCATTGACGGGAACACCCTGAAAGTCGGCTACAAGAAGGGTTTCGAGGGCAGGATTTTGAGTAAAATGAACGGGTATAGCGTGGCGTGGTTGCATTGGAAATGTTATGCTGATTCAGTCAGGATGAACAATTCGTTGGGATAAAGGTTTTTGGGTGTCATTTCACAAACCCTCCACTATACCCCGGTATTCCCGCCCAAGGTGCTGTGGTGGAAAAAGTAAAAAAGGACGGTGCTGGTGATGCTTTCACACTGGAAGGCTGGAAAAAGGTAATTGCATCGTCCAAAACAACCGCCTTGAAAAAGCAAATAAATGATCCTCACCCTAAAAAACCTCCCCGAAAGTTTTTCACTTTCGGGGAGGTTTGATAAGTCTAAAGAACAATTTATCAGAATTGTGCTAAGAGCCGCTACTGATTAGTAACGGTTACCGCCACCGTCACCACCACGGTTGCCACCGCCACCGCCGCGATTACCGCCGCCGCCGCCATAACCACCGCCGCCGCCGCGATTACCGCCACCGCCGCCGCCGTAACCACCACCACCGCCGCGATTACCACCGCCGCCATAACCGCCGCCACCGCCGCGATTACCGCCGCCACCGCCGCCATAACCACCGCCACCGCCGCGATTACCGCCACTTGGTGGACGGTTTTCACGTGGTTCTGCTTTCTTTACCACAATGGTGTGTCCATCTAACTCGGTTTCATCGAGTGCGTTGATGGCATTTTGTGCTTCATCATCATTGGGCATTTCTATAAAACCAAAGCCTTTAGAGCGACTTGTAAATTTATCAAAAATAAGCGAACAGGAACTGACTTCACCGTACTGTTCAAACGACGCCCGGAGGTCGGCTTCATTGGTGTCGTAATTTAATTTTGCTACGAAAATATTCATTAATAAAAATTGAGAGTGACAAAAAAAAGCGAAATACTGAAGTAGCGAAAAAAATAATGCCCAAATTTTCAAGGCACTGAATGGGGTGCTATGCAGATATTGCGATTGTACGGCGTAAATCTAAGCAGTTTCCTGCAAAAGGAGAGAAAAAATTACTGATAATACTTTACTTTTCCTGTAACCGGACTTGGATAGCCATTATTTGGGCACAATTACAGGGGAAATTTTTTTCCGGAATATTAAAAATGCAATATCAAAACTGTATATAAATTCGTTAGGCTGTTTGTATCCAGGTTGTTGCGGTGAAAGGCCATCCGGCCAGTTCTGCCTTGCGGGATTTGCCGGATGGCCTTTCACAGCAACAATTTTTTTACAGCAAAAAACAATTATATGCCTAAGCCCACTACATACCGCGTTATCGCAGGCGATACGCTCTTTAAAATTGCCCGCCAATTCAGTACCACTGTAGATGCCCTGAAAAAGATCAATGGACTCGCCTCTAATAATTTAAGTATTGGCCAAACCCTAAAATTGACGGCATCAGGTGGTGTAACGACTCCACCTCTAGTTGTACCGCCACCTGTAACCCCTCCAGCCAGTAATAGCAGCAATGTAACTTACAGGGTGGTTGCTGGCGATACCCTTTCAAAAATAGCACGGCAATTCAAGACGACTGTTAATGCCATTAAGAAACGCAATGGCCTGACATCAAATAATTTAAGTATCGGACAGGTGCTACAGTTAGGTGCATCAGCCGGTAACGGTACCCCTCCATTGCCGCCTGTTCAGCCCCTGCCACCAACTCCTTTGCCGACGCCACCGATCAATTCGGGCAGCGGTACTTTTGGTGTTGAAGCAGCCAGGGCGGAATTTGTCCCGGAGATCATTTCCGAAACTGGTTTTCAGCGCTTTTTATTGCGGGTAAAGGTTAATGGGGGGGCTGTGGTAACTGCCATCCTTCGGGACCATGTCAACTCGATACACACTATTTTTTCCAATGGTCTTATGTATGGCGGACAATCACAAATAGCATTGGATACGGACACCATTCAGTCGGTCGGAGTGACGCCACAGGTCGCTAAAGCATTACAGTTTGTCTCCGTTCATGAGGGTAAATTTGATGCGATCAATAGTTACGACAAGGGGATTTTTTCTTATGGATTTATTCAGTTTGCAGGTGCATCCGCCGTCGGGGCGAGCCTTAATCGGGTGATGGCCAGTATGGAACTGAACGCGCCGGAGGCTTTTAACCGGATATTTAAAAGGGTTGGTATTGATACGGAAGCGGGAATGGTGACCGTGCTTGACTATACGGGTAACAAACTGCGGGGAGATGATGCCTGGTTGTTTGTACAGCGGGATGTACGACTTTGTGGGGCATTTATTCAGGCCGGTTTTGAACCCTCCTTAGTGAGAGAACAAATACGAATGGCCAATGATCTGTACGTCCAAACCGCACTCAATTTTAAATTAAACCTTACACTGGGCGGTATACGCATTTCGATTCCCCGTCTCGTTGATGTCATCAATTCGGAGGCCGCATTGACAGTCGTAATTGCGATTGCCATTAATCAGGGTGTGGGAGGTATGAGTCGGCTTTTTGCTACTGCCATCAACAATGTAGCAGCACAATCAAATATTGATACCGGGCAGAAACTACCCGGCATCAATGAGCTTGCAGTTATTCAGGATATTGCGGCCAACACCACCGATGAGCGGATTATTAACCGGATCAATGGTGTGTTGAACGCTGGGCTCAGTTTTGTCTGATCGTTAATACTACTTTTTCGTCCACTCCTTGATCGATTTCTCGTTCATCCGGATGTAGTCGTTGTTTTTGGCTTCTTTCGCTAAGGCGAGTGACTTTTCTGCTGTTTCAACAGCGCCTTTGAGGTCATTCATTTTTGCCTGCACTAATGATTTGTGGCGCAGCATCCAGAAACGTTCCCCTTTTTCCAATGCTTTGTTGACGTAGGTCAAGGCATCAGCCAGGTTACGGCTGTTCTCAAAATAATACTGCGACATAGCGAAGTATTCGTCCTGAGTTGGGCCGTCTAATTTGGCTTTGATTTGCGCAGCTACTTTGGCTTCGAAATCACAGGTAAATGGCACAGAAACATACGTGTCTTCCCACATCAAATCCAGGGAACCACCATTGCTGGTGATATTGCTGAATAATATAGTAAAGGTTTCTGTTTTCAAAGGAAATGATTTGGAAGGCACCTTCACTTTTACCACTTCACCCTCCGGCTTTAAATTGGAGGCGCTGGAGCTGAGGTTTTTGTTAAAAATAATTTCCCAGGAGTCGCGGTCCGGACGGGTAGTGAGTACATAAGTTCCTTTCGGAAGTCCTGCGCCCATGATCGTCAAAGAGTCATTGGTGGTAAATTTGGTGGCACTGTTCGCGCCTGTACGCCACAAATCGCCAAAAGGTACCACTTCGCCAAAAATCTTGCGGCCTTTGGCACTTGGACGGCTATACTCCACTTTTACTTCTGCCAGACCTACATTCTGAGTGACAGTGGCCCCGGGGCTTGGTTGTGGCATGTTGATTTGTGCATTGGCCTTTACGCAAAGAAGCGCCAGTGCCAGCGCATAAATGAATTGTTTCATAATAAAAATGAATGTGTGAAAAATGACTTGTTGCGTTGGTCGCCCAGCGCAACAAGTCCAATGAAATAATGGGCACAAAACTCGCCTTTTTTTGATATAGTCAGTCAGTTTTACACCATTTTTGTGAATATTAGGCACAAAATCCGAATAGTCGAACGGACTCTTGCCCTTAAGCAACGTGTCACAAATTTATGGCACGTTGCTTAGTTCGTTCAGCCATTGAAACAAACACCTATCACAGAACCCTGAAATTGCAGTACCTTGCGCAAAAGCCCGGCGCATGCTGGTCAACTTGCTTTTGAAAAAAGAATAACCTATGGCATACCAAATCATTTCGCTGTCCCCTGATGCCCTGCTCGATGCTATTGAATCGGCCATCGAAACCCTGCGCTATCCCAGTGAAACCGACGCCATCCTGGAAGTGGAATTAATTCCCGCATCGGAGGCTGGGGAAACATTCACCGGACTGGACCTGGAACAGTTGTTTTACAGTGAAGTGGATGGACTCCACCCCGAAACCATGGAATGGGCAGAGGCCAATCGAATTGAAAGCAATGGCACCCAGCGTTTTTTTCGCGACCTGCCGGATGTGATTACTACTTACCCCAATAATGAGTTTTGGGTACAAGAGCAATATCACCGCGATCAGGCACAGTATTGGCGTCAACTCCGCGATCTTTTTCTCGACAATCTGGTGCACCAGCGCTGGTTCCGCATCGATTTGGCCGAACCCTTTGATGCACGCTCCGATATTTACCTCGTGGGAAGGCACCTGCAAATTGAGATGGATTCGGATACCAATGAAATCCGGACACAATTGCTGGATTGGGTGTTGGTGAAGACTTTTGTTATTGAGACATAATACGCTCATTACCAAAGGAAAATAAGGGCCTATCCAATCTGCTTCAGCATAACCTTGTCAATTCGCGGACCATCTTTATCCACGATTTCTATATTGTACCCGTTGAAATCAAATTGATCGCCCTCAACCGGTATTCTTTCCAAATGTTGGATGACAAAGCCCGCAAGGGTAGAATATTGGATGCTTTTGTCGGGAATAAAAACGGTTTCCAGGTATTCATTCAGGTCTTCCACCAGGATGCTGCCGTTGATGAGTAACGAGCCATCGGCGCGTTTAGAAATGGCAGGTGGCTCGTTGTTATTGTCGGGAAGGTCACCGACCAATGCTTCGGAAAGGTCGTGCAGGGTAATCACTCCTTCAAAAGCACCAAATTCATCCACCACAATACCGTAATAGCATTTCTGTTTTTTGAATTGCTGCAAAACGTCAATCGCATACAGGTTTTCGGGTACAAAAACAGGTTCGCGCAGGATGCTGCGCAGCGAAAACCCTGGTTCGTCTTTTCTGGCAAAAAAATCTTTTACATGCGCATAACCGAGGGTGTGATCGTAGCCATCGTCGCATACCGGAAATTGGGAATAATTGCTTTCCCGAAGTTGTTTTTCAATGACTTCTAAAGAATCTGTAATATCCAGCCATTCTGTTTCTAAGCGGTGGGTCATCACATTTTTAGCTTTCAGTTCGCTGAATGCCAATACATTATGGTGCAAATCACTTTCTTCTTTGTCCAAAAGCCCTTGCCTGCCGGCAGTTTTGATCACATAGCGCAGTTCTTCTTCGGTAAGTTTTTCTTCTTCTGCCGCGGCTATTCCGAACAGTCTGAAAACGAGGTTGGTGGAAATAGTGAGCAACCAGACAAAAGGATATGCCAATCGCGAAAAGAAACGGATAAAACCGGCAATGCTCAGGGCCACCGGTTCGGCAAATTTCATAGCGAGTGTTTTGGGAATCAGTTCGCCGATTACAATAGACAGATAAGTGATCAGGGCTACCACCAGCGTATAAGCGATCTGGTTGGCATAGGGCCGCAGCACTTCCACTTTTTCCACTACCGGCCGGAAATTGTCGGTGAGGGTAGCGCCACCGTATACCCCCGATACAATGCCGATAAGCGTGATGCCGATTTGAACAGCCGATAAAAAGCCTTCCGGGTTTTTCAGCAAACTGAGCACCGTAACGGCGCGAAGGTTGCCGTTTTCTGCCAGTTGGACCATCCGCTGTTTTTTGACAGAGATCAGGGCAATTTCAGAAAGCGCAAATACGCCACTGACCATATTGAATATCAGAATAATAAAGAGTTCCATGTATGTCTATTGTAGCGCAAATGTAGTTGATTATTTTTTAGCAGCTTCTACAGGCTTTTGCAACAAGTATCCGTGTACATTTGCTTCATCACTTATTTAACAGTATACAATTATGTTTTTGCACCTTACCCGCTGGTTTTTCTGTATTATTTTCCTTTGCGTCGCAACGCTCCACGCACAGCAGCTTACCAGGTTCAATGCGCTTGGGCTTGAATTCGATGAACCAGCTCAATACTGGGAAGAAGCACTCCCGCTCGGCAATGGAATAATAGGTGCCATGTGGTGGGGTAAGCCAGGAAAGGATCTGATTCAACTCAACCATACAGCCTTTTGGTCGGGTGCGCCCACCGAGTGGAATAATCCGGAGGCGAAACAGCATTTTGAAACCCTGAAAAAAGTGATGGCGGAAGGGCGTTATGAAGAGGGACAGGAATTGTTGAAAAAAATGCAGGGCTCGTATACGCAGGGATATTTGCCACTGGGCGATTTGCATATTGATGGGTATGTTCCGGATCCCTCTTCTTATTTTAGTCGCAGATTGGACCTCACCACCGCCACCGCATGCCTGGGGAAGGATACATTGGGCAGGTTGTCTAGCCAGGAACTGTTCGTCAGTTATCCCGACCGGGTAATGGTGATGCGATTGCACAATACAGGCCAGTCAGGTGTCCGGTTGTATTTTGATGCCGAACTCCGGCACCGTGTCAGGGTAGAAAACGGTATGTTGAAAATGCGGGTAAAAGCACCGCGTAATGTAGAACCCTCGTACCGCTCCGAATTTAAAGGGGAAGCCGCCGTGCAAACAGAAGTCTGGGGTGGAGTAGGGATGGAGGCAGAAGTTTGGTTACAGGTAAAAGCCCCCGGTGGCAAAATAGAATATGATTCCACGGGCATTACTGTTCGGTCGAACCAGGAAGTGGTACTCTTGCTTTCGGCTGCTACCAGCAGCGATACTAAGGAAAAAGACCCAGCGCTGGAAGTGGAAAAAACATTAAAAAAGGCAACCCTAAAGACGTATGAAACGCTGAAAAACAATCACTTAAAGGATTACCAGGCGTTGTTTAACCGGGTTGAATTAAATATCGGGAACAGGGAATTAAAAATTGCCACTACCCATGAACGCATCGCCAGTTACGCCAAAGACCACGACCCCGAGCTGGTGGCGTTGTTGTTTCAATACGGCCGGTATTTGCTCATTTCCAGTTCGCGGGCAGGTGGACAAGCCGCCAATTTACAAGGTATCTGGAACCATGAAGTGCGGCCACCCTGGAGCAGCAATTACACGACGAATATCAATGCTGAGATGAATTACTGGCCAGCCGAAACCTGCAACCTTAGCGAATGTACGGTGCCTTTTTTTGAACTGATCGAGCGGACAGCCCGTAATGGCGCAGTGACGGCAGCCACCAATTACGGTCTGCCGGGTTGGTGCGCCCACCACAATGTCGACTACTGGGGGCACTCTGCTCCGGTGGGCGATTTCGGCGGCGGCGACCCGCGTTGGGCCAACTGGCCAATGGGCGGTCCCTGGCTTTCGCAACATATTTGGGAACACTATCTTTTCACAGGCGATAAGGCCTTTTTACGGCAACATTACCCAACCATTCGCGGAGCGGGGCAATTTGTCGCGGGACTTTTAGTCAAAAGCAAAGAAGGATATTATGAAACAGCCTTCGGCCTTTCCCCTGAAAATGGCTATATTAAAAATGGCAAAACATTAGTTACCTCGCCCGGACCAGCCATGGATTTGGCACTCACCCGTGAGGTATTGACCAATGGGCGGCGGGCTTCCGATGTATTGAAAATGAAAGACTTCTCCTTCCGGAAACAGGTGGATACTTTAATGCCGAAGTTGCAGCCTTTCCGGATTGGTAAAGATTTGCGGTTATTGGAATGGAACGATGAATACGAGGAAGAGGATCCGCTGCACCGCCACTTATCGCATTTATATGCCTTGTATCCTGGCAACCAAATTAATACCGGAGGGGATTTTCCTTATTTATACCAGGCAGCATTCAAGTCCCTGACCAGTCGTGGCGATGCTGCCACTGGCTGGAGTATGGGTTGGAAAATCAACCTTTGGGCGCGGTTGTGGGATGGCGATCATGCGTTGAAAATTTTGGATAACCTGATTACGCCCGTTAATCCTGGCCAAAGTACCTGGTCGAAAGGCGGGTTGTACCCCAATTTATTTGATGCACATCCGCCCTTTCAAATTGATGGCAACTTCGGCGCGACCGCAGGAATCGCAGAGATGCTGGTGCAATCCCATGACGGCTGGATTCGGTTGTTGCCGGCATTACCTGCTTCCCGTTGGCCCACGGGTTCCGTTCATGGGTTAAGAACGCGTGGTGGCTTCGAAGTGGATATTGCCTGGGAGGAGGGTACAATAAAGGAGGTGAAAATCGTATCGCATTTGGGGGGTAACTGTCTGTTTAGCTCACATAACGCATTGTTTATTAATGGTGTACAATTGGACCCAGTGTCTCGGGATTTGCTGTCCAAAGCGCAGAACAGCATGTTAGATCCGATACACCTTCCTCCGGTACCGGGCTACCAGCCAAGTATTTTACCCGTTGTTCAACCAGGATATGCGTATAATTATGCGATAACTACAAAGCCGGGGGAGGTGATTGTGCTGAAGGGTTTTTAATATTCAATGATCGGTCGTCTACCACTTTTTTGAATTACCCCTTTCTCCATCAGAGCGCCTCTATTCATCGCTACAGTTACCTTCCTGATGCGGCAGTCCGGAATGGCGCGTCATAATCTGAGCCGGTGCGTATGATTGGCGACATTTCCCTAAAACACCAGCGTCTGTATCGAATGCGGCTGCGCAGTGACTTCCGCAGCGTTGCCATTGACCCACAGGAAAAAAGGTGCTGCACTGTCCCCCTGGTTCATCACGACGACTGCAGTGGTGCCATCTGGATTGCGGAATGCAGTGGTAATCAACTGACTACGACTGGCGGAACTCCCGATCCTTTTCGCTCCGGGCTGGATAAATTTAGAAAAATGGCCGATATAATAATAGGTATTCGTGTAGATGAGTTTGTCGGCTTTAGTATCGTAATGCACTGGTGCAAAGCAGAAATTTTGCACATGATTAGGGCCGCCGGTTTCATTCAACAGGATATTCCAGTCGGTAAATCCCACCATACCGTTGTTAAAATCAGTAATCATAGAGCGGCCGTATTCTTCGCCGAGCGACCAAGCCTGAAAGCGGGTGGGATCGAAACTTTCGGCGCAGCCCTCCGTGAAAAAGATATTTTTGTCCGGGTACGCCTCATGCACGCGGGCGAGATTGTCGTACATCGGTGTGCCACCACTCCAGTCTTCATACCAATGAAAACCAATTCCCCAGATGTATTTGGCTGCTTCCGGATCGTCGAGATAAGTATGTGCGCGTTGATAAATCAGATCGCGGTTGTGGTCCCAAACGATGATCTTTTTGTCGCCCAACCCTTCTTTTTTCATGGTGGGGCCGAGGTTGAATTTCAGGAAATCGCGCTCTTCTTCAGCCGTGTAAATACAACTTTCCCACCGTTGGGTGGCCATGGGTTCATTTTGTACCGAAATACCCCAAATGGGCATTCCTTCTTTTTCATAAGCCTTGATAAACTTCGTATAGTACAACGCCCAATTGGGGTAAAATTCCGGTTTAAGGTGACCGCCATGCAGCATATCATTATTGGTTTTCATCCATCCCGGCGGGCTCCATGGACTGGCAAAAAGTTGAAGATGGCCGCCAGCAGCACTTATTGCAGCTTTGATAAACGGAATTTTATATTTCCGGTCATGGTCGATATTGAAAGATACCAATTCCCGGTCGCCTTCTTTGACATAAGTATAGGTATCGCTGCTGAAATCGCAACTATTGATATTCGCACGGCCGATCGTATAACCGATGCCTTTGTTCCGGTCAAAATGCGCCTCCATAAACTCTTTTTGTTTGGCCGGAGGCATTTTAGCGTACGTTTCGGCCGAAGCGTCGGTCAGTGCGGCACCGATGCCAGTATATGACTGGAAAGTTTTAGTGGGATCGACAAATACACAGATTTGCGTCTCCAGCGGTTGGCCCATGCGTTGAAAATTCAACGTGCCGGTGGGCGAAAGCCGGTAATTCGTGTTTTGGGCCGTGGCAAATACCTTAACGGTTTTACCTTCAGTGGAAAAAGCGGTGACGGCCTTTTTGCCGCCCGAACAAGCAAACAGCAGCACACAAAAGATAATTGCAGTAAATTTCATCATGGTATAAAATACTATTAAATGTTTGTCTCTTTTATTTCCAAACCACTCACCACTCACCACTCAAAACACAAATGTTCCGGTTGATCCGGCCGAGAGCGTGGTGCCAATAGTTTTATCCTTAATTTTGATAAGGAATTTTGCTGGTTGATCACTTTCATTGAGCACCACCAGCACAAATTTTCCTTCAGGTGTTTCAAAAGCGACATTGGAGAGTTGCCCTGAAATATTACTGCTGATACGCACTGATCCGGCCGGCACAAATTTGGAGAGGTGAGCAATGATATAATAGGACACATTTCGCGTAAAATGGTTACCGTCGATGGTGAGTGCGCCTTTGCACTGCGAGCAGCCGCCGGGCGTATGAGGCTTGTATTCAGGGTCATTGGCAAGGTTCCATTCCAGGGCTACTTTACTCCAGTTGCGCATAGACCCAATCATCACATTTTTGACGTGCCATTTTAAATCGCCAGCAAATGTACCCGTCGAACCCGTCCATTGTTCTGTAAAATATAAATTTTTCGAGGGAAATGCATCGTGCACCTGCGAGAGGGCGCTGATATCGCCATTGTATAAATGAAAAGCCGCACCATCGACAAAAAGATTGGCGGCGGGATCATCCAGAATAGCGATTGGAAAACCCGGATTGTCGCAATTGTGGTCCCAAACAATGACTTTAGTGGTAATTCCAGCATTTTTGAAGGCGGGGCCTAAATGATTTTTAATAAAATTGGCCTGTTGAGTGGCCGACATTACCATACTTGGGTTGTTGCCACCGTGTTGGGGTTCGTTTTGAGGTGTCACAGCGTCGATGGTGATGCCTCGTGCCTTCATTTCCTGGATATACCGCACGAAATAGGCCGCATAATGTCCGTAATTTTGAATTTTTAGGTCCCCTCCCACGGAATTATTATTGCTTTTCATCCATAGTGGTGCTGTCCATGGAGATCCCATAATTTTAATATTGGGGTTGATCGCCAAAATTTCTTTTAACAGCGGCACAAGATCGACGGTATCTTTTGACAAGTTGAATTGTTGCAGGGTTTCATCCGTCTGGCCATCCGGAAGATCGTCATAGGTGAACACCGAAGCACTTAAATCCGAAGCGCCGATACTGATGCGCAGGTAGCTGATGCCGATAGCATTATCACTTTTTCCGAATAACTCCTGGAGCAGGTTCGTTTTTTCGGGGGCGCTCATCTGGTTGATCAGCGTGGCGCTTCCGCCGGTGAGGGTATAGCCGAATCCATCAATGGTTTGGTATCGTTGGGTGGGGTCTATTTTGATAACCGGCAGATTGTCTGTGTTTTCGGTAATTGTTTCAGCGTTCGTTTTCCATAATAAGGCAGTCATGCCAGGATTAGTGATCCACACCTGCACCGGCGTTTCTTCCAGTTGTTTCGATTTGGAACAGCTGAAAAGCGAGCACGATGTAGTCAAAACCAGCAGGATGATATTGCTTGTAAATGCCATGTGTTTAATTAGATTCATTGATGTATAAAATTAGTCTTTTTTTAGTCTCAGGTTCGTAGATTGTAGCACAAGCCTATCGATTTCACTATAGGACGGAATGCTTGTGGTACACGCTATGGACCTGGGACTAACAGACTTGGGACTAAAAAAGACTAATACCCTGCATTCTGCACTAATTTCGAATTTTTATCTAGTTCTGCTTGCGGAATCGGCCATACTAACCGGTTTTCCGTAAGTTGATACCCCAGGTTTTCGTTGTTGACGCCAGTTGCGGCATTCATGACCGTTATAGCGCGACCAGTGCGTTTCAGATCATACCATCGATGCCCTTCGAAGACCATTTCGAGCCGGCGTTCTTTTTCAATCGCCAACCGCATATCAGTTTGCGATGCAGCAGGGGTATTGGGCAAATTAACACGGGTGCGAATTTGATTGACCAACGCTGCTGCGCCTGCAAGATCGCCTGCTTCATTCAGGGCTTCCGCTTTTAGCAACAGGATATCGGCGAGGCGAATAAAGATATAATTTTGCGAACTGCCTTCATTAAAATCATGAAATTTATTGATAAAGGGATAATGGGTCTGTGGCCAGTGGCTGTCGGACCATTTTCCGGATACATCTGTGAAAACGACGGAAGCATTTTTTCTGATCATATCATTCTCATTATCAAAGGCTTTTATAAGGTCATTAGAAGGGAGATTGAATTTTTTCCAGTCCAACCCTCGAAATATTTTGGTGCCCCAGTTGCCATCTGTGATACCTCCGTTATAATTAATTTCGAAGATGGCTTCCGGTGAATTTTCATTGGCATTGTCCCAGAGTTGATTGTAATCGGGCAGGAGGCTGTAACCGCCTGCCATTACGGCATCGCAATATTGGTTGACTTTAGGCCATTCATGGACGGGTTGAGTGGCATACACTTTGGCCAAAACAGCATTCACAGCGCCTTTAGTTGCGAATCCTTTGTGGTCGGCCGTTGTGCGCACATTGGTAAGGGCTACTTCCAAATCCGTAATGATCTGCCGGTACACTTCCTCTTCCGGGTTTCGGGCCGGGAAAAGAATGGCATAAATCTGGTCTAAATTTTCGGCGCTGATGGTTTTTACATCGGTCAATTGGAGCGGTACATCTCCCCAAAGTTGCACCAACTGGAAGTACATAAAGGCACGAATAAACAACGCCTCGCCCAAAATTTCCTTTTTCCGTGTGGCGGTAAGTGCCGGGTCGTTAATGGCATTGACGTTGTTGATGACGCTGTTGGCTTTGCCGATCGTGGAATACAAATATGCCCAGTCGCGACTCACGTTAGCATTGGTCGCATCTAATTGGTAATCATCAATCTGGAAATTGGATGGATTGTCTCCGCCGGCATAAGCATCGTCGGACTGCGCATCGCCGTTCACGAAATAATCGAGTTCGAAATATTCGTTTTTAAAACCCGCATACGCTCCCGAAAGCGCTGCTTCGACCTCAGAGGCAGAGATATATACCAGTGAATCTGCGCTGGTATTGGTTACCGCGATACTTTGTGATTCGGGTTCCAGGTTTAAGAAGTCCTTACAAGATGTCGCAGATATGGCTAATGCGCCAGCAAGGAACAATATATATCTTAGGTTCATTTTTTGTATAATTTAAAATTCAATATTGAGTCCCACCGTAAGCGTGCGGGCTTGTGGATAAGTACCGTAATCGATACCCAACTCTGTAGCACTGAGGCCAAAAGCATTTACTTCGGGGTCAAAACCGGTGTACTTCGTCAAGGTCAGCAGGTTTTGCCCTGTCGTGTAAACGGTCATTTTTTCTACGCCCAGTTTATTGGTGCCATTCCTGATAATATGATAAGACAGCGTCACTGCTTTCAAGCGGATATACGATCCGTCTTCCACAAACCGGCTGGAATTGCGTACATTATCCACCTTGCCGCCACCCAATGCGCGCGGGATATCGGTGTATCGGTTGGTGGTGGTCCAACGGCGCAATACTGCTGTCGACTGGTTTTTACTGTCAAACATTCCTTCGAGATCAATCCGGGTGGCGTTGTAAATATCATTGCCATAACTACCCTGGAAAAAGAAATTGAAGTCGAACCGTTTGTAAGAAATGTTATTGGTGAAACCAAAAGTGAATTTGGGTTGTGCATTACCGATAATGGTGCGGTCTCCAGTGTCAAAAATACCATTGTTATTGACATCCCTGAACTTCATATTACCTGTTTCCGGGTCTACGCCATCTGCAACATAGCCAGAAAAGGAGCCCAATGGCAGCCCTTTTCGCACGATCGCCACATCCTGGTTATTGCTGTAAATACGACCGAAATAATAAATGTCGGTGTACTGCAGGTCCGTGACTTTGTTGCGGTTGAAAGAAATATTAAAATCGGTGGTCCATTTTAAAAGACGGTCGATATTAATGGTCGAAAGGGAAAGATCAATGCCTTTGTTCTCGATATTGCCGGCATTGGTCTGAATGGTGGTAATCGGCAGCGAGCTCGACAATTGGACATTGAGCAATACATCGGCTGTCTTTTTGATATAGGCATCGGCATTGAGGGTAACGCGGGAATCAAAAGCGGAGAGGTCAAAACCGATATTCGTCTGGGCCGTGGTTTCCCAGCGCAGATCGGGGTTGCCATAAGTTGTTTGAGCTGCAGCCGGACCCGAAAGTGGATTAGTGGAAGCGCGGTGGTAATAGGATACCAATCCGTAGCGCGCATAATTTGGAATACCTTCCTGGTTGCCATTTTTGCCCCATCCCACCCTTATTTTCAGGTCATTAATGGCGTTGATGCCTGCCATAAATGGTTCCGAAGAGAGGCGCCAGCCCGCTGAAAATGCGGGCATTGTTCCCCAGTGCTGCGCCAATTTGGAAGAGCCATCGCGGCGCAGACTGGCGGTGAACAGGTAACGCCCTTTGAAATCGTAAGTAGCGCGGCCAAAGAAAGAAGCCAGTGCCCATGATTCCCGGTTGGTACTGCCCACCACACTATTAGCGGCATTCAGCGTTCTTACGGATACATCTGCCGGGAAATCGTTGCCCTGAAGATATGAATCATTGAAGTAGTATTGTTGAATACTGTTGCCTGCAAGCAGCGAGAAATTACTGTTTTTAAGGGAACGTACATAGTTGAGCGTATTTTCCCATAACACGCTGTTATTGTTGGACTTATCAGAGCGCCCAATGCCATTTTGGTTGCGTCCAAAATTAGTTTTAAATGGATCGAGGTAATAATCCCACTGGTGACTGTTGAAATCAATACCCAGATTAGTTTTATAACTTAGCCCGCGGAATATTTTTGCTTCCGCACTTACACTGCCGAACAGGCGATTGTCGGTCTGCTCCTGATCGGGGCCTTCCATATATGCCACAGGATTTTCCCAGGAAGGCTGGAAAGGATTCGGGTCGTATTGGCCGCTGCCATCATTTTTGTAAATATGCAAAAAGGGCGGAGTGTTCAGTGCGCTCATGATTACGCCGCCCCGGCCCGAACTGGCATTGTCGGGAGTGTCTTTTGTTTTAGAACTCAGCGCATTGAGGCTAGTCGTCATTTTGAGCCAGGATTTTACCTGGTTGTCGAGATTGATGCGCAGGGAATACCGGTCAAAACTCGCCGGCCGGACAGTACCGTCGTTTTTCAGGTAACTGCTGGATACCATATACCGCGACTTTTCGTCACCACCCGAAAAGGCCAGTTGGTAACTTTGATTTTTTCCGGTACCAAACACTTCATTACCCCAGTTGGTGTAGCCGGTGGCGGCAGGGTCCAGCGAACCGGGGATAATTTCATCTACCAGTTCGCGGTATTTTTTGGTGCTGAGCACCTCGATGGGTTTGCGGAGGCGGGAGATACCAATATAGGAATTGAAGCGCACCGATGGGACGTTTTCTTTGCCGCGTTTAGTCGTGATAAGTACCACACCGTTGGCGGCGCGGGCACCATAAATAGCAGCTGATGCAGCGTCTTTTAATACGGTTAAAGTGGCGATATCTGTCGGATTGAGCCCCCTGATATCTGTAGTGGGGACACCATCAACCACATACAAAGGCTCGTTGCCGGCGAGTACAGAAGTAGCCCCCCGCACACGTACAGAGATATCACCACCTGGTTTGCCGGAAGGTTGCATTACTTGTACACCTGCTGCTTTCCCCTGCAAAGCTTCGGCAGCAGAAACCATGGGCCGGTCTTTAATCGCATTTTCATCGACGATCACAACAGCAGTCGTAAGGTCTTTTTTCTTTTGTGTGCCGTAACCGATCACGACCACGGTATGGAGGGTTTGGGTATTCTCCAACATCCTGATGTCGATGACAGATCGGTTGTCAATGGGGACGTCCTGGTTTTCATATCCAACATACCGGAAGGAAATGGTTCCTTCAGAGGAGGGGATCCGGTAATTGCCGTCAATGTCGGTAGTGGTACCGGTAGCAGTGCCTTTTACCAAAATGGTGACACCAGTAAGTGGAACGCCATCCTTATCGGTAACTTTTCCTGTAATCTGGGCGAAAGTATTGAGCTGCCAGCATAACAGCGTGAACAGCAGTATTTTGCGTATATTTTTTATCATATCAATAGAAGGAATAGCCTTTTTGTTAAAAAAACAACATGAAAGCACCCGGCGCGACCCGGGTGCTCCATGTTGAAACTTAACCCTGATTGTAAACTAATTTATCTTTGAAGCACGATTGACCATGCTGCAGAACCATCATGACCACCAGAAATATCTACCGAAATAGTCAGCGTTTCTACGCCGCCAGCTTTCAGATAGCTCATTACTTCATAGCGATTGGAAGTAGCACCGCCATTTGGAGCATTGGCGCCGCTGCCGTTTTCACCACCGTAAAATCCTTTATAAAATCCAATAAATGCAGCACCTGAAGCACCGTTATTCACGGTGATCACTGGACGGTCGGTGCCGGAAGCCGGGGTAAATGTGAAACTGTGCGTACCAGATCCAAATGCCGCGCCATTGCCGCTGGCTGCTACTTGTGCATCCGACCAGCAGCCATTCGGGCTGCCCATATACCCGTCGTTGCGGGCCTCGCCATTGGTTTTGTATTGATAAACTCCACCTGCGGTGAACATAAACTCGTCGTTGGTAATACAGGACCAGTCGTCAGTGCCAGTAGATGTGCCGTTCAGGTTGTTGACCGGGCATCCCCACCATGCATTGCTGCCTAATCCAGGACCTACAAAAATAGAATTATCGGCAGTCCTGACTTTCCATGCGCCGCCGATCAGATCAGCCTCTGTCATGGCACCTGATGTAATGGTAAATTCTTTTTGTGCAGTGCTGGTTCCCACGTTGTTGATTGCGGTAAGTACTACGGTGTAAATACCCGGAGCAGCATAAGTGTGGGATGGGTTTTGACTTGCATCGCTGTTGCCATCACCAAAGTCCCAGCTGTAGCTGGTGGCATTTTTAGAGGTATTCGTTAAATCAACGTTGAATCCATCCAATACGCCATTGAAAGCAGCTTGTGGTTTTGGACTTGGGATGGCTGGCTCATCCGCAGCATTATCATAGTGTACCAGTACAATTTTCCAGTAAGCATCGTCGGTGCCAGAGGTATTGCCGGCAAATTTATAGTCCGATTCGAGAATCAGGGTATCTACAGCACCGTCAGTGAGTTTGATCACATCGTATACAACCGATTGTTGTGGCACTTTTACTTCGGCATCTGTACCGATTTTAGGCAAGCCAATGTAAGCACCCAGCCCTTTTACTTCGATGGTTTGTTTAACACCATTGTTGAGCACATAAGTGTGCACGCCGTCACCGAATGCAGAATTGTCTACACCGTTTTCACCTTGCAGGTTGGTGGCATTAGTCTCCTGACACAAATTTGCCGTCAAAAATACGCCGCCTTCTGCCCAGAAATCACCGTTAGAATTGTAGGTAAAACTACCATCCCGGCCAAATGTAAACTCATCATTCATGATGCACGGACGATTAGCGATTTCGTCGTTGTCGCGCCCTTGTGCCCACCAAACCTGGTCTTTGGTAATCGGACCAACTTCGAGCGGCCAACGGCCGGGCGCTACCACCCGAAGTAGTTTCCAGGTCTTTGAACCCGCACCCACTAATTTAGTAAGTTCCGCATCCGGGTCGGAGATAGTTAACGTCTGGGAAGAAACGTCAGTGGTGGCATCTGCGCCCGTAGCAGTCTGTTTTACGGTGTAGGTGCCAGTAGCAGCATAAGAGTGAACCGGATTTAATTCGCTGGAGGTGGTGCCATCTCCAAATTCCCAGGATACTGTAGTCGCATTTTGTGCAGCACTGGTAAAAGTTACTTTGCTGAAATCAGCAACGTCGATAGAAAACGAAAAACCGGAGATCACTTCTGGTTCTATTTTCTTCTTACAAGATGAAATCAATGCGGTTGCCAGTATAATGGCAAGAAATAGTTTTAGATGTTGTAAATTTTTCATAATTGCTATAATGCCTGTAATAAGATGGGTTAATAAAATAAAAATAAAGTATTTTTAAATAAAGTTGGCAAATGTGCGGCAATAATCTTTGTTATCAGCATAAAATACTACTACTAAAATACGTTGCTATTGTTTTGAACTACTGCATTTCTACTGCATTGGCTACGGGGAGGAACACACGGTCTTTAATAGTGTAATTTTGTCGTATCAAATTATGAGGCATCGCACCACCAGTTTTATTATCTGGCTATCCCTGATTTTTCTTTTCCACCTGTCGGAACTCTATCCGCAAAGCGTCAATATTGGTATACCCCCAGTATTGAATTTTGATAAAAGTGATTTTAAGGCAGGTACACAAATCTGGGATATCGCTCAAGATAGCAATGGGGTCATGTGGTATGCCAATAACAGTGGTTTGCTGGAGTTCGATGGTATGCACTGGCGGCTTTATCCACTGGACAATGGAACGATTGTGCGATCGGTTGGGGTAGGCCCCAATGGGAATATTTATGTCGGTGGACAAGGTGATTTTGGCTTTTTTTCGCCCGATGAACGTGGACGAATGACGTACCATTCTTTGAAAAATCAACTGCCTGCCGCCGATCAGCATTTCGCGGATGTTTGGGACATTGAAGTATGTGCCGATGGTGTTTTTTTCAGGACCGACCACCAGGTATTCCGGTACGCTCATGGAACCGTAAAGGCTGCAATGCCCGAAGGCTCGTCCCTGTTTTTTATGGGATTCTGGAAGAATCAATTAGTTATTCAGAGCAGTACTTTTCAATTGTATGTATTTGAAAATGAACAATTTATTCCACTATCACATCCAAGTGTTTTTGATAAAGGGAAAATATCCGCCATTCTTCAGTGGAGTACTGATTCCATTCTTGTTACGACTATCGGAGATGGGATTTTTTATTTTAAGGGTGCCAGTTTTGAGCCCTGGGAAACGCAGGATGATGCCTTCCTGAAAAATAATATTATTTTTTGCTCCCAAATGTTGCCTGATGGCAAAATCGCCATTGGGACAGCGCTCCATGGTATGGCAACCCTTGATCGTTTCCGGCGTATTTTTCTCCAGATTAACAAGAAAAACGGGCTGCAAAACAATACCGTCCTCAGCTTGCTGGCTGCCCGGAATGGCAGCGTATGGCTCGGCCTTGATAATGGCATTACCTGGGTGGATATTCAGTCGCCCTTTACCACCTTTTTTCCTGACGGCGAATTGCAGGGCACTGGTTATACCGCCCGGATTTACAAAGGGAAAATTTATTTTGGCACCAATACCGGTTTGTATGCTATTGACTGGAAATCCTATTACACCCCTGCCGGGCGCAGCCAGTTTCACCCGGTGGCCCATTCTAACGGACAAGTCTGGAGCCTGAATGAACTGGATGGCCAATTACTGATGGGCCACCACGATGGTGCCTTTGTGGTGAATGGGCTAAATGCCCGAAAAATTGCCAGTTTGATGGGCGTCTGGCAATTTCTTCCCTTTTCTCCCGGCTGGGCGGTGGCAGGTCATTACAATGGTTTTGCCATGTTGAAGCAGTCGGCCAATGGCTGGGTGTTTGATGCGCCACTGCCGGGTTTCGCGGAAAGCAGCCGTTTATTGGCCAGTGGTGCGGCCGGTAATATCTGGATGGCGCATCCATACCGGGGCATTTACCGGGCCCGAATTCGCCCGGAGGAACACCAGTTGGCCGTTGATTTTTTTGATGGCCGTCAGGGGTTGCCATCCGAATTGGGCAATAACCTTTTTGGGCTCGACCATAAAATAATATTCACCGGAAAAAAAGGCGTCTTTTCGTTTAATGAAGCCACTGGCCGATTTGATCCTGATGACAGGTTTAATGGCATTTTTGGCGAAAATGTTTCAGTTCAGTACCTGAAACAGGATAATGCGGGGAATATCTGGTTTGTAACCAATAAGGAAACAGGGGCGCTGATGGTGGAGAATAAAACCCTCGATAAGGAAGTTAACAAGGTTTTGGTGCCCGAACTGAATACCCAGTTAACAGATGGATTCCCTTTTATTTTACCAGTAGACGCCCAGAATTTATTTGTGGCAACCACCAAAGGGTTTATCCATTTTAATCCCGAGATTTATTTCCGTAAAAAACGGGAAATACGGATTGTATTGCAGGAAGTACGCCTGAAAAGCAAGACAGATAGTCTGTTATTTGGAGGTCATATTGCTGCCCTGGGTAGCAAAACAGCCCTGTCCAGTGACCAAAATACGATCAGTTTTGCTTTTGCGGCTCCCGATTGCCCAGGGGGAGAATTCGTGCGGTATGCCCATTTTTTGGAAGGCAGTGAAACTGGTTGGTCGGAGTGGAATAAGGAATCAGATTTGCGCTATAATAACTTACCACCAGGCAACTATTCTTTTCATGTAAAAGCACGCAATCAGTATGGGCAGGAAAGTGAGGAAGTATCTTTTCATTTCAGCATTTCCCCTCCCTGGTATTACAGCCGGTTAGCGTATTTGTTCTATATATTACTGTTGTTGGGGCTCCTGTTGTGGTTGATATACCGTCAACAAAAGAAATTTGAAGCAGAAAAGGCCTTGTTACACAATAAACACCAAATGCGGGAAGCAGAACACTTACTGTTGGCCCAACAATCGGAAGAGGAAATCAACCGGCTTCAACATGAAAAATTAGCTGCTGAGGTCAGTCATAAAAACCAGGAATTGGCTTCCGCTACACTGCATATTGTTCAAAAAAATGAAATTCTGAATAATATTGCCAGCGCCCTGAATAAGTTGAAGCAAAGGGTCTCGCAATCGCCGGATGTAGAAAAAGAAGTATCCAGAATTATTAAAATACTGGATATTGACGCCAGTTTTGACGCTGATTGGGAACATTTTTTCCAGAATTTCGATCAGGTACACAGCGATTTTCTGAAGCGCCTCGCCGAGCGGTTCAGCCATCTGAGTCCCAATGACTACAAGATGTGCGCTTACCTGCGCATGAACCTCAGCAGCAAAGAAATCGCCGCGCTGATGAATATTTCCATCCGCGGGGTGGAGGCTGGCCGGTATCGCCTGCGCAAAAGGCTGGAATTGGATACGGAGACGAATTTGACAGATTTTTTGATTCGGTTTTGAGATAAGGAACGGGTATATTCTATTGCACTGGGGCTGCTGGGTTTAGTGATGCTTGGACGGGCAGCCTGCCTGTTGACTACGGATGTTATCATTGCATTTCCGATCCTCTTTACCGTTTTTGGGATAGGGGCATTATCTGATGCTGTTAAAAATATGCGGGTCTTTTCCAACCCCGGTAAAATGTCACCTTTGGATTGGATGCAACTTCATCTGAGTTCTATGCTGGGCGTCTTTATCGCATCGACGACTGCTTTTACGGTGAATGCAGCGTATTTTTTGCCCTGGTTCACATAGCACACTTAGGCGCAGCGTCTAAGAGTACTCTTTGCTCTATGTGTACTATGTAAAAATCGCTAGTGGGCGAGGCACTAAGTTCTGGACAGTTTGAGCTTTTCTTTTGAATGGTATCAGCAACAACAGTTTCAATCCTCATCCTACTGGCTAGTAGGAATAACTCGGCGACAAAGACCAATCCATTTGAGTGCGTGACAAAATCGGGGGCATTAACTCCCCCGCCTCTGAAAGGCGAACGATTCTAACCTCCCCGCTTACCTACATCTTTTCAGATGTTGTTTGGTCAAAAAAAGGCTGTTGATCTATGCAAATATTGAAATGGATAAGCCCTTTTGGTGATAAGCGTTTTCGACCGGCCTTAGCCAAATCCCGGTATTTTGCGTCAGCCTTGACTTTTTTTGGTTCTCTTTTTTTGTCAAGAAAAAAAAGAACGCGCTATAGTGTTATCCGCGAGGGCTATATTTTTACACTGTAATATAATGATATTCAGTTTGTTGCAAAGTCTATCGTAGCGTACACCGTAGGTTTTACTTTTTTTCTTAACAAAAAAAGTAACAAAAAGGTCAAGGGCTTACAAAGAATCCCAGGTATTTTGCCGCTGTTCCGTCGGCGCCAAAAAAACTCGCCGGTCGGTTTTCGCGGGCTGCGCCTGTATATGGAGCTGGCTCAAACAGTTTTTGGCTTCATCCCTGCTCCCGAATGGAAAAGAACCTCGGCCCGGGTGGATACAATGCCATGCGCGGATATGGCAGAATTTTAGCGCGGGTGATCGAGCCCGGGACCATTAGATCGGAGATGGGGCGGTACTTGTGCCCAAGGCGATTCGGGGATTGAAAATAGACGCAGATTGATTCCTTACGAACAAAAATACTCAAAGTGCATAAACCAGCCTTTCTTCCAATTCATTATTGAGGTACCTTTGTGCCAAAAGGGTAATTCTCTCCCATCAATTACAATGCACATGAAAAAAGTATGCACTACCATGCTCCTGCTGATGGTTATTGTTTCCACCATTGCAGCGCAAAGTGTTCCCATAGATCTTGGATTGAGTACCAAACCTCCTGTAGTTTTTGACTTTCCGGAGCAACATCAATCGGTCCTGTTTTTTTATTCGGCATTTGGGGGGGAAGCCCATTTTCAGGCAGTGGAAGTCAATGATGCTTTAAAGGTGCTCCGCACTTCCGACCTTAAAACACTGCAAGCGAAGAAAACAAGCGATAAAATTAAAATAATTGGCACTTTTAGGCCTAAAGGCAGCCAGCAACTGTGGGTGTTTCTGAGTGTGGGAAAAAAAGAGATCTGGCAAGCCGTGATCGACCGGACTAATTTTACCCTCACTGTGGAACAACGGATGAAAAATCCTTCGAAAAGCCAGTTGGTAACAGGAAGGGAGGAAAGCGACAAGTTTTACCTGGTTTTTCGTCAGCGGAGCAAGCGAAAGGGTGGGAAATTAATCGTTTATGAGTCTTCGGATGGGCCCACGTTCACCGAACACATCGTACCGATCAATAAATCGCTGCGCATGTTTGAAAAAAAATACCTTCCATTAGTGCCGCAAAAGGATATCGAGCTGGATCCTGCAACGGCATCCAGCACCAAAAACAAGATTTACTTTTCCAATAATAAAATGTATTTCGTGGCGGATACGGTGGTGCAACTTTATGGCTATCCGGTGTCGCGCACGGTGGTGTCGTGGCTCGATCTGAATACATACACGATGAGCCATGGGCTGTTTAACTGTTTCGAAAAGCAACAACAAGTTGAAAACGATGTGAGCAGTTGTGTATACGATGACAAACTGTTTCAAATGTGTATCACCATGGACACTTTTGTGTTGAAAATCATCAATTTATCTGATAAAAAACTACTTTTTTCCAAGACATTAGGGAAGAATGACTCTATCTCTGAATTGTTGAATACAAGGATGGTGATGCCTGCCGAACAGTTGCTGGAAGTCGACCGGACTTTTGGTTCCACCCGTAAACTGACCCGAAAGATGTTGCGGTTAGACCCCTTTATTCAGGTTCGTAAATCGGGCGATAATTACCTCGTTGGTATGGGAGGCTACATGGAGCGGTTCATACCCACCAAATCGGGTGGGGTAGGACCGGCGAATATTCCATTGGGCGTCACTACCGGCGGATACAGTGTAAAACGATCGGCGTTTTTTTATTCACAAATTCATGCGACCGATTTTAGCCATACTGACGGCTGGTTGCCCCATAATTTTCAACAACAAATAGGCAATATTGTAGATGATGAAACGGGTGTATTCACCCTTGCGCGCGCAAGAGGTACTTTCCGCTTTGGTGGTGCCAATTGGTTCGGGTATTATTCAAAAAGGTCCGACAGGTATATTTTTCATAAATTAGAGGATTAGACCTACATTTTACTAAACTGCGCCACCATTATTTTGTTACCTCCTCCAATTACCCGTAAATAATAATTACCCGCCGGCAATCCATAGATATCTAATGCCTGCTGCAGCTGCCTTTGTAATAAGAGTTCTTCTTGGGATACCACCATCCGACCCCTTTGGTCAGATATATCCACATGTACGGACCCTGACAGTAATGCTTCTGAAAAATAAAGCATCAATTGATCTTTTGCCGGATTGGGGGACAATTGCAGCCATTCCCGGCCAGCGATGGCGGTAGTACCGATGGTCTGTGTTACCTCAACCACTGCCAGGCATGTATTTTCATTTCCCGAAGCATCAGTGACGGTCAGGGTGACGGTATTGTTGCCCAGATTAAGCACTGAAAACTGCGCTGGAGAAACTGCTGTAGTCAAAATACCGCAGTTGTCGGTACTGCCATTGTCTATCAGTGCCGCATTTAGCGTGAAAAGTCCGGTATCGTCGAGGGTAACGGTTAAATTGTCGATACAAACAGCGACAGGAGGTTGGTTGTCCTCATCTGTCAGCCCATTACAGTTGTCATCGATGGTATTGTCACAAATTTCTGTTGCGCCTGGATTAATTGCCGCATTTTGATCATCGCAGTCACCCGGGGATGGCGCATATCCCTGCGGTTGAACTGCGGCGAACAGGGAGTCATTTCCATACCCGTCGCCATCCAGATCCTGATACCATACCACGGCACCTGGTTGAGGCAGAAAGCGGGCCAACGCAGGTTTAGTGGGTGCTCCAAGGCCGGCCCAGGTAGTACCGCAAGCCAGTATCCGCTCGTCGGGCAGTACTTTAATGTCCAGAAGACCAAAGTAAGTATTGAATTCAATATCCGGGAACCACACCACACCTGCTGGATTAACCGTTGTATCGGAGGCCCCATTGGCGTTGAAATGATAATATCCACCCCCTTCTTTCCAGGGCGCTTCGGGTCTGTTAACAGAGCCACTTACCACAAAACGCTGATTTGGAAAAATGTCCAGACTAAGCAAGGTATTGGGATAATATTGATTGGGTGAAGGGGCATCCAGTAATCCGGTGTAATCCCAGGTTCCATTATTGCCAAAATCGGGATCGGGAGTGCCACCGGCCCCAAAACGCGCCAGTGAAAGATGCTGGTAGGGGTAGCGGTAATCCAATCCACAGACTAAAAATTTCCCATCTGGTAATAACTGAACATCACTGGAGTTGTCATAAGACCCCGTAATGTCGCTGGTCACTTCGCCATTGGTCCCAAATGTACTGTCTCTTTGAAGCGCGCCATTCAATTTTATCAGCGAAATATCCATGGAAGAGGAATCGCCGCCTATCGGTTGGGATGACCCACAAATGATTAATTCATTATCCGGCAAGGCAATCATCTTCCGGAAATCCTCTTCCCGGTCGGGCGTTATCTTCCATTGAATACTATCGGTGGTTCCTACAACAGATCCATCTGGCTCCAGCAGCCGGAAACCATAATCTTTATATCCTGTCCCTATGGAATGGTAAATGAGCACTGTTTTTCCATCACTCCTCGACACAACATCCTGTAACAGCGGGACAAGGCCGGAAAGAGGTGGATAATCATTAAAAATTACCCGGCCATTGGTGCCAAAAGTAGTGTCGAAAGAACCATCGGCATTCAACTGAATAATCGTCGACCGGATGCCGTTTTGGTCGCTGATACGGCAGGCTGTCAATATTTTTCCGGATGGCAAGATCTGCAATGCATCGCCCAATGGCGCATAAGCTCCTAAATCACCTGGATTGAGTAGTATCGAACCATTCACGCCAAAATTATTGTCGAAAACGCCGTCAGGAAGAAATTGATGTATCCACCATTCTCTCAACAGGATACCATCACTCAGCAGACGGATCTCCCGAACAATTATTTTCCCATCGGGCAGCAGTAACATTCTCGGCTCCACTTGTTTATAGGTGTTCCCAACAGGTGGATTGACCAAACCGTTGGGACCAAATGTAGTATCCATGCAGGCGAGTTGCCCATTTACGGCGCTAATAATCAGCGCCAACAAGAAGGTGACAGGTAATTTTTTATTCATAATGGGATAATATTAGATGTGTAAGTACAGGGCAGCTGTTTAGCCACCCTGCAAAATACTCCAAAAATTGTTTCAATCTGTTATTTTAATTGGAGATCAGCGATAATTACTGTTCCATGAAGAGCCTACATCTTTTTTACAAAAAATCTGTCCCGCCCTTGTTCCAGCACCTGTAGCGGATTCGTATTTTTCGTGCGGTCGGCCTTTTCATTCGGAACAACAGCATTGTCCTTTACAATGAACCCATACTTGTGGGTGATGGTGGTGCCTGCTTCGTCTTTCAGTAGCACTTCGACCGTATAATTGCCGTCTTTCAGGTCTTCCTTTTTGAAAAACGGCTTGTCATTTTTATTGGGCACCGGGTATTTATGCAAAGTGGCATCATATTTCCGCCATTTGCCGTTGTCCAACTGAATATCACCTTCATTGAATTTGTTTTCTGAATTAAGGTTGTGTACTGCCACCATTTTTCCTTCCCGGTAGAGTTTGACTAAGTATTTATTGGATTTTCGCACATTCCATCTGGCCGAATTAGGCACAGTGGTGGTTTGGTAGGTGAGGTAACAATTAAAAATGAAATGGCCGTCTGGCCCAAATTCCACGTGCCCCCAATCTTCCCACGGCCCATGGAGGAAATAAAAATCATGAACCGGCGCGTAAGGATCGGCATTGGTCTTTTTATCCACCTGGAAAGGGTAGGTGTAAAAGTGTTTAGTGCCGGCCCAAAACGGCAATTCATAACTCCCTTCCAATACCTTGACAGAAAAAGCGTAATTCATGCCCGTCAATTGCTCCATATCATAGAACGGTAGCGAGCCGGCATCGGCATTATAGTGTAAAGAGCCTTTTACCGCGCCAGTCTGCGTATCGACCACATCCATCCGCAATAACGGGACTTTATTGGAATAACTGGCATAACTGACCGCTTCCCCGCTTTTGGTCTTTTTTGGGAGAAAAGACACTTACAGGTTCTTGAGGTGCAATTCGCCGTTGGTGATATTGTAGTACCAGCAGTTTTCTGACAGCAGACTTGCCCATGCGATAGCGGGCTGGAAGGGCTCGCTGTCAAAATCCAGGTCTACGGTCGATTTAGGGACGGTTTTGTCCTGGGATGCGCTTCGCTCTTCTGTTCTGCTTCTGCTGGGCGTGGTCTTTTCCTGGGGTTTAGCCGCCGGAGATGATTCGGTTGGGGACGGTGTCTCCCGGGTAGATTCGGCTGGTGCGGGCTTTTCGGCTGGTTGTTCTTTCGTTTTTTCTGCTTTTTTTTCTTTTAACAGGTCTTTGGCTTTTCCCGGAACGCCGATTTGGGCAACCTATTGTTTCAGGCAGCAATAACCGGGATCGGGAGATGTTACCTTTCCGCTTTTTCTGCGGAAATGGTGACAGCTCCCTTGCAGGGCTCCAAATGGAAATGCTTGTTTAACCTGAGTTCGGAGATATTTACTCGTTATTGAGCAAATATGTGTTCTCTTTTTCTGTAGAGGAACATCGATACTTCGACAGGCTCAGTAACCCAGACCGAACACCGAATATCGAACGCTGAAGTAGCGTAGAGTGGGTCTAAAAGCTAACGATTACCCACATCTCCTATGAAGAGGAATATCGTAGAGGAATATCGAACACCGAATATCGAACACCGAATGTCGAAGTAGCGTAGCGTACACTTGCATTATTGGCTAATATTAAGGAATGGCATTAAAAAGGCCCATTTACGGTGTACTATACGCTACTTCGACATTCGGTGTTCGATATTCGGTGTTCGATATTCCTCTACGGAAAATGTAGAAAATAGTTACTTCTATTTGTATAATACATTGAATATCAAATTTATTGTCTCCGAGTTCATGTTACTTAATAGTACAGATTTCGTTTTGGGTAGTGTCCGGCCCTCCCCCCGTATCATTTTAACCCGTTATTCACATGAATAACTGAATCCCAGACTTTTCGTAGTTTTGTTTCTCCTTAAAAAAAACAGCCATTCAACCCAAAACACACCCGCATGCTATTCCGAATACTCCTTCTCCTTCTTTTTCCTGTTTTCGCACTTGTGCAGGACTGCGATTGCTGCACCATGCGCGATGAAGGCCACACACGGTTCAAGGCTGGTAATTATGCAGGTGCCAAGTCAGCCTGGCAAAAAGCAAAAAAAATGCCGGATGCTGCCAAATGCACAGATCTGGACGCTTTAATCGCTAAAGCACAGGCAAAAATACTTCCATCCAAACCAAAGAAGCCATCACCTGAAAAGCCCGCAACGAAACCAACTGCTGTTAAAAGCAAACCAGTCACCAAACCCCGGATTACTGCCACTATCGCCAGCCCGGTCGCTCACCGGAAAAAGTCAGGCCTGACCATGGTCCCGGTGGAAGGAGATACCTACACCATGGGTGGAACCGGCAGCAATGAATGCCCCATGAGGTGCAGGTGAGCAATTTCGCCATTGGCCAGTACGAAGTGACGCAGGCCGACTGGTTAGAAGTAATGGGCAGCAATCCTTCTAATTTCAAGGACTGTGCAGAGTGCCCCGTGGAGCAGGTATCGTGGAATGATATTCAGAATTTTATCACCAAAGCCAACCAGAAGTATGGCCGCCGTTTTCGACTCCCCACAGAAGCAGAATGGGAATTTGCGGCCCGGGGCGGAAAAAAACGCCACCAATATGAATATGCAGGCAGTAATACCATTGGCGATGTGGCTTGGTATGATGACAATGCAGGTAGTAAAACCCATGAGGTAGGCACGAAAGCGGCAAATGAACTGGGCCTTTACGATATGAGTGGTAATGTGTGGGAATGGTGCCAGGATAACTGGGGACCTTATCCGGGTTGCTCGGATCCCAAGGAAACTGATGCTGCCCGTCGTGTGTTGCGTGGCGGGTCGTGGTACTACAATGACGATATCTGCCGCGTCGCGAATCGCTACTGGGTCAACGCCTCAGGCAGGAGCAGCTATATCGGTTTCCGTTTAGCCCAGGATTAGCACCCTTTGCACTTTTATTCTTTTACCCTTTTTTTCTTTTACTTCACCTTACGCGACATGGTTTCGCGCAGATTTTACACAGATTTTCTCTTGTGGTTGGGTTGATTGTCGCTATATTTTTTCTGTGTAATCTACGGGAAAAATCCGTGTAAAATCTGCGCAAAAAAATCCGTGTAAAATCTGCGCGAAATTTATCGCGAGAAACTTATTATTTCACCCTCCCTCACGCGGAGCGGTCGCCAAAATCCACTCCTTCACTTCATTCAGGAGGACATTGCCTTTTTCTCCACAGTTCCCCATGCGAAAAAACTACTTTTTCCTGGGCTGCACCACCAAATTAAACACCGGAATATCCACCGACATAAACACTCCGTAACGCCAGGCGCTGGCGGTTTGGTCAATGGTGCCGGACGTCACTTTGCGCAGATTAGGACCGCGTTGTGCCCCTAATCCGAGGGAAATGGGCAGGTTGTTCCGAAATCCAAATACAGCATACAGGCCTGGGGAAAGCAGGTTGCTCCATTTTAATTCGGGCAGGTCATTGCTGTTTGGGTCGTTAAAACGATAGGAGACCAGCGCACCCACATCGATCACGGGAGCAAATAAACTGAAACTGCCGGGTGTTCTTTTTTTGCCTTTTTTAGTAGGGGTTAAATCCCTGAATTTCCAACTACAACTAATACCAACCGGTGCAGAGAGCGCTGCAAAAGTACTTTCACCTACTCCCGACAAATTTTCCCCGCCTGCTGCCACGCCTGTATAAGCCTGAATAGCTGATGAAAAGTAACTCTGCTTTTTTACCTTCGAACTGCCGGGTGGAATGGCTACGGCATCGATGGCCGCCGCTACCTGGTCGGAATTTTCGGCGGAGGCTACGGCAGCAATAAAATGGCCGTATTTGAAGACTTTTTCGCGCCGGGCGCTGCTCATTTCGGGCAACAGGGATTGCAATACATACACCAGATCATTGACAGCAGCAGCGTAATTTTTTTGGCGAACGTCGAAGTTGAGCTCATTGAGGTGGCGAATGCCACTCAGAAACCTTTGGTCGGTGGAGTCGCCAGCTATTTCGGCGATCGTTGTTTTGAATTGTACGCCTGTCTCCAAAAGCGTTAGAACGGCCTCAATAAACCGGTAATAAGGTTCATAATTCATGCTTGCCCCGTCTTTCTGGTAATCAGCGATTGCTTTTTCTGCGTCGTTGCAGTTTTGCGAAAAAGTCTTCAGCAGGGAAACCAATTGGGTCCCTTTTTTTTCTATTATCGCCATCTTCGTCAGATAACTTTGTACCGTAGTGGTATCACTGAAAGTGATATTGTTGCTGTGTTGCCACAGCAGTGCCAGATAAACAATTCTGGTATTGGGTTCGCCAAGGTATTGGGATACTGTTGCAGGGTCGAGCCAGCCATTTTTTCCAGATTCTGAAGTATAGAGTGATTGCGACAAGAGGTTGAGCACTTTCAGGCCGGCTGCCAAATCAACCATTTGCCCCTGCTCTGGCTTGGGCAGTAATTCAATCCGGGCGGGTTGCTGAATGGAAGCCTGCGTGGCAAAATAGTTGATCACCTCATCCGGCGCTTTGCCATCGATCAGGTCTTGCGACAAGAGCAGGGCGTCTTCGAGCAGGATCTGGCATTTAGGAGATTTGATGAGGTTCGTATCCATGATATATGCCCTGAAATTGACTGGTAGGGTTTTTACATCCTTATCAAAACTCTCCCGCAGCGATGCCAGGTAAAGATTGAACTGATAAACATCGGAACCGACTAACGCAAGGGTGGAGGTAGTGGCCGGAAATACCGTACTCAAGAAGGTATCTTGCTTCAAATCTTCCTGAAATTGTTTAAAAAAAGCAATACTCAGTTCTTCCTTCACCCGGGTGACTAAGAATTTGGCAATGCCATCGGCTACGGTAGTCACACTGAAATTAGGGGCACTTTTATGTTGTGCGCCAAGCCTGGTGGTAAACGCGCCTAAGCTGGTCTGCGGATCAGCGAGGATCCAGACTTTTGCAGCGCTTTGTCCGCGGCCGATAAATGGATTGTCTCCTAAACTATCCAACAGATCTGCCAGCGTTGCCGTGGAATCGCTTCCTATAGCGGCTTTCAACAGTGGTATGTAGGTACTGGTAGAAACCTCATCCGTTTTCAAAAACAGGTGTTTTTCTTTCACACCCATAAATTGTGCGATCACATGTGCTTTTTCCAGCAGCCCTTCCTGCGATTGTGCCTGCAAAAAGCCGCCGAAAAGCGAAAGAACAAGCAGCAATATTAGATATTTGTTCGTCATGGTGTTATTGGTAAAATGGTTTAGGCTTTTGAAAAGTAGCCGGGTGTTTTTTGTGTCATCATTGCAGTTGGATCGTAAGTGGAATGGAAGGCCGTTTTCAGGGCTGCTATCAAATCACTTCTCTCCGGGCGTTGTTGCATCTGGCTCATTGCCAGTGCAATTATCCCCGCCAATGCAGCGGTCGCCTGGCTACTGGAGCAAGGCATCATTTGGTAAGGCTTAGCATCTTTATCTTTCAAACCGCCCACCGTAACTGGAGACGTGAGAAAACTGATATCGTGAAAAAGCATATTGACATCAGGTTTGGGCGCAAGGATGGGAACTTGTGCGACCCCACCCACGATACTCAAAGGGTGATTGGAAGGGAAAAGCATATTGGTCAGGACATTGAGTCGGGTGGTATTGGTAACGGTGGTAACAAGTGCGATATTTTTTTCTTTTATTTTTGCATACAAATCGTCGCGCCGGCCATCGGTATAGGACCCTTCAAAAGAGGGCAAAACGCTGCACACAATAATATCTACATTTTTACTCAGGGCAATTTCAATAGCATCAAGAATGTGCCCTTTATTAAAGGTGATATCGCTTTCCATAATCCGGAAAACAAAGATTTCTGCCTGCGGGGCCACTCCTTTGATGCCCGTAGTGGCACTCTCGGGCATTCCAGCCAGTACACTCAGGCAGGAGGTGCCGTGAAATATCCCAAAACTCTGCTGGTCTGTCACATCGTCGTTTCCGCCAGTACTGATCGATTTTGGGATATCAAAGTCGGGCAACGCCACATTGAAC
The DNA here is from genome assembly GCA_044350415.1 of Saprospiraceae bacterium. Taxonomy (GTDB): domain Bacteria; phylum Bacteroidota; class Bacteroidia; order Chitinophagales; family Saprospiraceae; genus M3007. The sequence continues at coordinate 7,731 of JBILHQ010000007.1, read as the reverse complement.
TGGTGTCCCGGGAGTTTCAGGTGCTTCAAAGTGGGCGTATCTAAGTTAGCGCCAGAATCGAGAAAAGCAATTCTGATACCTTTACCTTCTGTTTGCCGCCAGGTATCGGGTATATTAGGGATGATAGTATTCCAGTTAAAAATGGCCATTTGAAAAGAAACTAGTTGAATGGGTGGAGGCGCGTTTGGATTTTCCTGCAAATCTCAATAAATTTGATGACATAAACCTACAATTGAATGGATAATAATACTTCAATATCAACTTTTTGAAAAAAACGAAACTGGGTTATGGTTCGATTAGCTGTACCTTTACTCTTCATTTATAATCCTTTTTCACTTTTTCCCATGCAGACGATTGTTGGCAATACCGCCCCGGTTACCCCCTCTTTTTTTATCTCTTTTTGCTTGCCATGGGTGCAGCGGATAAAAGGTAAGTGGCCTTTTACATTCCTGATGTTATTGCCTGTTTGTGGGGCTTCGGCACTGGCAATGCAGCCATTCGCTAATGACACCGCATTCCTTTCGCTCTCCGGGGCCAATGCCATTTGCGCAGGTCAAACGACTACCTTTTCAGTTGATTTTACATCGGGCACCGCGCCATTTTCTTTCACGCCGATGGTCAATGGCGTGGCACAAGCTCCTGTAATTGCCAATACCGAACCGGTTACCTTCTCGTTACCCATTCCTGCGGGTATAAATATTATTGGAATGATTAATGCGACTGCCAACAGTGTTCCCGTTGTGGCGTCAGGGACGGTGTCGGTGACAGGAATACAGGCTTCCGGCGTACTGACGGGGGGCGGTGATTTGTGTTTTAACGGGACAGGCGATTCCGTTACTATTTCCTTCACCGGAACAGGCCCTTTTACTTTTATCTATGCCATCAATGGAATGGCACAGGCACCGATCACAACGTCATTGCCTGTTTTTAAAATATTTGTGAATCCGGTAATGTACTCCAAGTACCAGTTGGTGAGCCTTTCGGCACAAGGATGCCCGGGGATCGTGAGCGGTATAGCCGAGTTCTTTATTTATGTTTCCTCCAATGCGACTTTATCGGGTGACCTTACTTTTTGCAATAGCTTAAGCACCACCTTACTGGTCAATTTGACGGGAACTGCTCCGTTTACGCTTACTTACGCCATCAATGGGCAGGTACAACCGCCGGTAACCGTGCAGGACAGTCCAATTCCCATTCCGGCCAATATTACCCAAACCACTGTCTACAAATTGATCTCGATTGAATCCCCGGGTTGTGTGCAACTGGAGACTGATTCCCAGGTGATTTTTATCAATTATCCACCTGCGTACACCAATCTTGTACTCAATTGCAATTTGCTGGCAGGTACTTATACTGCCTCATTCGATATTACAGGGGGGACTGCACCTTATACTTTGCTTAGCGGCAGCGGGACGTTTTTGGGCAATCAATTTGTCAGTCAACCCATCCCGATCGCGAGTAATTACAATTTTTCGTTTCGGGATGCCAATAACTGCGGCAATGTGATGGTTACAGGCCCCAACACGTGCAATTGCATGACAAAAGCGGGTACAGTAAATACTACTCCGCTGGAATTATGTGTCGGTGAACCGGCCACGACTACCCCTAATTCCGATCAGGTATTAGACGGTAACGATGTCCTGCGATTTATTTTACACACCCAGCCTTCTTTGCCCACAGGCACTATTCTTGCCTGGAGCTCCACACCTGATTTTGCATTTTCAGGTGCTCTTCAAACCGGCGTTACCTATTATGTCTCCGCTATCGCCGGTAACGACGCAGGAAATGGTCAGGTTGCGCTGAATGATATTTGTCTGTCGGTATCGCCCGGTCGCCCGGTGATTTGGCGCCCCTTGCCCACCGCCAGTTTACCGGGCGATGTGGAAGTTTGTGCAGGTGCTCCGGTCCTTTTGCCCGTACAATTGATGGGTTCCGGTATATATGACTTGACGTATATTCTTGATGGACAAAGTATTACAGCTACAGGGGTTCAGGCACCTTTCCACTTTACAGGACCATTTTTGGTGTCCTCCAATATTATTCTGACTGGAATCAGTGACGCCAACTGCTCCGCTTCACTGGACGATACCGCCCGGGTGGTTGTCTATACGCGCCCATTGGCTGGCACTCCTGTACTCACGTGCGATCAGGCTGCCGGAACATACAATGTTGTTTTTCCCGTTATTAGCGGGGATTTGCCATCTGTGAGTATTGCAGGATTATCCGGGCATTACGATGTACAAACGGGGTTGTTTACCTCCGGTCCTATTGCAGAGGCTGATCCTTTTTTAGCCACGATCACCGATAAATGGCTTTGTGGTGCAGATACAGTGGCAGGTGTTTCTAATTGCTTTTGTATCACCACAGCGGGCGTTCTCGCAGGTGATACGCTGCGGCTTTGCTATGGGCTGCCAGTGAACTTGCAGCCAGTAACGGGAAGTGCTTTTACGGCTTCCGATACCTTGATTTACATATTGGCAACCAGCACCAATCCCACTACATGGAACATAAAATCCCAAAGTAACACGCCCAATATTCCATTTCCTTCCGGGCCGGTGATTGCTGGTGCGGTTTATTACGCAATGGCAGTAGTGGGAAAAAAAGGCAGTAGCGGCATTGTTTTTTCTGACCCCTGCCTGAGTTTGTCTAATGCAGTTGCGGTAATCTGGCGGAACAATATCACCGCTGCGGTATCTGGTAACAGTACCATTTGTGCAGGTCAAACCACTCCTTTATTGATACAACTTGCAGGAAGCAGCAATTATTCATTTGGCTTATTTGCCAATAATGTATTGTATCAAGCAGTCACCAATGCTAATGGATCATTCAATTTTTACAATGTAGCGCCAACAGTGACCACGGTTTACGAAGTTAAAAACCTGATCGCCAATGGTTGCCCCGGCACCGGAGTTATCGCTGCTACCGTAACGGTCAATCCTGTGCCGGTTATTGTGGGTTTACAACAAATATGTGATGCTGACAACCTGCACTATACCCTCCAATTCGGTATTTCCAATGGAACAGTGTTCAATGCGGCATATACAGTGTCCGGTATTACAGGCGTCTTTATTTCGGATACTGTTTTTGTATCAGACAGTTACAATGCTGTCACTCCTTATACCATAACTGTGAGTAGTGCCTTTGGCTGTTCTTCAACAACCAGCGGCAGCGGCACCTGTGCTTGTGCCACAGATGCGGGCACCTTAACGGCACTTCAACCAGATGCCTGTGTGGGTGGAATGGTTGCAGCCGTGTTAAATAATGATGCAGTACTGGACCAGAATGACGGGTTGCAGTATTTTATTTGCGACGACCCGGCCTTGATTCCGCAAAGTATTTTGGCGACCAGTAATACGCCTGTATTTGGGTTTTTACCTGGAATGAGTATAGCAACCATCTATTTCATCTTTGCAGTAGCTGGTGATTTATTGCCCGATGGTACGATCAGTTTTACCGAGCCTTGTACCAGTTTAAGCGGGGGGATAGGCGTTCAGTTTCATGCGCCGCCTTCGGTGGTGCTGGAACCAATAGACACGGTGATTTGCAAGGGACAAAATTTTCAAATCCCTTTGTCATTAATCGGTAGTCCGCCTTTTAAGTTCACTTATCAGTTGAACGGCGTTTTATTACCCGAAATTACCACCAACTTGCCGGGGTTTGTGATTTCCAGTGCCAATATCCAGGCGGAACAGGTTTTTGAAATGGTATCCATCAGCGATGCCAATTGCAGTGGTATGGCCACAGGAAAGGTGGTGATCCGGGTTAAGGAACGCCCGGTATTGACCCTGACTGGTTCACCTACGATTTGCCCTGGTCAAACGGCCAGTTTGACCCTGCAATTGGACAATGCCAATGCTGCATCGGTGGAAATCCTGAGCAGTAATGGTCCTGCGGTCTTGTTTTCTAATGTGCAGGGAACTTTTGTTTTTACGGTGCAACCGAGTCTTACCACTACTTATTCCCTCGGTGCTGTTGTATTCTCGGGCAATGATTGCCCGGGATTTATTCAGGGGGCAGCAAAAGTATCGGTAGTGCCCGTAACTACCACGGTAGTGACTTCCAACTATAACGGGTATGGTGTTTCCTGTCATTATGCTACCGATGGGTCGATTAATCTTCAGCCATCCGGAGGCAATGGGCCATACACTTTTTTATGGAGTACCGGGGGGGGCAATAGCTCATTGATTGGCTTATCTGGCGGGGATTATCAATATACAGTATCAGACCAGACAGGGTGTTCGGGTACTGGTACAACGACCGTCACGGAACCAGAACTTGTTCGTTTTCAGGTACAATCAGTTCCTCCTGATTGTAACGATATAAAAGGTGGGGAAATTATTCTTGAAACAGTAATGGGGGGAGTATCGCCTTATAATATGGAATTTGATCATAAAACTGGTGTCCCAATCAACAGTCTTCCACTCACTATTGACGGACTACCATCGGGCGATTATCACCTGCAAATCACGGATATTAATGGCTGTACGGCAGAGGATACAGAAATTGTCGACGCTTCATTGTCGTTTTTTGTTGAATTAGGGCCCGACCAGACCATCGTTTTAGGCGATTCCATTTGGTTAACGGCAATAGTAACGTCCCCTGGTGCAAGTCTTTTTATGTGGTCGCCGGCGAACACACTGTCTGTTTCAGACTCAAGCAGTGTATTGGCCAAACCTGTGCGCACCACCAATTATATAGTCTCGGTGACCAACAGCGAGGGCTGCGTGGTCACCGAGGATATACAGATTACGGTGATGCGGGACGATCATGTTTTTATTCCCAATATTATTACGCCGGAGTCGGGAGGCGACAACGCTGTAATGACGGTATATGCGGGCCGGGAAGTGACCCGGGTTACTTACCTGCGCTTATATGACCGCTGGGGAGCGTTGATTTTTGACAACAATAATTTTCTTCCCAATGATCCTTCACAAGGTTGGAATGGCCGATGGAAAAACAAGCCAGTTCAACCCGGGGTGTACTTTTATGTACTGGAAGTGGAAAAGAATGGCGGTGTTGTGGAGGTGGTGAAAGGTGATATTACCGTGGTGAGATAGTTCCTCACTCTTCGTAATAATTTCTCCGGTCCTGTTTGTACCGTCTCCGGCCATCAAAGCGAATTTCACCGACCTTTTTATCAATGAATTCCTTTTTTTCTTTTGCGGTATCAAGGGAGCCAATTGTCTGAACGGCGTATTGGTTACCTTGACCATAGGGATCTCCATACTCATAAGATGGATAAGTGGCCGGATATTTCGCATTGCCGCCTTTTTTCCCGACACCCAGATCAGCAGGTAAAGTGACATAAGCCAGCGTCCATTCCTTTACTTTTTTGCGCTTGTATTCAAAAAAGAAAAGTGTGGCCGCTTGCTTATTGATCACCGACTTATGTTTGCTGACAAACCGCACGGAATCTAATTCGTCTTCTGTAATGTTTTTAACCACATACGATTTTACTAAGGAAAGCGTATCGGAAAACCAATTACTATACCGGTCCAACTGTTGGGTTTCCGCTAATGTTTTGTACAATTCGAATCGGGTTTTATCTTTCGACGCCAGTTTTTGGATTATTTCTTTGGGAACTGTTTTATGGGCTTTCAACAGCAATTGTATAGCGCCCAATTTCATGTTTTCGTCGCCATACTTCAGCATATCATCAAAGAGCGATTTCACCTTCGAGTCGTCTTCATAAAAAGGCATCAGCAATTGCATGGCCACTTCCGAATCATCTGATGTGTAGGTATTGGGGTCGCCTTGATAATAGCCTTGGCTACCGTAATTACCATATTCCAGTTTGTCATTTTTCAACTCTTCATTGTAGCGGTTCATTGAAATTGCGTATTGCATTTCATTGCATAATGCAGGTTTTAAAGACTTGAAGGATTTGGGTTTGGTGTACCCCTTTTCATAGATATCTTTGATTACCCGTAAGGAAGCACTTTTGTAGGCATTAATTTTCGCAAGATCCATCAATTGTGGAACGAAGTGCCGTGCCAGTTCGAGCGTGTCGGAGAGGTCATATAAAATGCTGAAATAGCCATTCCCCAGATATGCTGCGGATTGCAACCACCGGTCAAACACGGCCTCAAATGCTGTTTTGGTATGTTGCGCCGCGATATTATTCAGGGCCAATTCCTGGTACCTTACTGAATCTGCATACTGAACATAAAATGATTGGAGGAAATTCAATGTTTCCGGCGAACGGGTATGGCCCATGGCATTCAACAGTGCCCGTTTGTTATTGAAACTGAGTTTATGAAAGCCTTCCTGTTCGATGGCGGCTTTAATCACCTGAAAATCACCTGGTTTAAAATTAAACGAGCCAAAGGATAACAGATCACTGATTGCTTTTTTCCGGGTAAGGGTATCGGGGGCATAAATATTTTTCAGGAAACTTAAATCGCGGTCACCGAACCTGATCCGGTTGTGCAGGCTGGTATCGGTTGGCGTAAAAGTGTTGAAAATATTGGTTACAAAAGCGCTGCGTGGTTCATCTAAATTAACCAACGCTGTGAGACTGTATCGCCGCTTGCAACCCACAAATATCTTGGAAATAACGCCCCGATTGCTGTTGGTATCCTGCGCTGCATATTCAAAAATAATCAACGTATCGCCCGATCTGGTGACATTCGATGATTGCATTGCCATTGTATTGTTGGCTGTGGTTATCATTTTAATACTGCGTTGCAGCGAATCAAAATCGGGATAGTTATTGGTATTGAATTTAGTATTAGAATAATATACTTTTTCGCCTGTAGTAACCGATTCAAAGGCGCTGTTGACAGAGCCCTGGTCTTCCATATATTCTCCCTGGTACTGGGCCCTTGCTTTTTCCTGGATTTCCTCCCCGATTTTTTTGAGGGCGATAAACAATGGGCTCAGAGGTTTCTCTTCTTTTTTGGGAAGTAACACTTGGAAAAAGCCAACGGTATCTGTTTTTTCGGCAAACCCTTCCGGCCATTTGTTTGGCAAAATAGTGAAAGAGTTTAAAAATTGTTCCGGTTTTTTACCCGTCACATTTCTGCTTCCAATCAGGTAGTAAGATGGGCCGTCGATAACAATACGACCGAAATAATGTGATTTATCCTTGTCCGACTGGAACATAAATTCCTGGGTGGGGAATGGCGTACTGGAAATAAGGTGGTATTCGGGATGGCTTTTGGTGAATTGCTCCGCTATTTTTTCACAAATAATATTCATCTCAAAAGTATCCTCCTCAATGAAATCCAAATCGTGATAATCCACACGGGTTACAAAATAGAACGCGCTGTCGGGGCCATCATCGTATGCGGCGACATAAAGGTTTTCTATGGTTTCATTATCGGCCGTATTAATAGCCGGCGGGATCGGGAAGGTAACACTGAAACCGCCATGTGCCGGCTGCACTACGGTTGATTGATGAACTGGCTTTAATTTGGATTCATTGATCCTGATACTGTTAAAAAACTGAGTCGCTTCAGGCCCACCTACATAGCTGCCGTTGCCACCAGCCATAAACATGAAAATATCGTAAGGGGTGATAAAGATTTTATATCGTTGGATATCTCCCCGACGGGTGCGGGTGGTTATTTCGTGGCCGGGGAATGGCGCGGTTAGTTTTTTCCTTTCCTGAATTTTTCCAGGCACTTTCTCATAGATAATACTGTCGATACGACTGGAAATGTATTCAGGTGATTGACCGGTCCAAAGCCCGTAAGTTTGAATATGGTAGACGGCATAATAGGTGCCATT
>JBILHQ010000311.1:0-5431 GCA_044350415.1 Saprospiraceae bacterium | reverse complement strand
CAATTCGCCGCCCTCATACGTTTCCGGATCGGAAAGAAACAGGGTCATGCCCACATCGGTGCGAATGACGCCCATCTGTGGATCACCCATAATGGGGCTGTCCACATGTGCACCATAATGCATTCCAAGCTCGTATTTACTGATCGTAGGAGGCAGAATGCGGGTAGGCATCACGGCTGCCTGAATCAGGGGGCTGTTGGAAAGTGCATGAAAAAAGATACCATCAATCTGCTGTTTTTCTATGCTGCCCGTTTTAGGCATCTGAAGGTTTTTTTTCACTGATTTGGCTGCATCAGTAGCCGTAGCGGTGCCATCTTCAAAGGTTACAGTATGCAGCAGTCTTTCTAAAAAAACGATTTCTTCCGGTTTCAGCAACCCGGGAACAGTCAGATAAGCGCCAGAAATATGCATAAAATCATGCTTTTGTAACCCGAATACCAGCTTCCCGCTCAAAGCGCATTACCTCGCGGTCGCGCAGTAACTCGTTGGGAAGACAGATGAATTGATTTAATGTGTCAGCATGTTGTTCGCCAATGCCTTCCAGCGATGCAATCCTGTTGTAATTACAGTAAATCGTTTTTAGCCCGGTGAGGTGTTCCAGTGGCTGGAGCGACTCCACCAGATTGCTCTGAAAATAGAGTTCCTTTAAATGGCCCAATTTTGCCACAGGGCTGATATCGGTCAACTGGTTATTGAAAACAAATAGTGACTGCAAGTTAGTCAATGCCACTAAAGGCTCAAGAGAAGTAATCTGCTGGTGCACCACGACGAGGATTGTCACATTGGTTAATGCTGTAATGCCAGACAGGTCTTCCAGTTCAAAAGTCATATTGGGGTGTATGGCTGTGGGCCCGGCAAAGCGAAGTGCAGGGGCATTCCAGAGCGTATGCATTAATTCGTCACTCAGGGGCTCTTCGCTGGTTTGCCGAAGATATGCTTCATTAAAAGCTTTTTTCCAGAGCGCAGATAATCCGGACCACCAGTTGTGGTACTTCTCAATCTGTTCAGGGGTTGGAGGTGCTAATACAGTTTCTTCCATTGTTGGTAATGAATCCTTTCAAGTTCGGCCCAAAGATAAACAGATTACCTGTTATGGCTCAGGGTTTTTAATGAAATCAATTGACTATGTTTTCAATGGTATATTTTTCTTTATATTTGCCCTGAAATACCAAATAGGTGCCCTCAAAAACCTAACATATTCTTTATTATATGTCCACCGACAACCGTTTTTTCTCATTGCCTTATCAATTTGACCTTGAAAAACTCACCCGCGACCTCGCCGTATGTGAAGCAGAGCAATGGACAGCCCATTTCAACCAAAAAGACTATGACGGCACCTGGAATGGTATCGCGCTGCGGTCGGCCACAGGAGACCATACACATATCCTGGCGACCGCAGACGTGCAATATAAAAACACCCCGCTTCTGTTGCAGTGTCCATATTTCCAGGAAATTGTGGAGATGATGAAATGCCCGATAGAATCTGTCAGGCTATTGGCCCTGGCTCCCGGTAGTGAAATAAAAAAACACCGCGATCAGGGTCTCGGATATCAATATGGGTGTTTTCGCCTGCATATCCCGATTTTAACAGATGATGGTGTCGATTTCGTGGTGGATGATGAAAAAATGAATATGCAGCCCGGCACGCTTTGGTACGCCAATTTTGATCTTCCACACAGCGTCACACACCATGGGACCACCCGCCGTATTCATTTAGTTATTGATGGACATCGCAATGAATGGACCGACGAGCTGTTTAAAAAAGCCGGGTATGATTTTTCATTGGAAAACCAGCAAAAGGTGTACGACCATCAGACCATTCATCAGATGCTGGAGCACCTTTACCTGATGAATTCTGATGCAGCCCGGACGCTCATTGTGCAACTCGAACAACAATTGACGGAAAAAAAAACGCTGGATAGGCCGCAAGTACCTATCGCACCTGTTTTAAGCGAATGGTTGCCGGTGAAAATTCTTGCGAATAATACGCCTCCTTTATGCCAATGGTTTTACTTTAATGAAACGCAGTTTATGGAGCCTTTTTATTACGAGACACTGACCAAAATTAGCCATTTATCGCCCAACAAGTACCCCATGGCGGCGCTCAGTTCTCTTGATTTCCTGGCCGCTGCTGCCTCCAGTTTTGATTCTCTTGTCCCCGGAGCATTCATTTTTCATGTATCCCGGTGCGGTTCCACCCTAATGTCCCAAATGCTGAGTACCGAACAGGATTTTATTGCCGTTTCTGAACCGCCATTGCTGGATGATATACTGCGTTTGAAATACCGGGAGCTCGCTATTGAGCAAGAGGAAATTGATCGGGCTTTTATGGCGGCTGTTGATGCCCTGGGCCGAAAAAGAAAAGGTAGTGAGCAGCATTTTGTAGTGAAACTAGATAGTTGGCACTTGTTTTTTTACGAAACTATCCGCAGGTTATATCCGGCAACTCCATTTATTTTAATGTACCGGTTGCCGCATGAGGTTTTCCATTCTCAGCAAAAGCAGAAAGGGATTCATGCCATTCCAGGCTATCTCGAAAAGGAAATGATCGGCTTCGGGGCTTCGCCCACCAGTGATTGGGCTACCTACCTGTCGTCATTGCTTGGGCGGTATTACGATACGATGGCCAATATAGCGGCAGCAGACAGGAATACCCATTTATTAAATTACCAAGAGGGACCTGCAAGAATGATAACGGTACTGGAGGCCTCCCTGAAAATAAAGTTTTCAGAAAGTATCCTTGAAAAAATGATGAAACGCAGCCATTTTCATTCCAAAAGTAGGGTTCAACGATTTGCAGAGTCTGCTGCCCCATCAGTTGATCCTGTATTGCTGGACGCTGCGGTAAAAGGATATGACCGGATGGAAGCGCTATTGAGTATGAAGTATGAGGTATGAAGTAGTACAAGAGAATAAGTTCCTTCCTGAATATATAATGGATCTTGTACTACTTCATACCTCATACTTATGCAATTATCTCAGGTATCCAGGCTTTATAGGCACCAGATTTCAGTTTTTCTCCAACTGCAGTGAATGCTTCGAGTGTTTGCTGAATATCTTCGTCGGTGTGATCGGCGGTTGGGATGAGGCGCAGAATAATCATCCCCTTCGGAATAACCGGGTACACTACAATGGAGCAGAATACACCATAATTTTCCCGCATATCTTTTACTAATGCCATTGCTTCCTCCACCTCGCCGTGCATATAAACCGGCGTTACGCAAGTATTGGTATCTCCGATATCGAAGCCGCGTTCCTGAAGGCCGCTTTGGAGTTTGCGGACATTATCCCAGAGTTTTTCGCGCAATTGCGGTTGGGTACGAAGTAGTTCAAGGCGTTTGATAGCGCCTTCCACCAATGGCATTGGCAGTGATTTGGCAAAAATCTGTGAACGCATATTATACCGCAAAAAGCGGATAATATCCTTTGGGCCGGCGACAAAAGCGCCGATAAGTGCCATACTTTTGGCGAAGGTGCTGAAATAGATGTCTACATCTTCCGTTACTCCTTGCTCTTCGGCTGTTCCGGCGCCGGTTTTGCCCAGCATGCCGAAGCCGTGGGCATCGTCGATAAGCAGGCGGAAACCGTAGGTCTCTTTCAGTGCAGCAATCTCCCGGAGTTTGCCCTGATCGCCGCGCATACCAAATACGCCTTCCGTAATCACCAGAATACCGCCGCCTGATTCTTCGGTGAGGCGTTTGGCACGTTCGAGGTTTTTGACTAAACCATTGATGTCGTTATGGGCGAACTGGAAACGTTTGCCCATGTGCATCCGCAAAGCATCGACGATACAAGCATGACTTTCTGCATCATAGACCACCACATCATGGCGGGTAAGCAGGGAGTCGATCACCGACAGGATACCCTGATAACCGAAGTTCAGGAGATAGCCGTCTTCTTTGCCGACGAAATGCGCGAGTTCTGTTTCCAGGAATTTATGTTGCCTGGATTCGCCGCTCATCATACGGGCTCCCATAGGGTAGGCGAGGCCCCAACGGGCTGCTCCTTCTGCATCGGCTTTGCGCACTTCCGGGTGATTGGCTAAGCCGAGGTAATTATTAATACTCCAGCAAATGACCTCTTTTCCTTTAAAAGTCATGCGATTGCCCAATTCCCCTTCCAGTTGGGGAAACATAAAATATCCTTCGCCTACTTCGGCATATTTGCCCAAGGGGCCGGCTTGTTGTAATATACGATCAAAAAGATCCATGAATATGATTGATAATTAAATATTCAAAAAATGGAAATCAGTCAAAAATGACAAGTTATTTTTTCCCGTTCCTCAGAGGGATTCGAGTGCGATTTGTTCTTCAGGCATAAAACCCTGCGAGCGCATCCAGCCGTCACTGAAAATTTTAGTGACATACTTGGTGCCATGGCTGGCAAAAATAAGCACTACTACGTCTTTAGGCGTCAACTTATCCTGAATCAGATCTAGACACTGCAATGCGGCTCCACTGGAATAACCAGCAAGAATACCATCCTTGGTGGCCAGTTCGCGGGCTTTAAAAGCACTGTCTTTATCCGTAACTTTCACGAACTCATTAATCAGACTGAAATCGAAGTTGCCGGGAATAATATTTTTCCCTACGCCTTCCATCTGATAGGAATAAATTTCGTTGGGGTCATAAATACCTGTCTCATGGTATTTTTTCAGAACAGAGCCATAGGCATCTGTTCCAACAATACGCAGGTCGGGGTTTTGTTCCTTGATATACCGGCCTGTTCCGCAAAGCGTGCCACCAGTACTGGCCGAACCGATCAGGCAAGTGATTCTTCCCTGGGTTTGCTCCCATATTTCTGGACCAGTACTCATGTAATGAGCGGCACTGTTGTCTAAATTATAGTTCTGGTTGATATAATAAGCGCCAGGAATTTCTTTAGCAATACTTTGTGCTTTGCTGTAATAAGATTCCGGATCGCTGGGCTTAGCATCTTTCGGACACAAAATCACTTCGGCGCCCATGGCACGGAGGTTGTTGAGTTTGTCTTCCGATATTTTACTGGTAACGGTAAGCACGCAACGATAGCCTTTTATTGCAGAGACCATTGCAAGACTAAAACCTGTATTTCCACTGGTTGCATCTACGATGGTGCCGCCGGGCTTAAGTAATCCGGTTCGTTCAGCATGCTCAATCATGTGTAGTGCAATGCGGTCCTTTGCGCTTAAACCCGGGTTAAACCCTTCAATTTTGGCGTAAACTGTGGCGGGAATGTGCTCAACAATCTTGTTGAGCCGAACGAGAGGAGTTTTGCCAATGGTTTCTAAAATGCTGTTATAGACCATACGCCTTAGTTTCTTTTGATGAGAATAATAAGGACAAAGGTAGCACAAATACCCGGAACAAGGATACCTTCAGCGCGACTATGGTTAAATAATAAAAAAAATCACCGGAAAGATTGCAAATGCCAAATAGTTGTGCCATTTTCG
>JBILHQ010000310.1:0-5438 GCA_044350415.1 Saprospiraceae bacterium | reverse complement strand
TTGTACTCAATTGGGCAAACAACGACATTTTCATCCGGCAAGTTTACAATTAATTTGGAAATATATCGAATAATTCATTGATTACCTTATCTTTATGGCCCGGTAGGACTGTAACGACGGACACTAAATATCCCTAAATATCCCAACCCCTGAAAGCATTCCTTCGTCTTGCATAAGTATCACACTATTAACACCTTCAATTATGAAAATTATCGCTTTTGGGGCAGCAGCCCTTTCACTCATTGCAGTTGCAGCCTGTACCCAATGCAAGGAAGAATCTAATTCCAGGATTGTCACTACTAATACCGCGACCCTCGATTACAAGGAATGTGTCACTTTTCAAAAACAGGGTTTGACCCTCTGTTTTGAAAGCGCGAATGAATACCGGTGCCCCTGCTATGCAGATTGTCTTTGGGAAGGTGCGTGTGATATAAAGTTCAAATTAACAGGAACCGACCTCGACAGCACCTTTAGCCTTTCCTATGTGAGTTCAGGTCCCGCCGTTTTTTCTGATTCGATCGCTATCGGGAATGCCATCATCCGGGTGGCCGGCATAGTACCCACCGATTGCAATGACTATGCAGATTATGAGAAATATAAGGTGGATGTGGGGGTGGAATAATTAGTTAGTCCCAAGTCAGTTAGTCCCAGGTCTGTAGATTAGACCGCAATTGAGGCGGATATTACTACAAAACGCCCTGCTTGCGGTCCAATCTACAGACCTGGGACTAACAGACTTGGGACTAAAGAACTAACCAGGCAACTTCCACCCGTTCTGGTAATGCGATTTTATTAAATTATTCGCTTCGGCATCATTTTTGAACATGCCTGTTGCGGCATCCCAATAGACTTTACGACCAGTTTTGAAGGCTACATTGCCCATGTGGGCATTGATGGCTGCCACGGCACCGGTTTCGATGCCGCATTTGAGGATCGATGGGTCATTGGCTTCCATGGCGGCGACAAAATTCTTGTGGTGATCGGCTAAGTAATCGGCGTTATTGGGTTTGCGCTGATCGGGCAGGTCTTCGATTTTATTCACGACGATGCCTTCTTCGTTCCGTTTCGTTTCGGGAATCACCTCCCAACCATCGCGATTGACCACCATCGTTCCGTAATTGCCGATAAAGGCGATACCTTCTGTTTTGCCGTAGTTGCCGCCGTTGATACCCGTGGCATGTTCCCACAACATGTTGAACTTGTCGTATTCAAACACTGCCTGGAGCGTATCGGGTGTTTCGGAAGCATCATCGGGGTAAGCGAGTTTGCCGCCGGATGCAATGACCGATTTAGGTGCCTTTACATTCATGAAAAATAGGGCAATATCAATTTCGTGCACGCCCCAGTCGGTCATCAGTCCGCCGGCATAATCCCAGTACCACCGGAAATTAAAATGGAACCGGTTGGGATTGAAAGGCCGTTTAGTTGCCGGGCCGAGCCACATATCGTAATCCACACCGGGCGGCGGTGCGCTGTCGGGTTTTACAGCCACGGGCTCCATCCATCCCTGATATGCCCAGCATTTGACGAGTCGGATATTGCCCAATTTGCCGGAATCAAGGTATTTGTGCGCTTGCTGGTAATGCGCACCGCTCCGCTGCCATTGGCCGATTTGCACCATCTTATTCGAACCCTGCGCGGCTTTGAGCATCACATTACATTCTTCAATAGAATTGGCGAGTGGCTTTTCACAATAGACATGCTTGCCTGCAGCCAGTGCATCGCAAAATGCCAGGCAGTGCCAATGGTCGGGCGTGGCGATAATTACCACATCCAACTCTTTCATTTCGAGCATTTTGCGGTAGTCCTTGAAGAGTTGCGGGCGTTTTCCGCGCAGGGCCTCCACATTGGCTGCGCGTTCGTCGAGCACACTTTGGTCGATATCGGCCAGGGCGATACATTCCACTTGCGGAATATTCGTCAGGGCCGATTTCATGTTGGACCACCCCATTCCTTTACAACCGATCAGGCCGTAATTGATCTTATCGTTGGCGGAAATGCGGCGAACAGAATTGGCAAAAGTACTCAATGGAATAGAAGAGGCAAGACTGGCACCTGCGAGGGCGGCTGTAGTCTGGCGAAGAAATTGGCGGCGTGATCCTGACATATAGAATAGTTAGTTAAAAGTTGCTGGTTACTGGGTTTTGGATTTCGGTTTCGGGGGTGCTTATTGCTGAGTGAAGTTGAAGGACAAATATCTTTATTATTGTTGGAATACCCTATTTTTTTTCATGGTGTCAATGATTCCTGCAGGATGTGCGAACCACTTGCCACTTATGGTGTTTTTCAACCTTATGCATATCACCCTCACAGACCTTGCGGCCATGCCGCGCATTCCGCGGTTAACCTTGATCAATAGTATCACTGGTTTTAAAAGCGCTAACCTGATCGGTACTATTTCCGGCAATAAAGTACCGAACTTAGCCATGTTCTCTTCTGCAATTCACCTTGGTTCTGATCCGGCACTAATCGGACTGGTAACCCGGCCGGTGGATGGCGCATTAAAAACCACCCGGCATACCTACCAAAATATTCGGGAAACGGGCTTCTTCACAATCAATCATGCAGGTCTTTCGTTTATCAGGGAAGCGCACCAGACTTCGGCCAGTTATCCTGATGGGGTATCGGAATTTGAGGTGACGGGTCTCACCACCGAATATTCCGCTTTAATTCCAGCGCCTTATGTGGCAGAATCAACGATCAAAATGGGCCTGGAATACGTGGAAGAATATGCGATCAAAGCCAACGGCACTATTTTGTTCATCGGAAAGGTCGTAGAATTATTCCTCCCTGATGCTTGTCTGGATGACAACGGAAATCTGAATTTACAGGAAGCAGGTACTGCGGCATTGAGCGGACTGGATACTTATTATGCGGTAGCGCAGGTAGCGCGATTGGCGTATGCACGGGTTTAGGGGTTTCTGGTTTCGGAGTTTCGGGTGAATTGTTAAGTATTTAACGTAAGCTCGGAGATAATAAATGTGATCGTCAGCATATTATGTCCGAGCTCACGTCAGTTATCGAATGAACCCCAGTTAACTACTCTTTAATCGACCAGAAACCCTTAAACCAGAAACTTCTAATGATGCATCATCTAATAAATATCTTTTTTTTGCTCTGCTGCGGCGTGGTCTGCCAGGCACAAAATGACTTTGCTTCGGCAGATTCCTTAGCCCGGCATATCGCAAAAGACAAGTACAAGACGCCCGATTTGCTTGCCCGTGCGCTCTGTAAAGACCTTAAAACCGATGCCGAAAAAGCACGTGCCCTTTTCACCTGGACAGCCCTTCACATAAAGTATGATTTCAGTGATGCACACCGCGATAATCCTCAATTCGACAGCGAAGAGGACATGTTGAAGTACCGGGAAAAAATGATCCAAAAAACTTACCAAAAAGGAAAGGGGATCTGTATGGATTATTCCAGATTGTACCAAAAAATGGCACAAACGGTCGGTCTAGAATGCGAATATATTGGTGGCCACTCTAAAAATTTTGGTGGACACTGGGAAAAGCACGCCTGGAATGCCGTAAAAATAGCCGGCGCATGGCAACTATTAGACGCCACCTGGGGAGCAGGAGGAAGTGAAGATGGCAAAAAATTTGACCAGGAGTTCAAGTCCGGGTACTTTTTCACGCCGCCCCGGCTCTTCGCCCTCAACCATTTCCCCGATGACGAGCACTGGCAGCTACTCGAAACACCCGTCACCAAAAAGGATTTTAAAAACCAGGCCGAAATCTCCTACGGCAATCCGGATCAGGGGATTACGGATATGTTTCCTTGGGGCCAACCACTCACCAAAGGGGCGGGCGGAAAAATAGAACTGCGCCTGAAAATCAAGCAGCCACCCAGCATGCTCCGATTGACCATGGGCAGCAAAATATTAATAGCCGAACAGACCGAAAAAGAGGGCTGGATTACACTGACATTTGTCCCGGGGCCGGGCCGGGAGCTGAAGGTATGGAGCGCCGAAAAAAACGGCGACAGGGTATCAGGGACATTACTGGGTGTTTTTCCGGTGCAATAAATCAATGCTGCACCACCACCTCCGTCACCCCCACTACCCCATCCGCCGAGATAACCTGTAACACATAAATCCCGGCTGGCAAATCACCGGTAGGAATAGCCATTCGCACAGCAGTGACCTTGTTTGCCGCATATACTTCCTGCCCTTTCCAATCGATCAGCCGCAAGGATGACCCAATTATTAAATCATTGGCATACAATATTTTATCTGCCGGATTAGGCGCTACATTAACAGCAAAAGCAGATGCAGGTTCGGTATTACCGACGATGATCTGAATATCCTGTTTACTGCCAAAAAAGAAAATTGTTTGTAATAAAGCGGGTACCACACAACCACCATGATCTGCTGTGGTATTGACATCCATGGCTGCCAGATCAACGGCACCATTGGCTGTCATCGTGTCGCGCGCCACAATACTGTTTCTGAAAGGCACCTGATCGTCGCCGGTACAATAGAAAATCCGGGTAGGGGCTGTGGGTGCCCAATCATACACATCGTTGTCTTTTAATGCCAGGTTAATGGGATTGGAAGGATCATTTTCGACTGCCTGAATCGCACTTTCCTGCAACATACGGCGGGCTACAGAAGCGCCCGTTAGTGTCGTTAGTGTTTGGATAAGGCTTTCATTGAGCGTTCCGAGCGTGATCACGCCGTCATAATATTGCTGAATAAAAGTCGCGTATTCCGGTTTAAAAATATCGGTCAGGGTATTGAACAAATTACCATAAACCGTTTGGTAAGACAACGCCGTATTGGGAATATACGCCGGATAATAATAGACGTCCTCACTTAGAATCAGGTCGCGCATCACCCCGGAAACACTGTATGGCCCGGAAAGGTCGGCTGCAGCTGTTACTGTAAATTCCGTCGGCAAATTGGTTTCTATTTCCCGGTGCAGTGCCATGGCCGCATGGCCGCCTTGTGAATAGCCGGTGATAAATAATTGTTCGTGGGAATAAGGTACCTCATCCGCATTGGCACCAAAAAAGCCGCCACGGGCCCTGATCATATCCAGCGCAGCCGCCGCTTCGGTGGCCGCATGTACGTAAGGATGAAACCCGCGCCCGTCGCCCATACCCACGTAATCGGGCAGAAAAGCAATATAGCCCATACCCGCGAAAACAAGCCCAACATCGCCCTCCCCGCCGCCAGGTGACCCGTACCGGGAAGGCACGCAGGTTTTGCAATCGGCAGTGCCATGCTGGTATACCAACAGCGGATACACGTTATTCAGATCAGCCGGCACTACCACCAATCCCGACAATGTATCCAGCACACCCGCCGCATCTTTGGAGGTATAGGTCATTTTGTAATACCGCACATCGTATTGAAGAAAAGGCACCCCAAACTGGGCAATCAATTCCGCTTTGGTTTTGGCACCCAAATAAGTGGAGGAAACAAAATTTTGTGC
>JBILHQ010000006.1:0-61740 GCA_044350415.1 Saprospiraceae bacterium | reverse complement strand
GTGGATATGGGGGCGTATGAAATGGGGCAATTGGTTTTCGATGTGTCTGCTTTGTCCGGACCTGATTGTTCTGGTGCGGGACAATCCACAGGCACTATTGACTTATCGGCAGTAGAAGCCTGTCCGCCACTGGTGTACGCATGGGACAATGGCCTGCCGCCCGTACCCGTGCAATCGGGTCTGGAATCGGGCACTTACACCGCGACTGTTACCGATGCTAAAGGGCGTTCGGTAGTACAGATTGTGGAAGTGGGTACTTATCCACCACCGGTACTGTCGCCGCAGGCCACACCTGTATTCTGCAGCACCTCGCAGGCGGGTACGGCCTCTTTAGTCACATCAGGGCTTGGGCCTTTTGAATTTACCTGGTCCGACGGAGCAGTCGATAGCCTGCGCACAGGTCTCGCAGCCGGGCAGTACGCTGTCACAGTGACCGATGTGCGGGGATGTACAGGCGAGGGAACAGCATCGGTTGGTCGGACTGGCTTTCTTGAAGTAACTATCAATACCACATCGGTAGCATGTGCAGGTGGTGCTGACGGCGCATTGGAAGTACTGCCGGAGAACGGCTTACCACCTTTCGGGTGGCTGTGGGACAACGGTTCCACGCAGCCCCAAATCTCCGAACTCCCTGCGGGCCAGTATTCCGGTTCATTGACCGATGCCTTAGGCTGTACGCTGCAATGGACCCTGCCAGTCGATGAACCGGATGCGATTACGCTTTCCGTTGAAATGACACCAGCATCCGGTCCGGCAGTTGCTGACGGAGCTATTACCCTGCTACCGACCGGTGGAGTGGGCGGCTTCTCCGTCCTGTGGAGCAATGGTGCGCAGGCACTTACCATTTCGGGCCTTGTTTCCGGTGTTTATACTGCCACAGTAACTGATGCCAACAACTGCACTAAGAGCCTGACCATCACAGTCACTGATCCGAGTGCCACTAATGCTGCTAATCCGATTGCTGCTAAAATCTGGCCCAATCCGGCATCTGCATGGTTATGGGTGGAGGTGCCTGTGCGAGCGGGGCCGTATGCATTCCTGTTGACCGATGTGCATGGAAGAGCCCTGTTTCAGTCCAGTGCGTCAGGCACACTTGCTGTAAATGTGCGTGAGTTGCCGCGTGGCACCTATATTTGGCAGGTAGTGACTGATAAGAGTGCAGGTACTGGCAGGGTGGTGGTGGAATAGGACAGTGGTTGCTGTTAAGGGCGATTGTATAGATTTTTTTTATTGAAGCAGGGTAATGAATGGATGTGGCGATCTGAGTCACCGCATCCATTCATTACCCTGCTTGGATTTGTGACACTTACCTTAATTCAAAAGCGTAACGGTTCCTTCCCAATGATACGGTTCACCCCGTGGTCCCAGCATGGTGATATTATACACATAAACGCCCGGCAAAAGGGTTTTTCCGCCCCGGGCCGAACTGCCGTCCCATGCTTCTGCGGGATCATTGCTTTCGAAGACTAAATCACCCCAGCGTGACCATATCTGCATTTTAAACGCCTGGTAACCAGGCAAAATACCGAGGATATTGAATTTTCCGTTGACAGATTGGTCTGGGTTTTCAGGCGTGAATACGTTGGGAATGTATATCCTTATTTTGGGTTCGATATCGATGACTTTGGTAATGGAGTCTACGCAACCGTGTTGGTTAAAAACCTTCAGTTTGATGGCCGTTAGTCCGGTGTCTTCCGCGAAAATGTAAACAGGGTCAGGAACGGATGAAAACCTTTTCCCATTGGGCAATTCCCAGTCCCAAACAGCAACACCCTGGCTCAAATCAGAGAAATGGACTTCGTTTTTCAGGTTACTCGGACTATCCGGCAAATAGTCAAAATTGGCTATCGGCGACGAATACACATCGACAGCATTTGCGAAAGTATCCGTTGTGATACAACCATATTGGCTTTCCACAAAGACGCTGGGGGTAAAGTTTCCGGGGTCTGTGTAGGTATATTCCGGGTTAAAAGTGCTGGTTTGGGTATTATTGTCGCCAAAATCCCAGGTAACCGTTGTTCCGACAAGTGCGACCAAGGTCAGGGAGTCGAATACCTGAAAATTAACAGGATACGGCAAACAAGTGCGCCATGGTCCGGCAAGTGGTATTGGAGGCAATGGCCGGGGGGACCAGGTGACATTTTTGATAAAATCATCAGCACATTGATTCGTATCAATGACATGCAATTTTACAGCGTAACTGCCGGGTATTGCAAAAGTTATCACAGGATCTGTAATGGAATCGGTTATGCCTGTGTTTCCGAAGGTCCATTGCCAGGTATTTACGCCACTCACGTCACCGCTCACAGATTTATCCTTGAAAGAAACAGGCCCTATCACACATGTATCAAAACTATACCCAAAATCAGCGTTGATATCCGGGAATAATTTGAGTTTGATAAATCCTGTATCTGTGCACTGTCCGCCCGGATTCAGGTATAACGTCCCTGTGTATTCTCCATAATCTGGAAAAGTAACAGTGGCATTCCAGGTAGTTGTTTCAAATACAGAACCATTGCCAAAATCAAATACCCATTTTTGGTTGATCAGGGCCGGACTCATCGCGCTTTGATTGATTACCGTCACTGTTTTTTGACCACATTTTTTGATCAAAAACTGCGATGCGCCGAGAATGGAATCCTCTGCAATATCGGCCACCACCAGCGCATCACAATCGACGGTGGTAAACTGAAATTCCCTGCATATTCGACTGATAAACAGCCCATTGCGATAGGATTTTACACAAATGCCGACCACAAATTTGCCAATAAGATTGGGCTTGCCACCCATTATCCCGGTATTGGGATTGATATTGATAGTTGGACTGCCTCCCATCGGCGCAGCGACACTGTACCCGGCCGCAAAATTAATCGTGGAGAATGGTGGGGGACAGGCCGGGGAGGGCATTGGGGAATTGCAGTTGCCGCCGCCGCCATTTTGTCCACCGCCAGTTAAGGGGGTATAAAATTCATACACTAATGAATCGCCATTGGCATCTGTGGCGCTATGGTCAAAATCCAAATCAAAACTATTGCAAATGAAGGTTGGTGGATAGTTGACAAAAGTCGGGCTGCTGTCATTGGCCGCAATAGTTTCCGGACTGAGTTCCACCATGTAGGTGGCACCAAAAGCAGAAGGATTCTGTATATTCAGTATTTGTCCGGTCCGGCAACAACGCTGGTAAACAATCAGGTAACTGACACCTGCCTGCACATCGAGGCTCTGGGTAAACAGGTAAGTTCCCCGTTGCACGCAACTATTCGGGACGTTATTGGGATTAATACATTTGGGTACTATTTGCGGGACGGTTACAATGGTCGGTGTTACGTTTTTGTTAGTGACCAATGTATAGACACCCTGGAACAATTTATAGACCGTCACAGAAGCGGGGTCATCAAGTTGCGCACCGTTTCCGCCACAATCCCTGTATACCGTTAGCAAAAATTCATAGGATTTTTTATTGGTGCCGGCTTCTGCCACATAGCGGTACGTCATTTCGCCGCCTATGATATGCGTTGCTTTGATTTCCGCTTGGAAAAGAAATGTTACCAGCAGGCAAAGAATAGCAATACGGTAAAAAAAAGAAACAGTAATTGATGATCTGATACAGCCAGCCAGTTCGTTTTTCATAAAAATAGATAAATTAATTTATTATAGGGATTTGTTGCGGTAAGTTTTTCGCGCAACAAATCCCCGTAATGAAATGCAAACCTATTTCAAAAATCTCAAAAATAGCAGACTAAACCAATTGGAGTCGGATTTGGTCAAAACCATTGAAAATTTAGTGCACAATAACCACACTGAAGGTAGCTATACCTTTGGGCGTTTGCACCGCAATTTGATAATTGCCTGGTGCAATTTCGGGATATTCCAACGGGAAAATTGTAGTGCCAGAATGAATAACAACCGTCTTACTACCGATTAATTGGCCCGCAACATCTGATAGCGAAACTTGTGCATCGGTTGCTGTCAGGCTATTGAATATGACCTGAAAAATGCCGTTGCCCGGATTCGGCAATACTGTTATTGAGGTTAAACCCGTTTGTTCAACTGTGCCGCTGGAGAGGCTGATGGTAACCGTTTTGTCGATCGTTTTACAAGGATTGATCGCTGAAAGGATTACAGCATAGGTGCCTGTAACGGCGTAAGTATGTACAGGATTCGGGATTGTGCTGGTATAGCCATCGCCAAAATTCCAGAAGTAATTGGTAGCACTTGTACTGGTATTGTTAAAAGTCACCGTCAGACCATCCTGTATTGATGTAAAATTGGGAACCGGATTGGAGCGCACGTTGAAAATTTTAGTAATAGTATCACTGCCAAATGGATTATCCACGATCAACTGGACATTTTTATTCCCGGGAATGGCGTACGTGACTAAATGTGGGCCGGGGCCATAAGCATCTTCCGGTAAAGCCAGATTACCAAAATACCAAGTGTAGATATTTTCTGCTTCAGGACCTGGATCAGCCACAAACGATATCGGTACTGACCGGCAGACGGAATCCGCAACAGTAAATAAAGCCACCGGAGGAACAGGCTGTATATCTTTCAAGGCAATATTATCCAGAAATGTATTGTTGCCGTTATCATTTACCGCCGTAAATCGCAATATGACAGTTTGACCGGCAAACTGGTCCAAAGGAATCGCAACTTTACGCCAGTTAGTCAATAAGGAAGGACTAAACGAACTCAAGGTTTGAATAGTGCTAAGTTTTGGATCTGATTTTTCCCAAAGAATAGTTGGCGCATCGCTTACATCGCAGTTTGAAAAAGCTTCAACCCGAAGTGTTTCTTGCGTGTCAGCGTCTTTTTGGGCATGCGCATAATCAAATAATAGTATTGGATAGCTAAAATTATTGAGTTCGACCGGTATTAAATATAGGTAATCTTCCTGATTCGCTGCGGGAAGGTAGTTGAAGTGATTTAACCAGTAAGCATGGGTATTAAATCCATTACTACCTGTTACAGAGAATCCAAAATTGGCCCATCCTACTGATGCGTCAGGATTGACGTTAGCCCAACCATCAGGTAAACTGATTGTTTCAAATGAATTAGAAAGAACCGAATTGGCAGACTGAATAACCACTTCAAATTTTTCAGTTTTTTGATTATTAGATTGATAATCGTCAGAAGGGAATATTATGCCTGTTGCAATAGTAATTTGTCCGTTAGTATTGAAACTAATAGGGGTCGAAAAGGTAAATTCAAGACTTTCACCAGCGGGAATATCAGGCAGATCTTCCTGAATGACTGGCTGATTTTGATATTGATACCAGATTTTAGCACCGACAGAAGTATTAAGTCCTTCATTTTTCACCAATACCAAAACAGGTTTTTGAAGTGCCCCACAACTAAAAAGTGCACCGTCCGAAGGGGAGGCAAATTTTACCACAGCAAGGTCATTGGCCTGACTGCATCCCAGCAATCCACCGGGCCATTTGATAGCAATGGTACGCCTACCCGTTAGGCCGGATGGGCTGCTTGTTCGGATACTGAACCATTTTTCCTTTTCCGGATCTGTTATCGGGAACGTGAAAGATGATTGATTAGGAAGGGATGTGCCTTGCAATTCCATATACTTTTCACCCAGCATATAAGCGTCATACGCTACCGTATCGTTATTGATTTTATTCCAGCCTAAAGTAATAAATTCGGGACACGATTGCTGGACGGCCAAACCGGTAGGGAGTGGAGAAACAGAAAAAGGCAGTTGCGTGGTATCACTTTGGCTTCCCCTGATAAGCACCATTTTGGCGTTCCCGGTGACACCGACAGGAACTTGCCAGTTATACATTCTGGCGGTATTAACCAATGCTGCAATAGTAGAATAAGTTGCCCCGCCATTAGCAGAGTATTTCAAAGTAAATGGTTCGGTATTTCCCAATGCGTCCCAACGAAGCCATGCTGAAGCACCGCTTACTAATCCCTCACCACCAGAAGGATAAGTTATTTTGACGTCATCAGTAAGAAATTCCCAAACCAAAAAATACTGCTGTGGCCCAAATGGTACGCCGTGACCATTAATTTGCACAAGGTACTCGCCCGAAGCCGGGTTCTTCAGGGATATCTGTTCCATATTATTGAGCGAATCACGACCGACTCCCGCAGGCGTATCCAATATCGTGGCATTGGGTGTTGGATTGAGTTTCCAGGGAAAATGGAATATACCATCGGGGCTTTTGACCAAAAGGTCCAGGTCATTCAATAAAGCCTTGGCTGCATTGGTTTGGGCCTCCGGATCTGCCCAGTAGATCATCAGTTTGGCTTCTTTTATATTCGATGGAATAAAAACAGTATGTGTATTTGTGCCATCCTGGTCAATATGGTCAGATAAGTACCGGCCGTCTTCCAGCAATTGTAAAGCCTTGAAATTATTGACATGCCCCCACCCAAATTTAAAATCGGGACCAATATTACCCAAATCATTGGCTGTGTTTAATAATGCTGCTTTCAGCAATGCGGTAGGTGCATCATTCGTATTATTAATCGTTCGGTATGCTTGTGTTAATTGGGCCAGACAACCTGCAATTCCGGGAGAAGCTGCCGAAGTGCCGCCAAATACCTGATATGTATTTTCATTGCTGGTGGAGTTTTGTTCGGCACCATGTGCTGAAATATCGGGTTTGATTCGTCCGTCAGAAGCAGGGCCATGACTGGACGTACTTTCCAACGTTGCGTCAACTTTCAAATTAGCAGTTGCAATGGCATTTTTGGCCATTTTATGTCCACCCGTAATATTCCCCCATTGGTCGCCCGCACCATATCCACAATTAAAATTATTGGAATTTCCTGCGGAAAAAACGTGGATGAGGTTTGGATGTTCATGAATTTGGTGGTCGACTGTTTTTGATGCCAGTGTGTATCCCTGGTTGCAACCATCGGAATAAGATGAATTGGTAATGGTTGCATTTTGGTTCAGGAACAAAGGCAGGGTTTCATCCTGAAAATGATTAACATAGTCCACCACATAAATATCAGCACCGGCAGCCATTCCTTTTTTGGCAGGGTCTAAATTCCCTCCTCCGCCAATAATCCCGGCAACACCATCACCATGTGTTCCCACGGAAACGGCCTCAGTACCATTTTGATTATAGAGTCTGCCCTGAAAATCAATATGCGGCCCCACAGCACCGTCATCCCTGACAAGCATATTTACCCCTTGGCCA
The DNA here is from genome assembly GCA_044350415.1 of Saprospiraceae bacterium. GTDB lineage: Bacteria > Bacteroidota > Bacteroidia > Chitinophagales > Saprospiraceae > M3007. The sequence continues at coordinate 54,571 of JBILHQ010000006.1, read as the reverse complement.
TTGAATTTTTTTCCCAATGGATGATCGCTGTCCAGTAAATTAGACCGGTGTAACGACCGGCCATTGATATCTTCTTTTATTCCGGGTGCAGGTTTAATTTCCATCCATTGAATGAACGGTAATGCTGCGGCAGCTTCCAGTTCCTCCTGCTCCATACGCACCAATACATAACCATTTTGATTACCTGTTTCTAAAACAGTAAAGCCTTCTTTGCGACACATTTCAGCACCTTCCGGGATCGTTAGAAATGGATAGATCTGCAAAACCACATCAATCTGATTGTCCTGAACGGCCCATTCTCCCCAAGGCCGTTCTTTCAGGTTTTTATGCACTTTCCAGAGGGGCTCAGGCTTTACAATACTCCTTGCACCATAAGATTCTAATTGAGAAAGATCATATTTTTGCGGAAGTGCCAATAAGTAAGCCCCATAATCAATATATCCTATTATTAAAATGCCTTCCTTTTGCAGGAATTCACGTTGAGCACTTTTTAATATAGATGTAAACTGTACATACCTGACAAACATATTATTAACTACCTCTTCCGACGGGGCTTTGAGTAATATGGCATCCTTAAAGTTAAGTGGAAAAATCTCAGTCCCGTGTTGAAAATGTATAACATATCGCTCTTGCGAAAAAGATTGTATTGAAATTGCGATTACAACAAACCACAAAAAATAAAAAGGTAAACATTTCATACCAAAGAACATTCATAAGGATAAATAGTGAAAGGTACAAATTTATCGTTAAAATCTTATACGAATATTCACTGGTGTTCCAGTTTTGTTCACTGGTGTTCCAATAGTCGCCGGGTCATACTCAAAAGTTAGGCACCTGACGGCGGCGGTACCAGGAGATTGACTGGCTGATATCTCCCAGCAAAAACGATCATCAATTTATTTCAAAAACCGGAGAAATACATTGGTAAACCAATTAGAGTCGGATTTTGTCAAGACGTCCAGGGTTTGATTTGCTTTGCTGGAAAACATTTTAATGTCATTGATCACCTTAATAAATTCCTCTTCACCAGCACCTTTTCCATTCACCGCAGAGACTTCATCCAGTACTTTAAGCATGGGTTCCAATTCGCGTTTTTTGCGCTGGATAATAATCTGCCGCACGACGACCCACATGTCTTTTTCGGCATGAAAGAACTCTTTGCGTTCGCCCGATTTCAATTGTTTGTGTACCAATCCCCAGTCCATCAGTGCCCGCAGATTCATATTGGCGTTGCCGCGGGAAATATTCAATTGTTCCATCACTTCATCGGCAGTGAATGCTTCAGGGGCAACCAGCAGGAGTGCATGTACCTGAGCCATGGTGCGATTGATTCCCCAATCACTGGCCATTTTACCCCATGATTCGATAAATTTTTCTTTTCCTTCCTGAAGTTCCATGTATTTGTTGGTAAAGTTATTATTCTGGTTGCGAAGCGGTGATCGACCTGTCTTCGCAACCAGAACAGCAATTTGAACTATCCTTTGAGTACTTCTCTGGCAATCACGATTTTCTGGATTTCGGAAGTGCCTTCTCCGATCGTGCAAAGTTTGGAATCCCGGTAGAATTTTTCCACCGGAAAATCTTTGGTATATCCGTACCCACCATGTACCTGTACTGCATCGGTACTTACTTCCACGGATACTTCTGAAGCATAATACTTTGCCATGGCGGCTTCTTTGGTGCATTTCAGGTTGGCGTCTTTGAGCTGACCCGCTTGCCGGGTCAATAATTCTGCTGCCTGAATTTTGGTAGCCATATCGGCCAGTTTGAAACTGATACCCTGAAATTGAGCGATTGGCTGACCGAATTGCTCGCGTTCTTTGGCGTATTTCACCGAGGCTTCATAAGCGCCTTTGGCAATGCCGAGTGATAAAGAAGCGATAGAAATCCGTCCGCCATCAAGTATTTTCATCGACTGAATAAAACCTTCGCCTTCAGCACCCAGCATTTGGCTTTTGTGCACCCGACAGTCTTCAAAAATCATCTCGGCGGTTTCACTGGCCCGCATACCCAACTTATTTTCTTTTTTGCCTGCCTTGAAACCTGGTGTTCCTCTTTCTACTACAAAAGCAGTCATTCCGCGGCTATCAAGTAATTCTCCTGTGCGAACAATCACTACTGCAACTTCACCGCTTTTTCCATGTGTAATCCAGCATTTGGTACCATTGATGATGTAATCGTCGCCATCTTTTACGGCCACGCATTGCATTCGCCCGGCATCAGAGCCGGTATTGGCTTCGGTAAGACCCCATGCGCCAATCCATTCTCCGGTAGCTAATTTGGGTAAATATTGCTGCTTTTGCTCGTCGGTGCCAAACATCAATATATGGTTGGTGCACAAGGAATTATGCGCAGCAACACTCAGGCCAATTGATCCACAAACCTTCGATATTTCTTCGATGATCGTGATATATTCCTGGTAACCAAGTCCGGCGCCGTGGTATTGTTCCGGAACAAGTACTCCCAGAAAGCCAAATTCGCCCATTTGGGTGAATAATTCCCTTGGGAAATGTTGGATTTCATCCCATTCCATTACGTGTGGAAGGATATGGGTTCGCGCAAAATCACGAGCGCTCTGCCGTATAAATTCAAGATGTTCAGTGCTTACTGAAAGGTGATTACCCATTGAGAATATAATTTTATTTGTGTGGTGGTTAGGTTAGAAGGTTTCTGGTTTCGGGGTTTCTAGGTTACTGCTTGATATTTTATTCAGGTAATTACGAAAAACAAGCCAATAATGCCGCAACCAGAAACCTAATAACCAGAAACCCCGCAACCAGAAACTATTTTAGTTTCCAGGAATCTTTTAATCCGACGGTTCTGTTAAAAATCGGGCGATCGGGAGTGCCGTCGGCATCTTTACAGAAATACCCGATGCGCATGAACTGGAAACGGTCGCCATCCCTCGAATCGAGCAGGGCGGGTTCCACAAATGCGCCGGAAATGACTTCTAAGGAATGCGGGTTGATGCTTTTTTTGAAATCCTCTTCGGCACCGGGATCTTCCACCTGAAAAAGACGATCGTATAGCCGGATTTCCGCTGATTTAGCATGTTCGGCAGATAACCAATGAATGACTCCCTGCACCTTGATACCTGAATTGTCCTGCCCTGACCGGCTTTCCGGGAAATAAGTACAGCGCAATTCGGTAACATGCCCGTCTGTATCTTTCACTGCTTCGTCGCAACGGATGATGAACGCCGATTTCAGGCGGGTCATTCCTCCCGGTGAGAGGCGGAAATACTTCGGTGGCGGATTCTCCATGAAATCATCCTGTTCGATATACAATTCGCGGGTGAAAGCCAGCGGACGTGTACCAGCATTGGGATCTTCCGGATTATTTTCGGTTGCTAACCACTCGGTCTGACCTTCCGGAAGATTAGTTATGGTCACTTTAAGTGGCCGTAAAACAGCCATTCTGCGCAGCGACCGCCTGTTGAGGTCTTCCCGGACACAGAATTCCAGCAGTGCCACATCATTGATTTTTTCGCGTTTGGCAATACCTGCGCGTTTCACAAATTCCCGCAGACTTTCGGGCGTATACCCCCTGCGGCGCATGCCGGCAATAGTAGGCATACGTGGATCGTCCCAGCCTGCCACATGGTTTTCTTCCACCAATTGCTTGAGTTTGCGCTTACTCATTACCGTGTAGTTAATGTTGACCCGCGCAAATTCATATTGATGGGAAGGGTAGATGCCGAGGGTATCGATACACCAGTCGTACAATTCACGGTGTGGAATAAATTCCAGCGTGCAAATAGAGTGCGTAATATTTTCGATGCTGTCGCTTTGTCCGTGTGCCCAGTCGTACATCGGGTAAATGCACCATTTGTCGCCGGTCCGGTGGTGATGCGCGTGTTTAATCCTGTACAAATAAGGATCGCGCATATGCATATTGGGAGAATTCAGGTCAATTTTGGCGCGCAAAGTACAGTGACCATCGGGGTATTCCCCGTTGTTCATTCGTTCAAAAGCAGCGAGGTTGTCGGCAGGCGACACAGTGCGGTATTGATTGGGCGTGCCCGTTGTGCTGGGCGTTCCTTTTTGTGTGGCCACTTCTTCCGGCGTAGAGAAATCCACATACGCCTTATCCTGTTGGATCAGCACCCTGGCCCATTCATACAATTGATCAAAATAATCCGATGCATATGCGACCTGCGCGGGCTCAAATCCTAACCAGCGAACATCCTGCAAAATACCATCCACAAACTCCGTTTCTTCCGTAACAGGGTTAGTATCATCAAAACGCAGGTTGGTTTTGCCGCCAAATTTTTGGGCAGTGCCAAAATTCAGTACGATTGCGGCGCAGTGCCCCAGGTGCAGGTACCCATTGGGCTCCGGAGGGAAACGAGTGAGAATACTGCTATATTTGCCCGATTCAAGGTCGTTTTTGACGATCTCCTCAATAAAATTCAGCGATTCATCGCTGCCAGTTACTTCTTTTTCTAAATGTTCCATGTGCTTGTCTAACGAACAGCAAAGGTAACGTTAAGTTATCTAAAAAAGGAAGCCAATGAAGGTTTGTTACTGGAAATACTATATTTTCAGTTATTATTGAAAGTTATGATAATAAAAATATTGATTTGTTTTCCTTTTTATCATGCCCGTGGGAAGTGCCCGGGTTAAATGTAAACTTATGATGAATACGCATCTGAAATCCTGGAAAAGTTATGCCAACTGGATGCTTGTGTATTAGTTGTCAATGTCTTTTTATGCTTTGCACTTGTCGGCATGTTATTGCTGATCCCCATCGGGATATGGCAGGTGATTGACGCATTGGTTTATTCTTATTATGGCGACCGTCGCCGGAAATGGTACCTTCTTGTCGTTGGATTATACCTGCCATTTTTGTTCATTATTCCGCTCCTCAACCCGCCAGTTCTAACAGCTGGAACCATATCAACAACCTCTGGTCCACCGACCCGCAATTCATCAATCCTGATTCCGGTGACCTACACTTACAGCCCTGCTCGCCAGCCATTAATGCAGGTGACAATAGTTTAGTCACCAGTACAACGGACATCGAGGGCAATCAGCGCATCCGGTTTGGTACAGTGGATATGGGGGCGTATGAAATGGGGCAATTGGTTTTTGATGTGTCTGCTTTATCCGGACCTGATTGTTCTGGTGCGGGACAATCCACAGGCACTATTGACTTGTCGGTAGTAGAAGCCTGTCCGCCAGTGGTGTACGCATGGGACAATGGCCTGCCGCCAGTGCCAGTACAATCGGGTCTGGAATCGGGCACTTACACCGCGACTGTTACCGATGCCAAAGGGCGTTCGGTAGTACAGATTGTGGAAGTGGGCACTTATCCACCACCGGTACTGTCGGCGCAGTCCACACCTGTAGTCTGCAGCACCTCGCAGGCGGGCAGTACGCTGTCACAGTGACCGATGTGCGGGGATGTAGAGGCGAGGGAACAGCATCGGTTGGTCGGACTGGCTTTTGGGAAGTAACTATCAACACCACAACGGTAGCCTGTGCAAGCGGGGCCGTATGCTTTCCTGTTGACTGATGTGCGTGGAAGAGCCCTGTTTCAGTCCAGTGCGTCAGGCACACTTGCTGTAAATGGGCGTGAATTGCCGCGTGGCACCTATATTTGGCAGGTTGTGACCGATAAAAGTGCTGGTACGGGCAGGGTGGTGCTGGAATAGGACGGTAGTTGCTGTTAAGGAGTATTGTTGCTGGAGCAGGATCATTTTCAGATCCCACGGCCTTCGGCCTCAGGATGACAACTGCGCCATAAGAAAGGGTATATCCGGTTGTTTCCCACGCTGAAGGCGTGACGAAACAACCGGATATACAAATGTAGATCAAGCCTACTCCTTCACCCACACATTATTCTTTAAATCCACATCTGCCATCCGCAAGGAAGGATCAATCTGAATTTTTGTGATTTTTTTCATTTTGGAGGGTATTTCAAATGAAAATTCCGGATCAACCCAACGGTGATCCGGTAGGGTAGTGCGCTCCATTTTGGACTCCGGCGCTTTAGCACCGCGCATGGATTCCAATGGTGCGTAAAACATTTCCTGGTCGCCATTTTCATAAGTCACCACAATGTCGAGTGGCATGGCCATCCGTCCGATGCGTCCGATGGTCACTTTCGTATTTTTCCGGCCTTCTGCTTCCACCGATTGAATACCGTAGTCAATCGTATGGAGGGTATTCACCCAATCTTCTTTGTACCAGTCCAGCTCCAAACCGCTTTGCTTTTCAAAAATGCGAATACAATCATTCGTATTAGGGTGTTTGAATTTCCAGGTATCAAAATAAGACTGAATACCTTTATCAAAAGCCGTTTTCCCGAGAATGTACTCCAGCTGCGTGAGGAATATAGCGCCTTTGACATAAACGGCTAAGGAATAGCCGTAATTGGTATTGTAATGGTCGGCATGGGTCGTCAGCGGCTCTTCTTTTCCACTGGTGGCCAATGCCGTATAAGCCCGCAGGCTCCCTGCCCAATACTGCTCTTCCGGCTTCTTATTACCCATTAATCCTTCCCTTGCCAGTTCATTTTCCACATAACCTTCTGCCCAGGAGGTAAATCCTTCATCCATCCATCCATACAGACTTTCGTTGGTGCCCAAAATCATTTGGTACCAGGAGTGGAGTTGTTCATGAACGGCGGTACCTACCAGACTGCCTAACGGCCGTTTTCCGGTGAGGAGTGTGGCCATTGGATACTCCATTCCGCCATCACCGCCCTGAATAAAGCTGTATTCCGGATATGGATATTTTCCGCAGCGTTCGTTCATCAGGGTACGGGCGCGATTCATGATCGCGGGAAGTTTCTCCCATGCTTCATCATATCCTTTTCCGCCCTGCCAAAAAAAGCGCATGGTGGTGCCATCGTCGGCTTTGATAGCGACATGCCGGTAATCGGGGTCAGCTGCCCAGGCAAAATCGTGCACATTAAGTGTTTTGAAATGCCATTTGAATTTATCACCGGATGGAAGATTTAATTTGCTGCCAGTCGCTTCATAGCCGCACCCCACTTCCTGGGGATTCTGTAACACCCCACCAGCAGCCAGGACATATTTTTTGTCGATATGAATAGTAACATCATAATCGCCCCAAACACCGTAGAATTCCCGGGCGATATAGGGATTGGCGTGCCAGCCCTGGTAATCGTATTCACAAAGTTTTGGATACCACTGGGTCATCGAAAAATCAATACCTTCACTGTTATCGCGTCCTGACCGCCGGATTTGAAGGGGTACCTGTGCATCCCATTTTACCTCAAAACTAACGGTGCTGTTGGGCTGAATGGGGGAGGGAAGCGTAACTTCAAGAATGGTTTCGTTGGTCTCAAAAGTACATTTCTGGCCATTCATACTGAGGGACTTGATGTTAGTCCAACCTTGTTCATCGGCTTTCAATTTCGATATCCGGCTGCCTACACGGCCATCGGGGTCGATAATATTGAGCGAGCGGACATCCATCATACTTCCCGGCTGGAAGGCATTGAAGTAGAGATGAAAAAAAACTTTGTCGAGTGCGTCAGGGCTGTTATTCGTGTATTTCAGGCTCATATCGCCTTTATACTGGTGGTTTTTCACGTCCATGTCCACATTCATCACGTAGTCAACCTGTTGTTGCCAACGATCTGGTTGGGCAGAAACTGAAATTATTCCGGCAAAAAAAATGAACAAAGTCAGGGAAAAGCGCATTAAAGTCATGTATAAAGTTTTAATTTAGCGGCAATGTTACGCAAACCTTTACTTTCAGATGGATCAAAAGCGCTAAATTTGCCTGAAATTGCTTTAAATATGCTAAAATACCTCCTGATAATACCCATTAGAATATATCAGCTCGTGCTTTCTCCATTGCTCGGTGCGAACAAATGCCGCTTTCAGCCGACTTGTTCGCATTACGCTATTGAAGCATTACATGAATGGGGTTTTTTCAAAGGGTTTTACTTAGCGTTCCGCAGGGTGCTGCGTTGTCATCCCTGGGGTGGATTTGGTAATGATCCTGTTCCGAAGAAATAACTTTAAATAAAATTTGCTTCTTCCAAAATATCCTATACTTTTGTAACGTTATTCAAAAGTAGTTCCTCCACTATACTAAGATTATCCTGATTAATGGCTGTTGGCTGTTTACAGGGTCTGCACTTAGTACGGTGTTTTTTATTTTCAGGCACCCGCATCATGCAGATTTCGTGAACCGCTTCTACCATTAATCATTCGTTCACGAAATTACTTTTACTACATTGAATATTCACACAGCATTTTTTCAGCAAAACCATTACGTTATGAACATGAAGATTCGTACCGTGTGTGTTGTCATGCTCCTTGCAGCATGTATTTCCGCACTCTCTGCTCAAACTCCGGTGGAGGAAAATCTCCGTCGGGCTGATACCCAGTTCGATCTTTACGCATACAATACAGCGTTAAATTCTTACAACGAGGTTTTAAAAATTGATCCGAACAATGCACAGGCACTGGGTCGGAAAGGCGATTGTTATTTCCAGTTGAACAAACCGGGCGAAGCACTTCCATTCTACGACCGTGCCGTTACGCTGGGTCGTGTTGACAATGAGATAGTCTTTCGGTATGCGCAAGCGTTAATGCAAACCGGCGATTATATTGGGGCTAAGCGGTGGTTTAATTTTTATACTGACGCTAATCCCTCTGTTGGCCAGCACTACGCTGCCATGTGCGATTATGCAGTTGTTACTTCCCAAAAAACGGGAATGTACTCGGCCAAAAACGAATTATTAAATTCGCCTTCCGCCGATTATTCGCCTGCATTTTACGGCAACCGGATAGTATTCAACTCTTCCCGGCGCGATATCACCCGTAAATCACCTAAAGGTGAAATCGGAGCCGGCACCAATGAAATATTTGTGACGCAACGGAATCCTGAAGATGGCATGTTACAGCGCCCGGGTTTTCTTATTGCTGATTTTCAAAAAAGCACTTTTTTCAACGAAGGGCCGGTAGCATTCTCTGCATCAGGTACGAAGGTGGCATTTTGCCATAATAAATATGTTGATGGCACTCGCCAAATTGCAGCCAAAGGCATGGAAATGAGCCTGTATCTTGCAGATGTAGATGCGGAAGGCAAATGGGTGGCGGTAAAACCATTCCCTTACAATGGCTCTGATTATGCCATCGGGTTTCCATGGCTTTCAGAAGATGGTCAGACAGTATATTTCGCTTCGAATATGCCGGGCGGCTTAGGTGGCTGGGACTTGTATTCCTGCACTTACAATGGCGTTACATCTATGTGGAGTACCCCGAGAAATCTGGGGGCCTCTGTGAATACAGCCGGTAATGAAATAACACCATTTTTAGATGGCAATGATCTTTATTTCTCTTCCGACTGGCACAATGGTATCGGTGGATTAGACGTATTCCGTGCTGATTTGACCAATAATTACGCCTCCAATGTCACCAATTTAGGAACAGGGGTGAACTCTTCCCGCGATGATTACGGATTCATATATGACTCCAAGGCGAGCATGGGTTATTTTACCAGTAATCGCTCTGAGGGCAAAGGAAATGAAGATATCTGGCAGGTAGGCCGCGGAATGGATGAATTTGCTATTACAGTCAGGGATGCTTATCAACAACCAATTGCCGGCGCTGAAATTGATTTTAGCGCCTGTGGTGCAGGCGTGATGCGCACAGATGCGATCGGAAGGTATGAGTTTACCACGGCTAAAGGCCAGGTTAATTGTAATATCACCGTTCGTGCTCCGGGCTATCCTGTAAAAACGGTATTGATCAATTCGAGTGGAGAACACAATATCGCAATTGCAATGGGCGGTAATGGCATAGCGCCAGTTCAAAGCAGTACTTCTTCCGTTCCGTCCAGTAGTTACAACGAATCGCTCGGTTCTGTGGTGGATCACGAATCCCGCGATCCATTATACAGTGTAAAAGTTTCGGCACTTCCATGGCCGAATGGTGCATCAATTGATACATACTCGAATTATAATGGCCAATACACGCTGAATTTGGAGCCGGCAAAGGCCTATACCATATCCTTTACCAAGGAAGGATACGGCGATATGTCAACCAATTTCTTCTCGGGAGCAGCCGGCGCTCAAAGCACGATCAATCAGGTAAGCATGACCAAAGTCGCCAAGACTTCCACATCACCATGGTCGGCACCTGACACCCGCACCGGCGCAACGCCGTTGTATACCCCTACTTATACACCACCTGCAACCACACCCACATATACAGCGCCATCATCAGGTTTACCTCCACTTATTTACAGTGCACCCCAGTCAAATACACCAATTTACCAGCCTGTTGAACTTGCTACACCAAGTTCCGTCAAGCAGGTTATTAGTGGGTATTCTGTACAGTTGGCTGCAACACCTTCTGGTTCCAGGGAACCGGATATGAGCAGATTCTCCAAATTGTCTGAAGAAGGGAATATGTATACTGTTCAGGACGGAACTGTATCTAAACTACGCTTGGGTGTATTCAGTACGAAAGGCGAAGCCGAAGAGGTATTAAAACAGGCAAAGACACTCAGAAAAGATGCCTTTATAATAGAAGAAAAAGGTGTGAATGCCAATTTGGCCGTTATCCCATCAGCAATATCCGATGGTTATGCCCTGGTGGGAGGCCAAAAAAGCCCGGGTCTGGATAATAATATAAGGGTATTGCCGATTGCACCGGCCATGCAATTTGCGGTACAGGTAAAAACAACGGGCCTCACAGAGCCGGTTATCATGAACCAATTTGCTGATTTGAGTCAATTTGGTAATTTGTATACCCGTCCTGACAATGGTGTTATCCGCATCCGTGTGGGTGTTTGGAACAATCAAAATGATGCAGAACTTGCTCAGTCATTGATCATGGGCAGGGGGTACAAAGAAGCGGTGGTGGTTCTTGAAAAGCCGGGTACTGAAGTGCCTGTTGCTCCAACACCACAAATTGTAACTCCACTGATAACACCACCCGTTCAACCACAGCCGTCGGTGGGCAACTATTCTTCTTTTGCACCACCATCAGGAGGACCAGCATTTACTTCCGTATCGGGTGGCTCCACACTAACTTCAGGAGGCGCTTTGCCCGATTTGCTTTCTCCTTCGGCCTATTCCACCTCTAATACAGGGTTCAAAGGCATCAACACCGAACCGCTTAAAGTGGTATATATGGTTCGGATATGCTCATTAAGCGGGGATCCGACCAAATTTGATGTCAAAAAAGCAGAAAAAGCTGGCGGGAAAGTGGATGCAAGGGAAGGGCAAAACGGCTCTGTTATTATGTTACTTACCGCTTGGCCCGATATGGCTTCTGCCACTGCTGCCAAGAATCGCCTGGTGCTCTTAGGGTATAAAGAGGCCTTTGTCGTAAAAGAATTAGAAGGAGACGGCATTCTGCGTCGCATGACTGAATAGAAAAGATCCGATGCGTGCCGCGTTCGGCGAGTAAGACAGGAATTGTAAGATTCGCCGGATGCGGCACTAATGGGCCGTCAAACTTGATTTGACGGCCCATTGCTTTCTTTGGCGCCATCAAAATTGGTCAATTTTCTGTCATCCCGCCTCAGCTCCTGACTTCCGGACTACCTTTGCCATAAATATTGAAATATGGGTTATCAAAATGATTTGTTTTTAAGGGCAGCACTTGGAGAAACAGTGGAGCGCCCTCCAGTTTGGTTAATGCGTCAGGCGGGAAGAATCCTGCCACAATACCGCGCCTTACGAGCTAATTTTCCGGACTTTAAGGCTTTTGTCAAAACCCCTGTTGCCGCAGCCACGGCTACTATTCAGCCAGTTGATGAATTAAATGTAGATGCGGCTATTGTCTTTTCCGATATTTTAGTGGTGCCGGAAGCGATGGGGCTCAATTATGAAATGATAGAGGCCAAAGGTCCGAAATTTCCAAAAGTCATTGAAAGTCAAAAAGATATTGATGCATTAATTCACGGAGTAGATGCTGCTCAGCACCTTGAATACGTTTGGGAAGCTATTGCTGTATCGAAAAAAATGCTGGATGGTCGTGTTCCCTTAATTGGTTTCGCGGGCGCTCCCTGGACAATTTTTGCTTATATGGTGGAAGGCAATGGCAGTAAAACGTTTTCATTGGCCCGAAGAATGTTGTACCAGCAACCCGCCGCCTCTCACCAATTATTACAAAAGATCACCACGACCACTATCGCTTATTTGAAAGGCCAAATCAAACACGGTGCCGATCTGCTCCAAATTTTTGATTCCTGGGCAGGTGAATTAACGCCTGCGCAATACCGGGAATTTGCAGTGCCGTATCTCCTTCAAATCGCCGAGGCTTTACCGGAAGTCCCCAAAACCGTATTCGCCAAAGGTGCATGGTTTGCATTGGAAGATTTAGGGGAATTGCCATACCAGGTAGTAGGATTGGATTGGAATATTCCACCTGCCTTCGCCCGGGCACGTACGGGTAACCACCAAGTGCTACAAGGCAATTTCGATCCTTGTGGCCTGTATGACAATAAAGAAAATATTAAAAAAAATACACTGGAAATGATCCGGCAGTTTGGAGGTAAACATATCGTCAATCTCGGACATGGCGTTTATCCAGATACGCCATTGGAAGGGGTGAGGGCTTTTGTAAATACGGTGCTTAGTGTTTAGTGGTAAGTGCCTTAACCACTCACCACTAAACATTCACCACTAAACACTTACATTCTCAGATCCACCACTTTTACGCCTGGATATTTCTTGGCATCGATTGAGAATTGACTGGCGGCTATAGGCTTATTGGTTTTAAGGGTATTGATAGTAAAGGTGTACCGTCCGCTGTCTTTGGCAAAAGCTTTTATACTCTTGATACTATTGTTTTTTTCATCAATGCTAATTCTCATTTTGGAGTATTCCGATTTTTTATCCTTCGGTTTAAACTCGATTTGAGTCAGCACTACGCTGTTTTCTGTGACTTTGTCAATAAGGGCGTATAAGAAATCGCCTTTTTCGTAGCGTTTTAATAAGTCAGTGGGAGTCATAAATCCGTTATCAGAACCGTCGTTGGGCTCGGCATCGCTTACCTGAATCTCCTTATTCTTTTTCAAATAAACCCAGGTTGATTTGCCATCAGTAGCAATAATCTGCTCGTCCATGTCCAGCCTGAATTTGGTACCTTCCTGACTGATCGTACCTTTTTGCACTTCCTTAGGTTGGTTGGGCAGTTCAATGATTAATGCGAAAGTTGCTTCAAGTGTTTTATACCCTTCGTATTTTTTACGAACCTTATCTAAAATTTTTTTGGCTTCCGGATCTGACTTTTCGGGCGCTGCAACTTTTTGAGCGGTAGCGGCCATCGTGCACCATCCCATAATTAACAAAGAAAAAAGTAGTTTTTGCATAGTTTGTTTATATTTAATGCCAATAACGCTGTTATACCCCTTCAGGTTGTGTGGATCTTCGTTAAAGAAAACTAAAAGTGCCCGGATTGGCCTAGTTTTGTAGTATGCACCATAAAAAGAGGCTGGTTTCCAATTGGGGAAATTTCCCGAAAACAACAGGAACGATTGTTGCCCCACAACACGCTGATGCGGCCGTGGAATTGGTCAGGTCTCAGGTACCCTTGATTGCCAGAGGGAATGGGCGTTGTTATGGCGATGCTGCATTAGGAGATACGATGCTTTCCACACTTGGCCTCAACCGGTGTATAGCATTTGATGAACAAAACGGTATTATTGAATGTGAAGCAGGTATGTTGCTCGCTGATATTTTACCTGTTATCATTCCCAGGGGCTGGTTTTTTGCGGTTACTCCCGGCACACAACTAATTACCGTTGGAGGTGCCATTGCTTCCGATGTTCATGGGAAAAATCACGTAACAGCAGGTTGTTTTTCTCAGTTTTTATTGTCCTTCCAATTGCTGCGGTCTGATGGGCAAGTTATTCAATGCTCCTCCTCCGTACACCCGGAACTATTCTGGCAGACTTGCGGAGGTATGGGATGGACAGGTATTATTTTATCGGCCAGCTTTCAACTACAGCGAATTGCATCGGTAAAAATGATTCAGGAAACCCGCTATGCCAATAATTTGAAAGAAATGCTGGAATTGTTGCTTAAAAACACAACTTATCCGTACGCAGCAGCCTGGATAGACGGGAACGCCACAAAGCAAAATCTTGGAAGTGGAATTCTTTTTTGGGCCAAACATGCCGAAGCACAAGGTTCATTATTGGTCCAGGTACGGGCAAAATTCAATATTTCATTTTTTGTGCCCAACGGACTGCTCAACCGCCTGACTATCCGGTGTCACGATTGGTTTTTCAGACGGTCCAATCCAGAAGGTATAAGAACGGTGTCTTTGGAGGATTATTTTTATCCTTTAGATCGCATACAGCATTGGAACCGATTATATGGCTCCCGGGGTTTCATTCAATATCAGTTTTGTGTGGCAGAAGATGTGGCAGAAATGGCCATTAGGCATGTTTTAAATGTGGTCCGCAACAGCAAGCACCGATCTTTTTTATCTGTATTAAAATGCCATAGAGAAAGGCCAGCTGTTGCAGTTCATTCGTTTCCTGAAAAAGGATTTTCCTTGGCCCTTGATTTTCCTCGTAATGCGGGTATAATGGACTTGGTGACTGCATTGGATCAAATCATTTTAAAATACAATGGAAAAATTTATTTAGCCAAAGATGCTTGCGCTGATGCACGGCTGAGCCGTATTAATCCATTCGCTTTTGGGGAAGAGCAGTTTATGTCGGTTATGCGGAAACGGCTGCGAGAAGGGTTGCTAGGGAAGGGATGACCCGAATTTGACTGGTTAAGAATTTGTCACATAGCGGAGAGTAAGATTAAGAACACACTATGCCTACGTTATTTATGGGAAACTGCATTAATAAACAGGATTGGTTTATCTTTGCCCTGTACTACTTTTATCAATTTCGATATTATTTATGAATAATGATGCCATTATCACTGGGTTTTATACCGCATTTGCTTCGGGTAATGCGGAGAAAATGATAGCCTATTACCATGACGATATTATTTTTTACGATCCCGCTTTTGGCAAATTAGTTGGCAATGAAGCGAAAGCCATGTGGCGGATGCTCATCCAACAAAGTAATGGGAAAATTGATGTTCAATTTTCAGGTATCAAAACCCACGACCATAGCGGAACAGCCAATTGGGTGGCAATGTACACCTTCAGCCGGACCGGCAGAAAAGTAGTGAACCGAATTTCATCTTCTTTTGAATTCAAAGATGAAAAAATAATCCGTCATACGGACTATTTTGATCTTTGGAAATGGTCACGCCAAGCATTGGGAATGCCTGGTGTGCTTTTTGGATGGACGCAGTGGATGCACGCAAAAATCAGGAGACAATGCCTCGGTTTACTGAAAAAATACATGGCTAAGCCAGACCAAAATCTCCATTGAGGTAAATTCTACCATCAGTACCAAGTTGGTGTGCCATATCGGCCAGTGAAATACCAGTAAGGGGCACAGTGGTCAGGTTGGACCAGGATGCTCCACCATCAATCGATTTAAATATTTTATTGCCGTAAAAGGAATGGTCCAACCCGGCAACTAAGACTTGGCAGACCACTAATGGTAGAGGCACTAGTTAACCCCGCCATCGATACTTTTCCAGAGTTCGCCACTGGATGTCCACTGAACGGTACAGTAAATAACATTGTGAAACAGACATTGTATAACTATTTCACCTGCTCCAACGCCTTTTGGGCCTGCTCAAACCCCGGGTTTAATCGCAATGCCTCCTCAAAATCCTGAATGGCACCTGTTTTATCGCCCATATTCAGTTTTATAACACCCCGGTCATACAGCGTAGTTTCTTTTTTGCCGCCAGTTGCAATTATCGTATTATAATCTTCCAATGCATGGGGGTAGTCATTGATTTTTACATAACAAAGCCCTCTTCTGGTAATGATTTCAAGTCGCTTCGCAGGCGGCATAAGTCCTAAAGCGGTGGTGAAGTCAGCGACAGCTTTGGTTGGGTCAAAAATCGAGTAGGCTGTACCCCTGTTAAAATAGTAGTTACCTTTTCTTGGATCTATTTTGATGGCTTCAGAAAACATTTCTGCGGCTTTTTGGGGATTGTTCTTGAACCCATAGACATTACCCATGCCTTCGAATACTCCCGCATTTTTTACATTTTTCTGAATAGCCTGTTCAAAGCAACTGGCCGCTTTTTCGAGATTCCCCGTTTTCCCATAGTAGTTACCCAGATTAGCCAGAACTTGTCCTTCTTCGGGATAAAACCCTTGCGCAGTGGTCCACAATGTTTCAGAATTGCTCCAGACATTCACCTGCTGGATGGATTTGCTGATATAGAAGACCGACAACAACCCCAGACCGCTATAAGCGATATATTGCAGTACTTTATTGTTTTGGATAAAGTAATAAATAGCCAACAAAAAAGCCACTGAAAGACCAACGTAGGGCAGGTAAGTGTATCGATCGGCCATAATAACCAGACCTACCGACATAAATTGCGATACCAGGGCAACAGTTGCAAAATAGAAGCCAAAGCCCCCAAAGAGGATTTTTGTGCGCCGGATACTCCCAATGCTCAACCCTGCAAGTCCGATGAATGCCAGCAGGGATGCCGGGAAAACCCAGGGTAATGCTTCATGGGTAATACTTTCTTCAGGATAGGCATAATAAGGCGAGAGATCATAGGGGTAGAAAAATTTAATGATGTATTGCACCATGCCGTACGTCGCAAATTGCGCCCGTTCATAAACAGAAAAAAGATTGGATGAGGTGGTAGCGGTCTTCGTCCCTTCGATACCACTCAACATGCCATGAAAATTGCCGCCACCCTGAATATCCACAGCGACCAACCCAAAAAAGATGGCAGCTGCGATAAACGGTATTTTTTCAAGCCATACGCGCACACTCCGCAAGGACCTGTCGCGCCACCAATCCAGCAATAGTAACACTGGTACCAATGAAACAGCCATTGCTTTGGACAAGCAGGACAGGAGGAATAACAAAAATGCAGCCAGTAACCAAATACCTTTTTGGGTATCGGTGTACCGTAGATAAGCAATGGCGGCCAACAGGAAAAAACAAGTATACAGCACATCTTTCCTAGCGGATACCCACGCCACTGATTCCACGTGCATCGGGTGAACTGCAAAAATAATTGCCGCGAAAATACTAACGAATAAATTGCCGCCAGTGAGTAACCAAACCAGTAATAATACCGAAATACTATTGATAATATGGAGGTTAATGTTCATCGAAATGAACGGCTCCGGCGAAAGCTGACCGGGTTTTATAGTGGCGCTTTGGGCACTCATCACCAGACTTTGCATGGTAAGCGGGTGGTAATTGAGCGCAATAGGCGTGCTCCATATACCAGGTGCTCCCGGCTGGCCGTGATTGAGTACTATTGGATTCTCAGTGACGTACAGTTGGTCATCCCATTCCACAAACTCATGGTTGTCTGCCGACTGATAAACGATCCGCGTCAGGATAAACAGCAAAAGTGCAGCTCCAGCAAGCCACCAGAGTGGTTGTCGGTTTGTCGCCGGTTTGGTGGCTTGTTGAAGTATTGTACCTGTTGTTCCTTTCCGTGGTTCTGGCTGATTCTTTCGCTTTGACATGTGCGCTATGTGGTAAAAAAATATAATTGGCTCTTAAAAATCTTCAAAATAGACCCTTGCATTCCGGTTCACATTGCTTTTCATTTGGGTGGCATCAAAATCATTATCCCCCGCAAATTCATTACCTGCATTTCGTTTGTAGAGTTTGGTTTCCCATTTAGGGTTATTGATTTCGCCCCTTGCAGTGGAGTGCAATGTAATAAAATCATCGCCGGCAAGGGTTGGGTTGTAAAACAGAAATTTTACGTTTCGTTGGTTGGTTTTAGGAAAATTATAATACACCCAAATTTCATAGGGTGGGGCCGAAGGGTCATCCTCCACGTGAATAAGGTCATCCGGTTTTCCATATTTCATAAAAGTCCGGCCACGGTCGGTCTCAAAGCCATACCTGAATCCGCTGGTAAATTTTTTGTCCACCGCATTGGCGGTTTCCATGTAGGCCCGCCAGGCCATCTCCGGGTTATTGGCATCCATCCTGACAAAGTAACGAAAAAGGAAATAGCGCATATCCTCCAGATTATCAGCAAACAAGATATTTTTCAATTCTTCAGGATCCTTTCCCATCGTTACCAAAGGCGAGATCGCTTTCAGGCTGTACCGCAAGGCTGTTTCGTCGAGTTGTTGCACAAATTGTCTGCTAAGGCTTTCTTTATTCAGCTCCTCTTCTTTGATATTCAGGTATGGATTGCTGCGCTGAAAAGCGACACTGCGGGAGCTTAATAATTCATTTTGCTTATTGCGCAATTCGACAGTCAGGCGATAATTCCCTGATTCGAGTTGGGAAATATCCATTTGAACAACAGCAGCATCAATGACTGACGGCCTCTTTTTTTGGTTACCTACAGAGACCAATTGGGTCTGATTGTTGCCTAAGTCTTTTTCAATAATATACCGCAACTGGTATACCGGTTCTTTGATGGCCGTATTACTTTGGTATATTTCAGTATAAAAAGCCATAATTGTAGCGGCCCGATCATAAAAATTGAAGGGCAGCGGCTCAAGGAAATACCCATTCTTTACAAAAGGGCCAGTGGTGGTATCAGGTGAAAAACCGCGCAATAACTGAATATCTGTTAAGTATAATTGTGTGGTAATGTCCACTTTTACCAGTGCTTTAAAGGCATCGGCATTAGTTGTATTCAGTTTGTCGATAGCCGTAATTTCCAGTTCGTATTCTCCATTTGGAATAGCCAAACGTTTGACATCCAACAAGATAGATGGATTTTCGAGAATAGGGCTATTGAGCGTGTACTTTTCATAAGCAAAAACCTGATCCCCTTTTTTTATTAAAATCAGCACATCAGCAGATGCCCGAAAAGTCGTACTATCGATCCTTTCCCATCCAATGGAGCCGGGCGATATTTCCAGATTGATTTCAATATAGCCCTCGGCAGGTGTGGCCATTACGGCGTAGGAGACGCCAAGATCGAGGGCGGAAAGGGTAGGGGAGAGTGCCATCCCCAAAAAGACAAAAAAAGCGAATTTCAGAACTTTATGTTTCATAGCAACTTAAATTTAAAAAGGTGGAGATGTTTTATACAGATTTATTGCGGTGGGAGGCCACCTGCAACAAGCTAATGATCCGTTACTTCTGCAACGCCCGAACAAATATATGTGCTAAAACCAAACCAACAGCAATTGCGAGGGCTAATAATGCAATATGCGTAAAATTAATAGGAGTGGAAGGTTTGTTGTCATGCGCGTCAATGGCTGCTTCACCGAGAATTTCCTGTGCTTTTTCAAAATCAATGGGCCGCACATGCAGCCGGGCGACTAATTGTAAATGCGGAAGAATAGATTGGGAAATGGAATTAGCCAGAAAGCAGGGAATACCTTCGCTGCGCAACCGCGCGGCCGCAACCTGCCCTTCCAGAGGGTCATAATACTTTGCTACCACTTCTTTGTCATCGCCTTCATCGAGGAATAGATGGTCCTCAAATTCAAAGTGGTCGAGAATATCCCTGGCGTCCATATTACTTTTTATGTGGGGTATTAGGTTCTTCGAAATCCAGGACGCCACCCCACATGCGCATTTGCCGCATGATCCATTGTTGTTTTTCTTTCACCTCGGCCGTAGGGTTTTTGGGCGATAGTTTCAATGGACTGGGCAGTACACTGGCAAGCATGGCAGCTTCGGCGCGGTTAATGTCTTTCGCACTTTTACCGTAGTAAAACTGAGATGCTGCTTCGGCACCGTATATTCCATCACCAAACTCAATCACATTCAGGTAAACTTCCATGATGCGCTCCTTACTCCAGATGATCTCTATGAGAAAAGTAAAATATACTTCCAGGCCTTTTCGGATCCACGACCGGTTTTCCCAAAGAAATACGTTTTTGGCAGTTTGCTGACTGATGGTACTGGCACCGCGCTTTCGTTTGTGGGTTTGGTTGTATTTATAGGCTTTTTGAATGGCATTTAAATCAAAACCGTCATGTTCCAGAAATTCCTGGTCTTCCGAACAGACGACAGCCAACTGAAGACTTGGGGATATTTCTTCGATACTTATCCAGTCTTTTTTCCAGCGCACCTCTCGATTGCTGTCGCCCATTTGTTGAAAAATGCGGGAAAACATTAAACAGGTACATGGAACGGGCACCACCGCGTAAAGCAGTGTAAAACCAATAGAAAGGCCAAAGAACCACAACGTCAGTTTGAGCACCAACCTTCTGGCATATTTGACCCAGGATATTTTGTTGGCAGCATCTCTGGGAAGTTTCCAGTACCATTGCCGAAGCATCCGTTTGACTCGATTTACCATGGATTGGATTTAGGATTGATTCGATTTGTGATTTACGAATCGGCAAAGATATTCTGATATTGGGAAAATTGAAAAAATTAGCGCATGTCAGGTGTTTTTAAATATTTCAAAATCTTATCGTAAAGCATTTTTTCGTCAATGGGTTTGGAAATGTAATCATTCATTCCCACTTCAATACATTTTGCAACATCGACTGTTGTAACATCTGCTGTCAGGGCAATAATGGGAATTGGATCATTTAACGTATTCCGAATATAGGTAGTAGCATCAAAACCATTCATTTGTGGCATTTGCAAATCCATTAAAATGATATCGTATTTATTTTGCTGCAGTTTTTCGATGGCTATTTTCCCATTATCAACTATTTCAATTTCAAACCCAAAATCTTCTATCATTATTTTTATCAATAGTTGATTTAAGGTGATATCTTCTGCCACCAAAATTTTTATGGCTTGTTTTTCTGTTTTCGTAAGCAATGGTAACTGTTCTGGCACTTCGTTATTTTCTGGTGCGGATACCTCGCTGGTATCCTGTTTAAGAAAGGATAATATTAAACCAAAGGTTGAGCCTTTCCCGATTTTACTTTTAACGGAAATAGTTCCGCCGTGCAACTCCACCAGTTTTTTGACAATAGCCAATCCAAGTCCTGTTCCTCCGTAAGAACTGGTAGTACCCTGAGCCGCCTGTTCAAAATCATTAAAGATATGGTCTAATCTTTCTTCAGGAATTCCAATTCCAGTATCAGTCAAGGTAAATTCGAGGGTTACTTTTTGCGCATCTTCCTGAAGCAGTTGTACACGGATATTAATAATACCTTTATTGGTGAATTTTACAGCGTTTCCTATTAAATTTAGAAGTATTTGTCGCAAACGCATAGGGTCGCCGAGTAGTACCAGAGGAATACGAGGGTCGTAGTCTTCTTCCAGCAACAAATTCTTTTCCTTTATTTTGGGTTCAAACAGTTGTAAAACTGCTGTAATAGAGCCCATTAAGTTAAAAGGGATATGTTCGAAGTTCATTTTCCCTGCATCTACTTTAGCGAGGTCAAGAATATCATTTATTAAAACAATTAAAGCATCTCCTGCCGTTTTAATGGCATTGATGTAATCATTTTGGCGGTCGTTGAGGGCAGTCTTTAACAATACATTGGTAAAACCAATAATCGCATTCATCGGTGTCCGGATTTCATGGCTCATATTGGACAAAAATTGCTGTTTTGCCTTTACCGCCTCCTCTGCTATTTGTGTTTTTTCCTCAGCATTAATTTTGGCTGCAAGTAATTGGTTTTTAGCAATTACATGATCGGTCACTTCATAGGCAATTACGGTTACACCAGAAATACTTTCATCGGCTTCGAGATATGGCTGGTAAATAAAATTAAAATAGGTGTTTTCCGTTATTCCATTTCGCAGTAATGGAGCAAACACTTGGTCGCCATAAAAAGGAATACCAGTGTTGTATACTTTCCGAAGCAGCGCCGGGAACTCCTGGTTATTCAATTCTGGTAAAACCTGGAGTAATGGTCTCCCTTCTACCTGGTCGCCTTTCCCCCAAAGTTCTTTAATACTTGGATTGGCGAGTGCAATGATCATGTCTTCTCCTTTAAATACAGCAAAGGCAAAAGGCGATTTCATGAGCAGCATATTGTACCGCTTATTGCTATCGGCAATTTCTTGTCCAATTGTTTTTGCGGCCTCCAGTTGTACCTCTAAAATTTTATTTTCTTTCACCTGTAATTCAATCGCCAATCGTTTGATGTCTGTGATATCTGCAATCGTCAGGACAATTAATTCTTCGTTCGCGCTTTGCCGGATAATGCGGTGGGCATTGAGCATCATTGTTTTGTGTCCAATGACAGGAAATTCATGTTGCACTTCAAAATCATGGAACCGGATATTTTTGGGAACGATGTCCTCCAGTAATTCCCGCAGTTGGGGGATATTCCATTGATTATTACCTAATTTGTACAAAGAAACGCCTAAACACTCCTCCTCTGTGACATGGAATATTTTGCAAAAGGATTGATTGGCCGATTTTATCCGGATATTTTTATCAAGAACAAGGACAGGTTCGTGAACGGTAGCAATAATAGCTTCATTATAAGCATACAAATCCTCTACCTGTTGAATACGGATAAACAATTCGTGATTGCTTGTGGTTAATTCTTCGTTGGTAGACTCAATTTCCTCTTTGGAAGTCTCCAGTTCTTCATTTAAACTTTGCAATTCCTCATTGCTGGATACAATTTCTTCATTGGCACTCTGCAATTCTTCGTTGGCTGCATCCTGGTCCTGGGTAATGGTGCCCATATCTGAGCGTGCTGCAGCAAGTTCTTCTTCTAATTTTTTTATTCTGCGGTCTTTGGCGATGGAGTTATGTTTTGCGCCACCAGCGGCAATGGGCTCCTGCTGTCGTTGTCCCGAAAAAATAACCACCAGGAAAGGGTCTTCCCCCTCCATTTTGATTGGCATTACTTCCAGGTTTACCACGTGCACCGTATGTTCAATAATGTCCCGGTTCATTTCAATACCCGGTTTCCTAACCTTTTGGTTCGTTTTAATGGCGTGGTGAATGGCATTTCGCAGTTCAAATGTGATTTCAATATGTGCCATTTTTAAAATATTAAAACTGGCAATTCCTGGTGCATGCTGGAGATACAGGGATGTATCGCCTCTGAATTGGAGTATTTCCAGATCATGATTAATCAGCACACTGGCAGGCATGAAATGCGTGAGCAACAAATTGTCGAAAGTGGAGCCTATGTTGCCATTAGTAGAGGCCATAAATTTTTTGGGGATATTTAGTAGGTTAGCGGCACTTTTTTCTGGCCCTCCTGGAAGTAAAGCACTACTTGCAGGAAGGTTTAAAATGCGGGATGGTAAATCCGGCATTCTAACAGCACCTGCATTTTTTTTGCGGGAATAGAATTTAAATTTTTTATTAAGCAATGTAAAAAGCGGGGCGGACGATCCAATGGCTTCTGATTTTCCAAGCAAAAGATACCCCCCATCATTCAGCGCGTAGTGTAAAGTTGCCAAGGTCTTTTTTTGGGCGGATGTATCGAGATAAATCAAAAAATTGCGGCAGCTAATGAAATCCATTCGCGAAAAAGGGGGATCGCTCAAGATATTATGCTGTGCAAAAATACACACATCCCGCAAGGCTCTTGTAATGCGGTACATGTCCTTAGTCTTCGTGAAAAAGTGCTGGATACGTTTGGGGGAGACGTTTTCCATCTGTTGCAAGGAATATTCACCTGTTCGCGCTTTGCTGATTGCGGCAATACTCAGGTCAGAAGCGAAAATCTGGAAAGGGACTTTATGGGTTTTGTTTTCCTGAATTTCGAGTAATAACATGGCAATAGAATACACTTCTTCTCCCGTTGCACAAGCGGGCACCCAAATGCGCAGGGTTTCGCCCTCTCCTTTGCTTTTTAGCAGGCGCGGTAAAACGGTGGTTTTTAAAATTAAAAAAGCATCGGTATCTCTAAAAAAATCGGTAACATTGATCAGTAAATCCTGAAAAAGCAAGTCGATCTCTTCTTCTTTTTGTCCGAGAAATATTGCATATTCCTGAATAGACTTTTTTTTATTGATCAACATTCTGCGGAGCATTCGCCGCTTAATGGTGTTCATCTTATAATGACTGAAATCCACATTTTTCCTTTTGTGCATCAACAGTAGAATATCCTTTAAATCTGGATTACTATTATCAATTTCATTTTCTGGCGCGTTTTTAGGGATGATACGTTTTACCAATGAATGCTGGCTCATCCACGTCAGTTCTTTTCCGATTTCTTCCGGTGATAATATAAAATCCACTACCCCTTCAGCAATGGCCGAATGGGGCATGCTGGTGAATTTTGCCGAATCATCCTGGGCAAACGTTATTCCGCCTGCCAGTTTGATTTCTTTTAATCCGCGGGTGCCATCACTCGCGCTGCCGGACAGTACAATACCCACCACGTTTTCTTTATGGGTTTCGGCTAAAGAAGAAAATAGAATATCAATGGACAGGTTGGAGATTTTATTTTGCGGGCGCGGAATTAATTTAATATGCCCATCTGTTACCTCAATTTCCTTGTTGTATGGGATTATGTACACATTGTCGGGCAACATCCTGTCCATATCTTCTATATCCTGTACCTTCATACTGGTAACCTTAGACAAAAGCGGCGTAAGTATACTTTTGTGGTCTGGGCTGAGGTGCTGAACATAAATAAATGCCATGCCCGTATTGGGAGAAATATTTTGCAACAATTTCGTGATGGCTTCCAGGCCTCCTGCAGAAGCCCCAATGGCGACAATTGGAAATGGATGCCATCGCTCCATCATTTCTTCCGATTTATCTTTGGGGGGCTTTTCGGGACGGGAATTTACATTGCTGATATTATTATTGGGAATAGGTTGGACAGGTGATTCACTTTCGGGGTCAGACATTTTTATCTTTACTGGTGGGCTCGATCTCATTTTTGATAACGTATTGAGTGAGATTTGGGAAATGATTCCCCATTTCTTTACAAGTGTGAAAGAGAAGTCAGGCTTGCATTTCTCCTTTTAGCAAAGATAGGCCAATAATATTAGAAAATCAATAATCATTCATAGGAGTTATTTTTTAACAGGAGCGTTCCGGATAACCGAAAGTTTATATGCCTGTACTGTTTTCCCATTTAAAAGCGGCAAATAATCGTCTCCCTATTTTTTATTAATAAACCATGCCCAAAGTATCAATACAAACTGTACAGGCAGCCGGATCAATGCCGCCTGATGCGTACCTATCGCCGGATTTTCCTTAAAAATATCCAGGATATGTAACGGCAAAAAAGCGACCATCATTAATAGCAAGGTACGTGTAGCCACCGCACGGTATTGTGGCATAAAGATACCTAAACCCACGACTATTTCTACGACACCAACCAGGTAATTAATGGCAGACTTTGGTAAAAAATCAGGGATAAACGGGAAAAACATGGCCGGGTTTAAAAAGTGGCTGACACCTCCAAAAATCATAAATGCGCCAAATAAAAACGCCAATACTAATTTAACTTTTCCCATAATTAATTGATTAAAAAGCATTTTTTTATTTATAAGTCAGCTGTCACCATGCTCGCGCCTCGCAGGTAACAGCCGACCAGCGGAGCTTAAAAACACCCTTTTCCCATCAGTAAAGGGCTTTCTCTATAAATAGCCTAATATTTTTAGCATCGAATCCGCATTCTGCTCTTCGAATATTTGCCAGTCGGTAAACTCTCCGTAATAGTTACGGTCCACGATGATATGTTTAGGTGCAGGCAGCATACAGTGTTTAAGTCCGCCGTAACCACTCAGGGCTTCCTGATAGGCACCGGTATGGTAAAAGCCCAAATAGAGTGGCTCGTCCACTTTTTCATCATAAACAGGCAGGTAAACCTGGTTAATATGAGCTTCGGAGTTGTAATAATCGGCATTATCGCAGCTGATTCCACCAATATTTACCCGTTGGTACTCCCGCTCCCAGTGATTCACCGGCAGCAGAACAAACCGTTCTTTTATACCCCAACTATCGGGAAGGGTATTCATAAGCGAATTATCGAGCATGTACCATTGCTCCGAATCATTTTGTTGTTTTTTGCCAATCACCGAGAAGATGGTGGCTCCGCTTTCTCCTACGGTATATTTACCAAATTCTGTATAGAGGTCCGGCTCCGGCACACCTTCGCTGTCGCAGGCTTCTTTGATCATCCGTACGATTTCGTTCACCATGTAGGCGTAATCATATTCAAAACTCAGGGAGTTTCGGATAGGCATGCCGCCACCGATATTGAGGGCGGTGAGGGTAGGGCAGAGGCGCTTTAATTCGCAATAGGTCTTGATGCCTTTTTTTAGCTCACTCCAGTAATAAATATTGTCTTTGATACCTACATCTACAAAAAAGTGTAGCATTTTAAGGACAAATTTAGGATTTGTTGCTACTTTTTCTTTGTAAAAAGTTAATATTTCACTTTGTCGGATACCGAGGCGCGAGGTATAAAATTCAAAATTCGGCTCCTCTTCGGTGGCCATTCGGATGCCGATATTGCAGGATTCTTTTTCTACCAACCGGTCGTAGCGTTCCAGTTCTTCCGCATTATCGCACACCGGAATAACATTGATAAAACCGTCATTGATAAGGCCTACAATTTTTTCCACATACTCTAATGGCTTATAACCATTGTGGATAATGGTGGTGCTTTTATTGATTCTTCCCTGCAAAAAAAGGCGGCGCAGCAAATCAATATCGAAAGAGGAGGACGTCTCTAATTGCGTCCCGTTTTCGAGTACTTCATTCAGAATAAAAGAGAAATGCGAGCTTTTGGTGCAATAACAGTAAACGTATTTTCCGTTGTAATTATACCGTTGCATGGCGCTGCGGAATAGTTTACGGGCCGTTTGTATTTTTTCTCCAATTTTCGGCAGGTAAGTCAGCTTTAAGGGCGTTCCGTACCGCTGAATTAAATCGTAAATATCGATTTCATTGAACAGCATCCGGTTGTTTTTGAGACTAAAACCATCCTGTGGGAAATCAAACGTCTGGGCAACAAGGTCAAAATATGTGTTTTTCATTGACAATCAATCGATTGCTATAAGCGTGTTTGAATTTGAAGTGCAAAAATAGATGTGATTTTGGATATCACAGGAAAAAAGAATTAACGCAGCAAGGTCACGTCCCCTTTGAGGGTAATCAGGCGGCCCGGGAAGTACTCTACCTCAGCCATATACACGTAGACGCCAGGCGACAAATCCTTGTTTTTCAGCGATCCATCCCAGCCTGTGGCGTAGTCATTGGTCAGTAAGTTCGTACCTTCGAAAACGAGGCTTCCCCAGCGGTCGTAAATCCGCAACCAGTTAACCGGCAATTGCTCTTTGCTGAACAACAAAAAGCGATCATTCCCTTTGTCGGACAAAGGCATAAAAACATTGGGTGCATAAACGTTGGGCTCCAATACCACCTGAATACGATCTTCTGCCGTACAACCCATTGAATCTGTGACAATTATGCTGTACCAGGTTGTTTCTACCGGATAGGCTGTATAAGTAAGGCATTCCGAACAACCAGAGGTGTCGGCAGGAAACCAATCAGCAAAAAGAATATTCCTGTTGGTGGTGGCAGCCAGATTGATGCGTTCTCCAGGTTTAAGCGGGTCCTTTAAATTTACTGTTGTTAGGGTCACCGATAAACTGTCGGGTTGGCCGACGCTGATGGCTAACGGTCGGTTGTAGCACCCTGTGGAATCCCTGACAATCAAACTATACATACCGGCTGCAATCTGATTGACAATGGAGTCGGGCCCAAAAGAGGCGCCATTGTCAACCGAAAATTCATACGGGGCAATGCCACCATAAGGCGTTCCAAAAGCAATTTGTCCACTTGCCTCACCGTAGCAATGCGGTTTTTTCGTAGTAAATGGGAAAATAGGGGAGTTGAAAACGGCCTCCACAGTATCTTGAACATAGTCGGTTTTTCGGCAGACACCCAGATAACCGCGGGCAATATACCTGCCGGGAGAATAGGCGATGTAAAAG
The DNA here is from genome assembly GCA_044350415.1 of Saprospiraceae bacterium. Classification (GTDB taxonomy): domain Bacteria; phylum Bacteroidota; class Bacteroidia; order Chitinophagales; family Saprospiraceae; genus M3007. The sequence continues at coordinate 26,726 of JBILHQ010000006.1, read as the reverse complement.
GAATCAGCGCCATATTGGAGCAAAGAATCGGCAATGTACCATTGCACGCCATCAAATTTGCCTGAAGCCACAAGGGTATCCGGACAAACACCATCGCCGATAATACCCAGATTGAGAATGGGTTTGTCGGTTTTGCTAAATCCGCTGTAAAAACCACCATAACCTGCTGCGCCATTTCGTCCAAACATGGCTACCTGAACGGCACCATGCGATACAATACTCGCCGTATTAGGCGGATTATTGGAGGAAAATAAAGTGAGATTCCGGTAAGTTACAAAATCCGGATTGCCGGTAACGGGACTGGGAGAACCAAGCGGGGTTGTTACTCCATTGATTTTCAAGGTAATAACGGAGTCCTTCATGGCTACTACCATTAAACCACCATCATAAGTGACATCTCCGATCTTATTGGGCTGGTAAATATTGTCGACCGCATTGGGAATACTGCAGGATATCGGCGGCACGAAAATAAAACCGGCGGTGCGTTTTTCATCGTCGCCCGATGCGACACCGCCTACCATTTGGTACATAAATGCCGGTTTGGAGCATTCGATATAAATATTACCGGAGGAGGTATATTGGTTGCTGGCGATTTGCAGCCATTGGCCGGCGTTGAGGGTAGCAGCAGGAATGGCGCTGCCGTTAATTTTTACAATCGTTCCATCTTCATGCGCTACAACAATAGGTATTTCCAGAATGGTACCACCATTGCCTTTGCACAAAATATATTCCTCTCCAACCAGTTCAAAAGGAGCGATTTGATCAATCCCGATATCGTTGGCATTTTCTACGGTAGGCGCGCCGGTCCACGAACCAACATTGACAGCGATAGGCTTATCGGAAGTCAGTAAAGCACCAATCAGGCCATTGGGGGGCTGAAAAGAGGCGGAGCTGTTAATATATTGGGACATTACCATTGTTTCACCGGCATTCAGTGTTTTGATGATGGGGGAAACTACCAATTCGTCTGCACCAGCAATCCGGAAACGTACGGAGGAGTCGAAGTCGGATAATTGAATAACGGTATTGTCTTCTGTGGCCATAATACCAATAAAATTGGATCGGCCACCACCATTAGCACCCTGAATGACATGGCATATCCGGAATACCTTACCGAGCGCAGCGCGACCTTTGCAGGTGAGATCGCTTGCCTGGTATTCGGAGTTGCTGTGTGCCCGGAAATTGGTGTAAAACTTTTTGGGGCCAACCAATACTAAACCTCTATCAGTCAATGGTTTATGGAGGTCATTTTCCTGTACCAGCAGTCTGGTATCATTGGAGCTTCCCACACTAAAACGCTGCGGCAGCGCATTAGAAATGGTCAGTGTGGTAATTACAGTACCTTGTCCGTCGCGGATTTCCACAGGGAAGGGTAGGGGTTCGGGGGTAGAAATATACAGGTATTGCGGACCGTATTCACCGCGCGCGTGCATGGGCGGAATCCAGTGGATAGTATCCAACTGAGCGAATACGGGGAGGCTGAGTAATAAGCAGGCAGCCACTGCAATATACCGGCGGTAAATGGACGATGTATCAAGCATGGTGGTACAAAGATAGTTGCTGCTGGGATGCGGGTGAAAAAAATTGCGGGATGGATGTTTTTGGGCAGAAATTCTTTTGGTGGGAATAAGATCCTGTGCATCCTATTTAACATAATATATATTATAGAACAAAAATAGTCCAGAAAATCAACACTTCAGATACCGGAAGGCATAAAAAAAAGTAAAAACAATACCTATGGGCTCGAATTTCAAAGAATACCGCACGTCTTCGTAAATAATAGTAAAGATTTTTGTTACTTTTGACCCTTCTAATGGAACGATTATCAATCAATTATTACAATCCGGCATTTAATCCGGCTATTGCTGAGGACTGTACTTTAAAAGTGGTCATAGGCGTAGATGGGTTATCTTTGTCGGTAAGAAATAGTACCACCACCTTAGTGCTCAAATCATGGACATTTGATATTCCTCAATATGAGCAATCCATCAGGAAAATTTTATACTCGAACGATTTCATCACTTATCCGTACGGTAAAACAATCCTGTCTTTTTTTACCACCCAACAGGTATTAACACCGCGAAGAATGTTTGACGAAACGCAAATTCGCAGCTACCTCGAAATTGTGGTCGATCAGTTGCCAACAGCCGTTTTTTGCCAGGAAATTCAGCCGCTTGATAGTTTTTTGACCTGGGCGCCAGCACCAGCAATACTGGAAATTTGCAACTATTTTTTCCCGGCTGCCGATACGCAGCCACAGGTCTCCCCTCTCCTGCTGCACGCACGGGAACAGGCTTTGAGTGACGAAGTCCGGATCTTTGCACATTTTCGATCAGCACATCTTCAAATCAGTGCATTTGAGCGGGGCAATTTATTGTTTTATAATTCTTATCAATACGAAAAACCATCAGATGTGCTTTACTTCACGCTGCTGGCTTACGATCAGTTACACTGCAAACCATTGCAAACCGGATTAATCATTTCAGGAGAATTATTGGAGGATTCTGAAATATACAGGCAATTTCAGCGGTTTATCCGCAATATCCGGTTCATGCCCTCTCCCACCCTTTCTGGCGTTCCGCAGCAAATTCTGCCGCACGTTTACATAGATCAAACAATTTGTTGAATTTTGAGAATAATAGGAGGTACATTTAGAGGAAGAAGGTTTAATCCACCAGCAGATAAATGGCCCACACGGCCTACCACTGATATTGCAAAGGAAGCCTTATTCAATATATTGAACAACCAGATTGACTTTGAAGAAGTTCGCTTTCTGGATCTATTCGGCGGCACGGGCAACCATAGCTATGAATTTATTTCAAGAGGATGTACCGACGTTACTTATGTCGATAATTTTCCCGGCTGTGTCAGCTTTGTGCGAAAAACAAGTAAGGAATTGAAGATTGAAAGCGGTTTGAAAATTCTGCAAATGGACGTATTCCGATTCATCGGCTTCGCTACGGAGCAGTACGATTATATCTTTGCCGGACCGCCTTACAAGCTCCCCACCATCGATATTATCCCTGGCCTTATTTTTGAAAATAATCTGCTGGCAGAGGACGGATTGTTTGTCATGGAACACAATTCATACCATGATTTTACCAACGACCCCAGGCTTGTGGATGTTCGCAATTATGGCCATACCATCTTTAGTTTTTTCAAACACGAAAAAAAGGATTAGTGTAGACCCTCCCACCTCCTGTGCAAAGCGAAGGATCAACGTTTACATACTAAAATAATCGGGCTGCTTTTTATTTCATTGCTCCAATTACCTAACCGGTCTTTTATCCTGATCGAATAAATTAAAGTATCCGTGAGTTGATTGGATACCGAATTGGTATCACATGGAGGAAGTGGAATACCGTCAATCGGATCAGGTATGCAACAGCTAACAGGTACCCGAACGGTAACTTCGCCGGAAATACCATTTCCTGCTCCCTGAGGATCGACCATCGGAAAACGGTAATCCTTAGGAAGGTTGGGAGAACGTAAATCCCGAATCACGATACTAACGGTGGTGTCATTGAAACCCAAATTACCATCACCATCAGTGAAACTGAATTTGAGATCTGTATACACGGTATCCGGTCGGCTGAAAAAGGGCCTTTGCAAGATCTTGGAGGGCGAAACCGAAATAAACGTGATTACAGGTTCGTCCGGGTATTCGGGAGGCCGAACGCAGTGCACCAGCAAATTGGTGATTGCTGCAATGCCCACAATGAAAGAAAGAAGTTGCCGCATAGGTTGTTTATTAAATTAGTAGCATCAAAAGTACACCATGCAAACCAAGATCAGGGAGCAATTATTGTATAAATTGCAAATTTTGAGCGAAACACCTTCCGCTTTTGAAGCGCTGGCTTTGGAGATATTCCGGTATCAGGCTGAATTTAACCCTGTATACAAGCGTTTTTTATCGCTGTTGGGCCGTCAACCCTGGGATATCCAGTCGATAGACGCCATTCCAACTCTGCCCATCTCCTTTTTTAAAACGTTTGAAATAAAGACTGGAAATTGGGAAGAAGAGACCATTTTTACCAGTAGTGGCACGACAGGACAAGTTCCTTCCCGGCATTTTGTTCGGGACACGGCTTTTTATCTGCAAAATGCTTTATCAGGATTCAAATACTTTTATGGCGATCCTGCCGATTGGGTTATTTTGGCCTTGTTGCCCAATTATTTAGAAAGAACGGGGTCATCACTGGTGGCAATGACTGATTTTTTTATCCATCGCTCTCTTTTTTCACAAAGTAGATTTTTTTTAAATAACTTTTCCGACCTGCAACAAACCTTATCCAACCTTCCTGAAAAAAAGAACGTCTTACTAGTAGGGGTAAGTTATGCCTTATTGGACTTTGGTGAAGCATATCCGATGGACCTTTCAGGCATGATGATCATGGAAACTGGCGGTATGAAAGGCCGACGTAAAGAGTTGACCAGGAATGAATTGCATCAGGAATTAGGACTTCTTTTTCAGTCCAGCATCATTCATTCTGAGTATGGTATGACCGAAATGCTGTCTCAGGCATACGCAAGTGGCGGAGAACTGTTCGCCCCCGCTCCTACGCTGCGAATGTTCACGACCGAAATAAATGACCCCTTCTCCCCCACCCTTCCGGGACGTTCGGGGGTCTTAAACATAATTGATCTGGCGAATATTGACACTTGCAGCTTTATTGCTACAGAAGATATTGGGCGGGTCGGTACTGATGGCCGGTTTTCGGTACTTGGACGCATGGATGCTTCCGAAATCCGAGGCTGCAACCTGATGGCACCACAAAATGATTATTTTGAATAAATAATTGATTATCATGAAAATACAAGAAATGTTTTTTTTGCTCCTCTTCTTTTTTCCTGCCATTTTACCTGCGCAAATATTTGATAAAGACAGTGTGTTCATCCTGGAGCGAAAAACACTGGAATTGGGCAATACGATCTCCGGAAAAAACAAAAATGCTGTTCGGGGATTTACGGCGCGTATCAGTACAGGATATATAAGCAATTCAATTAATGAATTATATGTCAATACTGCTGCTGCAGTTGTACCATTTTCCCTCGAATTTGGTTATCAGTTTTATTTTCTGGAACTGGGATTTCGCCATTCCAGAACAGGAATTGCGCTGGGAACTGATGCGTCTTACGCCACTGGACCAAGTAGCAGCACGATACGAACTACCTATCGTATTCCGGAGAATGTGGGTATTCAAACTAATCTTGCCGTCGCCACCTTCCATATTCCAATCAGGAAGATTCCTCTCTTTTTTAATATTGGTCTGGGGCAATCAGATTACACTTTATCCGGAAAAACTGTTGTGCAGAACTACTATACGGATGGCTCCTCTGGTTATGTATTCAATAATACTTTCAGTGGCATACCCCCATTAAAAACATGGACCTCTATTCTGGGTATTGGCTTTTCCAAAGGTCCCTTTTGGGGGGGTATAGAATGGTGGCGACTTCGTGGAAAAAAGGATGAATTTGACTACCAGTATAAAATTGGATACCAGCATATGTTTTTTGGCCTTCAAATGAATACGGCTACTGCCAAAAGTAAAACAAAGAACCCCGTTCCTTCCAAAAAACAGCATTTGCAAATAGGTGTTTCTAAAATGGTGCTGCTTGCTCCCTGGCGGCGAAGTGGAACCGGTACGGCTTTTAGTGCTGATATCGCCATAAAAATATCCCCCAAAGCCCAATTAGCAGCCTCCTTTCAATTCGATGGAAATAGGCACGGTTATGAAAAATACATTCCTGAAACGGATTCCGCGTTTGGCCGTGAATTACTCAATCCTGCCGGATCTTTGAAAAGGCAGATATTATATGCGGGCTATTCTTTGAATCCAACCCAATTAATGCGGTTTTATTTATATAGTGGACTGGGCTACTACCGCATAAAAATCAAGGAGGAACATCCCTGGATCGACCCAGGATTTCCAATACGCAACCCTTCCGATACGCAACGTACAGCAGGCGCTGTCTTTGGTGCCGGATTTCAATATAAGTATGTGCATTCTCAGGTGCTTTTTCACCAACCTTTTAATGCCTCTCCCCTGATAATGGAATGGAACCTGGGTGGAAGAATCGTATTTTAGCGGTGAGTGGCATCTTAGGCATTACGCACTCAATACCATGAACTAATGTCTCTTTGATTCGAGACTTAGTGGACATCACCACTCACCACTAAACACTCACCACTAATTACTCCTCTTTATACCGGAAGTACACGCCCACTACAAAAAACAGGATGGTCAGAATCGAGGCGATTAAACCATATCTGTTGCCTACGATCCAAGATCTTGGTTCAAAACGCATTTCTAATTTCATATCTTTCCCGGCAGGTACTTTGAGCGCTCGGAGCATATAATCTGCTTTGATGAAATCATCATAAGGCTGGCCGTTCAGATAACATTTCCAACCTTTTGCCGGTGGATAATACTGCTCCGGGAATACCGCCAACTGATCGGTCGATGCCGTGTAGATGTATTCCATTTTGTCGGGATGGTACGCGATCAGGTCTATTGTAGCAAAGCTGTCGGGCTGGATCTGGAATCCGTTTAAGGCACCAGCAAAAGACTGCAAAATCAAAGCGGTGTCTTTGGGATTGAGGGTACCCAAGCCATTCAATTCGGTGTCAGCATCAGCCACCACTTGGTAATTTTTTACAAACCAGGCATGTCCTAATGCCAGTGGATTGGGAATTACTCTTGGTGGTTCATTATTTTTTCCTCCGGGAGCGATGATGTATTTCGTATTCATCATGCCGAGAATATGCAGCGATTCATTCAGCTTTTCACCTAAATATTTTTCATTAACCTCCTGGAAACGTTGAAGTTTTGCAGCATGGTACCCATTAATACTTTTGTGGAAATAAGAATTGGTACCATTGCCGGTGATACTGCCACGTGCAAGGTCCAGAACCCTGTAGTGGATATCTTTATCCTGCAAAATCTGTTTATCAAATGCTTGTGGAGCCGGCGGTGTTGTTACAGAACGTGCAGCCGTATATTTTTCAGCATAAATGGTCCGGGAGCATATTCCCCAGTTGTCAATAAGCGAAAGCGATGCGATGGCAATAGCTGTTACACTGGCTTTTAACGTTCCGCGGTTGTATAAAAATAACAAACCTGCGCCCACCAGAATAAAACCAATAGACCGGTATACGTCTCCCGATAATAAATTGCTCCGGTCTTCCTGCAGGAGTTTGTACAAGGCTGCATTAGGGCTGATAGCATCATCATTAGGGCCAGTAGCGGAAGCGCAAAGGAAGGCTACCAGGCACAACAAAACAGCTGCACCAGTAGCAATGTATAAGGCTTTTTGCTTCTGTGCCTTTTCGAACTCATCCGATAGATAGGCAGACAAACCAATTGCTCCCAACGCCGCAAAACAAAACTGTCCTAATCCCAGGGACATGGTAACCGCCCTGAATTTGTTGAACATAGGTAAATAATCAAAAAAGAGATAATTCAGGAAAAAATTCCCTCCCCATGCTATACTCACCATCAATAATCCAGAGATAAGCAACCACCATTTATAGCGATTTCGGGCCAGAATGGCCCCCAGTATTCCCAGAAAACAAAGTACGGCACCAAAATAAATCGCAGTGCCTACAAATGGTTGTGCGCCATTATAAAATAATCCACCGATGCCATTCCGCTGTTCCGGTGTCAGGGCTTTATATAATTTCGTGTCTTTAAACTTCTCATTGGCTCCACCGCCAGCAGCGTGTGGAACCATGAGGGTCATACTCTCACAAACGCCGTAACTCCAATCAAAAGCGTATTTTTTTGTAAGTCCTTTCCCATCTGCTGCTTTCGAGGGCAAAGACGATCCTCCCCGGATCGTTTCTTCTGCATATTCCTGCGTTGACCACAGCTTGCCGGTATTGGTAGCCACCCCTAAACCAACTGCAAATACCGCAATTCCGGCCGCTTTCAGCCAGTTAATGATATCACCACTGCGCAGGGCAGCCACTAATTCTACGGCGTAATAAACAGCCATAATCATCAATGTATAATAGGTGATTTGTATGTGATTAACGTAAACCTGCATGGCCGTCAACAGGGCGAGTAATCCGCCACCATACAACCATTTCTTTCGAAAAAGCAGTACCGCAGCAGCCAGCATTACAGGCGTATAAACCAGCGCAGCCATTTTGGTGGAGTGGCCAGCCTCCAGTATATCTACATTGTAGGAGGTAATACCATATCCTAATGCGCCAAAAAGCGCCACCCGCCAATCGACCTTCAGTACTGTCAAAAACAAGTACATCATCAGCATTGCCGCAAAAACCTGTGCCCATACTGATGATACGTCACACCAGAGGAAGGTAGTTTTGGTAAATGGCCTGATTAAATCTGGTTCTGCTTTGGCATATATTTGAAAAGAAGGCATCCCGCCAAATTGGGAGTTGGTCCAGAGTGGCCCGGGTTCCCCTTTGGCCATATAATTTTTGATTTCGGTCTGGATACCCCTCGCCTTGTCGTTATCACCTTGAGATAGCACTTTTCCCTGAAAAGCGTTCGGCGCAAAAAATGCCATTGAAGTGAGCAGCAAAATACCTGCTGCTATCAAATGCGGAATGAACTTTTTGAAATCCACGAGTACAATATTGGTGGTTAAATCTAATAGACCTGATATGGTGAGATAGCCTCCCTCCACGCCAAGTCTCAGGAATAGACCTGTTTTACCAAGTCAGTTTACGGCGCGAAGGTAGAAAATGAAACGGCAATTATTAATTATTTTTTGTTCTTATACGGACAATGCCTGCAACCGCTTTCACAACAATGGCCACGTTTGAGGTGGAATTGTGCGGTAAACACGTACCGCCCCTTTTCCAGATAATAATCTTCTCCGGGTATTAATAGCGGAGAAGACGGCTGATTCCCATTGTCTTGTTTTTGATTTTCAGGGCTCATATCAAGATATTCTCCAGGTGTTTAACGGAATTTTCTGCTAAGAAATGAAACGCGCCGTTCCGGTAATCGGCTACATAACAACCCGTATTTGCATGTGGGAAGCCCTCCATATCAGCCAGCGTAATGCCTTTTAAAAGAGAAATTAATCCACGCATGGTTCGACCATGTGCGCACACTAAAATTTGTTTTTCTTCCCGGGTTTTGAGCCATGCAATAAAGCGCTCCAGTCGGGCATTCAATTCTGCGGCACTTTCTCCGCCAGGCAACCGGGCAGTGAGGTCGCCACTAATCCACGAGTCGCGCACCTCCACCCAGATTTCGTTCCATTCCGGCGAAATAGGTTTTCCTTCATTTTCGCCCCATGAAATCTCATTAATATCAGGCGTAATATGCCAGGGTAATCCTTTATCAATAAAATACTGTACAGTCTCATGGGTACGCTTCAAGGTTGAGGTAACCACCAGTTCAAAATCAACATGCTGGTAAAAGTCATGAAATGCACTTGCCTGTATTCTTCCTGTTTCATTCAGTGAGGTATCCACACTACTTCCTTGGATAATACCTAATTTATTAAATTCCGTTTCGCCGTGACGAAGAATATGTATGCGCATAAAATATTTAAAATCAATTATTTACTACGGGAAGTTCAAAATAGCCTTTGTATTCCTTATCTTCGTCAAAGACCACATCAGTATAATCTTCCAGTATGTTATATAAAGTGTCTCTTTCAATAGGTTGGCGGCCAACTTTCCGGATCAGATCTACCAATTGTTGGGTGGTGAGCGCCGGATTTTGTTCTTCCGAACCAGCCATGGAGTATATTTTAGTGGTGTCGTCGATAGTGCCGTCAATATCATCGACCCCAAATGCCATAGACATCTGGGCAATATTGCGACCAATCATCGGCCAATACGCTTTGATATGCCCGAAGTTGTCTAAATAAATTCTGGCAATAGCATAATTGCGCAGGTCCTCCACCGCTGTACTTTCCGCAATATGGCTCATTTGATTGTCCTGATTCCGAAATTTCAAAGGAATAAACGTTTGAAAACCACCGGTTTTATCCTGCAATTGACGCAAACGTTCCATGTGATCGACCCGATGCTCCCATTTTTCGATATGGCCATACAGCATGGTGGCATTCGACCGTTGACCCAGGTTATGCCAGATTTCATGGAGTTCGAGCCATTGATCGCCAGTGCATTTGTCAGCAGCAATTTGCTCCCGGATTTCCGGATGAAAAATTTCTGCACCGCCTCCCGGCAAACTGTTGCATCCCGATTCCATGATCATTCTCATACCATCGGTATAAGAAACCTTTGCTTTTTTGAAAATATAATGGTACTCCACCGGCGTAAGCGCTTTGATATGCAGTTCCGGACGGTGTGCTTTAATTTTGCGGAATAGTTCTGTGTAAAAAGCAAGATCATATTGTGGCAAAACGCCACCGACAATATGTACTTCTGTAACGGGCTTGCCGTCGTATTTCTTTACGATATCAAACATCTCCTCCATGGAATAAGCCCAGGAATTCGGATCGCTCTTTTGTTTGATTAAGCGGGAGTAGGAGCAAAATTTGCAGTCATATACACAGAGATTGGTAGGCTCTATATGAAAATTTCGGTTAAAGAAGGTCCGGTCTCCGTTTTTGCGTTCTCTGACAATATTGGCTAAAGCGCCCAAATAGCCCAATTCGCCCTGCTCATAAAGGAATAAACCCTCATCAAAGGTAATCCTTTCATTATTCATAACTTTATCAGCAATCCTGCGGTGCTCCGCTGAAAGATTACCCTGACTAAAAATGTTATCGTTCATAAACAGTAATTTATTGGATGCTATAACATTGATAAGCGCGGGTTGTTCAGTTGGTGATTGGTTACCAGTTACCAGTCGTAGAACAGACCACCAGAAGGGCAGGTGTTACTCTGAAACGCCCTGTTAACGGTCTACTCGCCGACTGGTAGCGGAGAAACAATCACAGGTAACTGACTAAAATTTTATCAACGCCATCAGTTTTTTGGCATTTTCCAGATTAGAATATTCTGTTTCCAGGTGTGCCCGGCGTTCGTCAACCCTGTTCTGTTCAAAAGGCACATTTAATATCGCCTCAATAGTTTGGCGAATAGTTGCTGCTGAATTGCGAACATAACACAATTTTTCCAGGCCTGTACCGCTCACCATTGGTTCATTAACGATGCAGAAACGCCCCCGGAATAAGGAATTGATCAGTTTTAATTTGATCCCTGCGCTTTGGAACGAAACCAATAAATTGATGTGTGCATTTCGAATCAAATCATTCATGGTTCGTTCATCGGGGTTTTCTACCAACCGGATATGATCGTGCGGCCGAATGGCGTCTTTAAGGCGCTGCGAAGGTTCCATTCCAGCAATAACGAATGGCACTTCCATACCAGCAATAACCTCCTCGATCAACCAAAGTGCTGCCCGCTCATTGTCGGGAACACTCAGTTTGCCATGAAACAAAGCGTATTCACCGCGACCCAGTTGCGACTCCACAAAAGTATTAGGGTGGAAAGCCGGTATATAATGCGTGTTTGCTTTATGCTGTTTAAAATATGCCTCGTCATTAGTGGAAATAGCGATGATCTCATCCGCATGCAGGAGCACATAAGGTTCCGTGCGCTGCAGTTTAATACTTTCCAGGAAATAGTAGAATTTCTCTAATGGCACCAACGACGACGTTAGTTGCCAGAGATTTTCATAATACATCCATTCTATATTGTGCATGCGAACTAGTTTTTGGCGGTGCCTTAAACCCCGTTTCCACACTAATCCTGCGGTATGCATTCCTTCGAATAATATGGGATGGTCATCTTTTTTCAACCTTTTGACTAAAGAACGACTCATGCGGGTTTGCATGATAAAAGGAAACAACGACAATTGCCAGATAATGGAACGGCTGCGCTTGTAATAGTAAACTTCGTGGCAATAATTGGCCAGCTCAGGCTGTGGCGTGCGATCGCCGTACTGATAGCAATGCAAAATAACCTTTACGCCCAATGCATGTAATGCCTTGATTTGATTAAAGATTACAATTACGCCACCGTAGTTGGCTGGATATGGAATGTCAAATGAAACGATATGTAGTGTCATATACCGGAATGAAGCGGCAAAGGTAAGCCTGAATTTGTAAAAAATGCCTCAACCGGTGACGAATCTGTATAAACACTACCTCATCCATTACATTTTTGTCCGGAAAGATCAAACGCAATAAAAATGAAGACCAGTTGTTTAAAAGCAACTGGCCGAATATGTAAAATTTAATTCCATATAACACGAAAAAGCAAAATAATATTTCATTTAATTTCATTTTTAAGCCAATTAAAATATATAATTTTATCAAAAAAATTTGGTGACCATGAAATCCTTTCCTTACCTTTCTGGTATTAAAAGTAAAGTTAGCTTCTACCATTTCTAACACATTCCGTTCATTAAAACGCATTATTTATGAATGTAACTTTTGAAGAATTGCGGCGCATTAAACACGCGCTCCCAACAGGAAGTATCGCACGACTTGCCAAAGAATTTGAGATGGACGAAGAAGCCATCCGGAATTATTTTGGAGGGGGACATTACAAACAGGGGCAAGTTGCTGAGTTCCATTTAGAATCCGGTTATGGTGGTGGAGTTGTACATTTAGAAGATACCACCATTTTTGAACGGGCAAAAAGGATGATCGAGGAACATAAAGCATCAATGAGTTAGTTTGGAGCGTTCATCTAGTTATCAGTTAAACAGTAATTTGTTATCAGGTGTACAGACTTATCAAAGACTTGACGGGCCATTCGTGGTTGAGACAATAAGTTTTGGATAACGGTGCGCCTGATAATCAGATAACTGTTTAACTGATAACAAATTACTACCTTTGTCCTATGCAAAAGATCCTCGTAGCCAACCGTGGCGAAATAGCACTCCGCGTCATGCGTACTGCCCGAAAAATGGGCATTAAAACTGTAGCCATTTATTCTGAAGTCGACCGAAATGCACCGCATGTGCGTTTTGCTGACGAAGCTTACCTGCTTGGTCCGGCTCCCTCCTCTCAAAGTTATTTAAAGGCTGATAAAATTATTGAAATCGCTCTGTCGGCCGGCGTTGATGGCATTCATCCGGGTTATGGTTTCCTCAGCGAAAATGCTGTGTTTGCCCAAAAAGTTGCCAATGCCGGCATTACTTTTATCGGACCACGTCCGAAAAGTATCGATGTAATGGGCAATAAATTAGCGGCAAAAGAAGCAGCGAAAAAATACCAGGTCCCTATGGTACCTGGTATTGAAGAAGCGATCACGGATGTGGAAATGGCAAAGGAAATCGGCAGACGCGTTGGTTACCCCATTTTAATTAAAGCATCAGCTGGCGGCGGCGGCAAAGGTATGCGTATTGTAGAGCGGGAAGAAGACACCAAAGAACAAATGGAGCGCGCTATTTCTGAGGCGACCTCCGCATTTGGCGACGGTGCCGTTTTCGTTGAAAAATATGTCACCTCACCCCGGCATATTGAGGTGCAGGTACTGGGCGACCAGTTTGGTAATATTGTTTATCTCTTTGAACGTGAATGTTCCGTGCAGCGCCGGCACCAAAAAGTGGTGGAAGAAGCACCCTCCGTTATTCTTACCCCGGAACTGCGAAAAGCAATGGGAGAAGCTGCCGTTCGGGTGGCACAATCCTGCGAGTATATGGGCGCAGGAACGGTGGAATTCCTGGTAGATGCCAGTATGGATTTTTTTTTCCTGGAAATGAATACCCGCTTACAAGTAGAGCATCCTGTAACGGAGATGATTACGGGCCTCGATTTGGTTGAATTACAAATCAAGATTGCCCGTGGCGAAAAACTTCCGTTTGCTCAGGAAGACCTGACCATTACCGGACATGCGATGGAAGTGCGCGTTTACGCAGAAGATCCACTCAATAATTTTTTGCCCTCCGTGGGCACCCTCACCCGTTACCGTATCCCACACGGCGAAGGTATTCGGGTCGATGACGGTTTTACAGAAGGAATGGACGTTCCCATTTATTATGACCCTATGTTGGCCAAATTAATTACCTACGGTAAAACCCGGGGTGAGGCCATACAGAAAATGAGGGACGCTATTGCGCAATACGAAATCGAAGGGGTGGCCACTACCCTACCCTTTGGCCGCTTTGTGATGGACCATGAAGCTTTTATATCCGGCCAGTTCGATACTCATTTTGTACAACACCATTATACACCGGAAAAATTGAAAGCAGAAGAGGCCAAAGATGCCGAAATCGCGGCTTTGTGCGCATTGCACCTTCACCTGGAACATAAGAAAATGCTGACGGCTGTTGAACATGCGCCTACTAGTTGGACAGCAAGAATTTAGGGTAATTTTGCACGTAGGCGGAGGGTGGTTTTGCACGGAGAGTCACTGCAAAATTACCCTCCGAACAAAATCGCGCTCCCAGTGTTTGAAAGCGCATCATGCAGTATACATCAATGCGGGAAGTTGCGCTCGACCTGGAGCGCCATAAAATGTTGAAGCGGATCGTCCGCGAGGTAGATCCAAACCTTGAAATGGCCAAAATCACTCGGGATACTTTTGACAGCAGCGGCCCTGCGCTGCTCTTTGAAAAAGTTAAAGGCAGTCCTTTTCAGGCCATCAGCAATATCTACGGCACTTTCGATCGGACATCCTTTCTTTTCAGAAGTACCTTGGAGCGGGTAAAAAAGGTCATCGAACTGAAACGCGATCCATCCCTCGCACTGCGAAAACCACTGCATTATGCCAGTGCTCCAATGACAGCGCTTACTGCCTTGCCCATGCGCAGTTGGTTTAAACCACCGGTCACTTACGGCGAAACGACCATCGACCAATTACCGCAAGTCAGAAGCTGGCCCATGGATGGCGGCGCATTTATTACCCTCCCGCAAGTCTACACGGAAGACCCGGACCAACCGGGGCCCATGCATGCCAATCTAGGTATGTACCGCATCCAACTCTCTGGTAATGACTATATTCCCAATGAAGAAATTGGTTTGCACTACCAATTGCACAGGGGCATCGGTGTACACCACACGAAGTACAATAAAATTGATCAGCCCTTCCGGTGCTCCATTTTCGTGGGCGGCTTGCCGAGTCATGCCTTTTCGGCCATTATGCCTTTACCGGAAGGTATGAGTGAACTGACCTTTGCTGGTATGATGGGCGGCCGCAGGTTCCGGTATGCCTACCGCGATGGCCATTTCCTCTCTTCCGATGCTGATTTTGTGATTACTGGCGAGATATTAAAAGGGGTGAAAAAGCCAGAAGGGCCGTTTGGCGATCACTTGGGGTATTACTCTCTGACCCATGATTTTCCTGTGATGCGGGTCCACAAAGTATATCACCGAAAAGATCCGCTTTGGCATTTTTCTGTAGTGGGTCGTCCTCCCCAGGAAGACAGCAGTTTTGGCTGGCTGATTCACCAGTTGGTGGCACCGCTCACCGCACAGGAATTCCCGGGCGTCAAAGAAATTCATGCAGTAGATGCAGCGGGTGTTCATCCTTTGTTATTGGCCATTGGGCACGAACGGTACATGCCATTCCGCGAGCGCAGACCGGAAGAAATACTGACCATCGCCAACCGGATTATCGGTAGCGGACAAACATCCCTGACCAAATTCCTGATCATTGCCGCTTCCGACGACGATCCGACCTTAGACACCCACGACATGCCCCGCTTCTTCCAGCACGTATTGGCACGCATTGACTGGACCCGCGACCTGCATTTTCATACCCGCACCACGATTGATACGCTGGATTATTCCGGCAGTGGCTGGAATGAAGGCTCTAAAGTCGTCATGGCTTGCAGGGGCGAGGTATTGCGCACCTTAGGCACTAAGCTACCCGATGGCTTCTCGTTGCCTGTGGGTATGCGCGATCCACAATTTGCGCTACCGGGCATACTGGCCATTGCTGCACCCCAATATAATGACGCAGCAACGGCTAAAGTGCAAGTGGAACAACTATGCACCTATTTAGAACGATTTGATTTACAACATATTCCGTTGATACTTGTCGTGGATGACAGCGTATTCACGGCCAAAACGCTGAATAATTTCCTGTGGGTGACATTTACGCGAACCAATCCGAGTCATGATATTTCCGGTGTTCGGGCGTTTACTGAAAATAAGCATTGGGGATGCAAAGGGGCCCTGGTGATTGATGCGCGGGTGAAGCCGCACCATGCGCCGGAGTTGGTGGATTGAGAATTTGGTGGTTGCCTGGACAGATCGCTTAAAAAGTGGCACTCTCCAAAATTCTCTTTAATAAAAGTTTTAAAATCTATGCCCCAAAAAAAAATTATTTGCGTTGCATTTTGAATATAATTTTCAATTTTGGGCAATTCCGCTATGAAAGGGAATCCTGATTCAATACCTTCCTGCTAAGCGTAAACGCTCGGTATTGATAGGGAAACACGCAAACTCATCTGCTAATTTAAGGACCTCTTGCTGGGGGCTGTGTCATTGAAAGCCTGTTAGGGAACCTAGTAATATTTTACGGGTACCAGATCTATCTATTGAGGCGGTGACGCGCAGTCACCGCCTCAATAATTGCCCATCAACCGAGCAATATTTTACGGGTATCGGTATCTGATTTTCAAATGATGAGAACCCAAAAGGATATAACTCGCCTTTCAGATCGATACCTCCTACCTCCTGCCTAAAACTTCACCTCAATCGCCCGCAACCTGTGCTTATCCCCTAATTTCAGCTTCTTTCGTTTCAGCATATACCTGCCCGTCAAAAAAGAAGCGGCACTTCCTCCGATCAGTAAGGGGTAATTATAAGAATCACCGTACAAGGCGGCAATGCCGGTAGAGAACCCTAAGGTAATGCCGAGGGACAATAGTGCGCCGCCAGCAATACGGACGATGGTTTTCTTATGGACCTTGATGGCTGCAATATCGTCGACTTTGACTAAATAATTATCGAGCAGGAGGCTGTTGGTCTCCGGTAAAATATCGGTGATGGTTCTTTCGTACCAGTAGTTCTCCTCCCCTTCCAGTCGAAAAATAAGGGTTTCGCCAAGGTACATTTTGGTTGTTTTGGCCATATTGCTTTGCTCCAGAAGGAGCATTTTCTGGGCAGATATGCCGGTGACTGCCAGTATAATCAGGAGAATAAGGGTACTGAATTGTTTCATGATGTGATTGTTGATGTTATGCAGTGGAATACATTGAGGCTTCTTGAGCGGGTTTTTGATGTAAGGTGTAAGATTTCAAATTTCAGATTTCTAACAATGCTTTGGGGCGAATACCATATTTTGACAGGTATATTAGCCGTGTACCCCAAATTTGAAATCTTACATCTTACATCTGAAATCAAAAAAAAGTTTAGGTCAGGCATAAATTACAGCATCATTACAGCATCAAAAACTTCCCCAAAATGCCGCAAGATATGCTGTTTTACTTCTGCCATATCAATTTTCCGGTCAAGTTCTCTGGCCATTGAAGTAACGGTTTTGTCTTCGTCAACGATGCCGCAAGGCACGATATAATTGAAATAACTCAAATCGGAATTGACGTTAAATGCCCAGCCGTGCAGGGTTGTCCACCGGCTGAGATGAACACCGATAGCACAGATTTTTCGTTTTTTCAAGGCATCAGGGTCTGTCGAAGGGAAATGGGGATTATTATCGATCCACACGCCGGTGTAGCCCTCAATGCGGGTACCCACCAATCCATATTCCGCCAGTGTCCGAATAATCACCTCCTCGAGGTACCGAACATATTGATGGACATCCGTAAAAAAGCATTCCAGGTCAAGAATGGGATACCCCACCACTTGTCCCGGTCCGTGAAACGTAATATCTCCACCGCGGTTAATGGGGAAAAAAGTAATATCGCGTTCCTGCAGTTCCTGTTCCGTCAGCAAGAGGTTGTCCATCGACCCGCTTCGGCCCAAAGTATACACCGGCGGATGCTCGACCAATAAAATTTGGTGTAGTTGCGCATAAGTTCCTGATTTGATTCCGCGATGCGCTAACTTATTGTCCACCAATGCTTTGTGAATACCAGTTTGGTAGTCCCAAGCCGCCTGGTAGGGCATGTTTCCCAGGTCTTTTACTACAATCGTTTGCTTTTCTTTCATACAGATGGCGCAAAGTTAGCGTATTCGGTATACCTTTGCATCCCGTAACATTACGAACGCTTACATGACAAAATATATCTTTGTTACGGGTGGTGTAACCTCTTCTTTAGGAAAAGGCATCCTCTGTGCATCATTGGCCAAATTATTACAGGCCCGCGGTTTTTCCGTCACCATTCAAAAATTTGATCCTTACCTTAATGTCGATCCCGGCACACTGAACCCGTACGAACACGGCGAATGTTATGTCACCGACGATGGTGCTGAAACAGACCTTGACTTGGGTCATTACGAACGTTTTTTAAACGTCCCGACCTCTCAGGCAAACAATGTAACCACTGGTTCGGTTTACCAAACAGTCATTAATAAAGAGCGGGAAGGCGCTTATTTGGGAAAAACGGTGCAAGTGGTACCGCATATTACCGATGAGATTAAACGCCGCATGCTCCTGTTGGGCCAAAGCGGCAATTACGATATTGTTTTAACGGAATTGGGCGGTACGGTGGGCGATATTGAATCGCTTCCTTATGTGGAGTCGGTTCGCCAGGTACGTTGGGAATTGGGCCGCGACAATTGTATCGTGATTCACCTGACACTGGTGCCTTTTCTCAAAGCAGCCGGTGAATTAAAAACAAAACCCACCCAACACTCTGTCAAAGAACTGTTGAGTCTTGGCGTTCAGCCGGATATACTGGTCTGCCGGTCGGAATACAGTATTAGTATGGATATCCGCCGGAAATTGGCGCAATTCTGTAATGTGGAAACCAGTTCGGTGATTGAGGCCCTGGATGCAGAAAGTATCTATGATGTGCCGTTGCTCATGCTGAAAGAACGCCTCGATTCCGTGGTGATTTCCAAATTGCACCTCAATGATCGCCGGGAACCGAACCTGACTTCCTGGAAATCATTCCTCGGTAAACTGAAAAACCCGACACACGAGGTGCATATCGGATTAGTGGGCAAATACAACGAACTCCCCGATGCGTATAAGTCTATTTATGAGTCATTTGTACATGCCGGGGCGATAAACGAGTGCAAGGTCAAAGTACGACCAATTCATGCGGAACAATTAGAAGGCAGTTATAAATCGGTGTCTGATGCATTGTCCGGACTACAAGGTATTTTGGTGGCACCTGGTTTTGGAGAAAGAGGTATTGAAGGTAAACTAAAAGCCATTCGCTTTGCCCGTGAAAATAAAATTCCGTTCTTCGGTATTTGTTTGGGGATGCAATGTGCAAGCGTCGAATTTGCCCAAAATGTATTGGGACTTACTGACGCTGCTTCCACGGAAGTATCACCTAATACAGCGAATCCCGTCATTGATCTGATGCCGGAACAAAAAATGATCGTCCAAAAAGGCGGTACCATGCGACTCGGCGCTTATCCCTGCGAATTAAAGAAAAAAACAAAATCATACGCTGCATACCAGCATGTAACAATCAGCGAACGCCACCGCCACCGTTGGGAATTTAACAACGCTTATCTGGAGGTTTTTGAAAAAGCGGGTATGGTCATCGCCGGAACCAATCCGGATACCAACCTGGTAGAAATCATTGAGTTGAAAGACCATCCCTGGTTTGTGGGCGTACAGTTTCACCCTGAATTAAAAAGTACGGTCGAACGCCCCCATCCGCTGTTTGTGGATTTTGTAAAAGCTGCGGGAAAGATTAAGCAGTGATTGAATATCGATACTTCGACAGGCTCAATAACCCAGACCGAATGTCGATACTTCGACATTCGGTATTCAAATCATCACGCCAATTCAACAACGGTCACGCCATCGCCGCCCAATTCCTGTTCGGGGTGGTACACATTGCTGACGTTGCCGCCGTATTCGCGAAGTTTCTGTTTGACTGCTTTGCGCAGGATTCCATCTCCTTTTCCATGAAGGATACGAAGCGTGGAAGCGCTGGAAAGCAGGGCATTATCGACAAATTTTTCTAATTGCATCAATGCCTCTTCCCGTGAAAGTCCGCGAAGGTCAATTTTCCCTTCAAAAGCAGCCACTTGCCTGATATCAGTAGCGTGCGAACTCTGGTTGTGTTGAACAGGAGCAGCTACAGGGAGCAGATCGCGGAGCAGCACCATGACGTTCATTTGTCCCATAGAAACAGTCGCCTTGGTCCCTTTTATTTGTTCAATCCGACCACTTGCACCACCGGCACGAAGGCGCACATAATCACCAATCTCCAGCGGTTTAAAACCTGCAGATGGCGTATTTTGCTCTTCTAATCTGACTACTTGTTCATTAATCGCATCCACTTCCCGCGCCTTTTCGGCACGGTCGGTCTTCATTTGCAGACTGACTTGCTGTGCTTTTTCGAGACTTCTGGTCTCCTTTAATTCCCTGATTAGTTTATCTACTTCCCGGGAAGTATTAGCTGATTGCCGGAGATCAAACTCTTTTTGCTCCATTTTCAAGCGCTTTCGACCTAATTCAAGGTCGTTATTCATACTATCATAAGAAGTAATAAGGCGCTGCAGCGACTGTTCCTTTTCGTAGACTGATCGCAATTTTTCTTCCAGTTCCTGCTTTTCCCGTTGTAATTCGATCAACACATCATCCACGGCAGTCTCCGACCCTGTTCGTTTGCGGGCGTAGTCTATCAGGTCGCGGTGCAAACCACTTTTGGTAGCGATCTCAAAAGCATAGCTACTTCCTGGTCTGCCTACTTTCAATTCGTAAGTGGGCGAAAGCGTATCCTTGTCGAAGTGCATGTTTGCGTTGAGAATACCCGGATTCCGGAATGCGAAAACTTTCAGGTTGGAGTAGTGGGTCGTCACCACCACAAATGCGCCTTTACGGTGCAATTGGCGCAGAATACCTTCTGCAATGGCACCACCGGGCTTAGGGTCGGTGCCGCTACCCATTTCATCGATCAGTACTAATGTCTGCGGTGTGACCTTCTCTAAAAAGACCTTGGCGTTTTGGAGCCGGGAGGAATAAGTGGAAAGGTCATCTTCCAAACTTTGCTGATCGCCGATATCTGCAAAAATCTGGTTAAAAATACCCAGTTCGCTCAGTTCATGGCAGGGAATCAATAACCCGCTTTGTACCATCATTTGCAGCAATCCGACCGATTTCATGGTAATGGACTTTCCGCCGGCATTGGGTCCTGAAAGCATGAGAATATAGTTCTCTGAATTCAGTTTTAAATCAAACGGAACCGTTTTGCGGTTCAGGCCTTTATTCTTCAGATAAAGCAAAGGGTGATAAGCCTTTCGCACACTAAATATCGGCTTTTCTTTCAAAATCGGCATACCGGCGCGCATCGCCAAAGCAAGTCGTGCCTTGGCCTGAATAACATCGCACCGCACCAAGACTTCCAGATAGTTGTGAATTACGGGCCCATACGGCCGTACCTGGTCACTTAGATTTTTGAGAATTTTAAAAATTTCCCGTTTTTCATCGTGCTCCAGGTCAAAAATATCATTATTGATTTCGATCACCAGATCGGGTTCGATAAATGCAGTACGCCCTGTGTCGGATTCGTCATGAATGATACCCCTGATCTTGCGTTTGTGCTCTGCAGGAACAGCAAGCACCCGACGACCGTTACGGATACTTTCCGGACTATCAGCCAACCAACCTTTTGCCCGAAATTCCTGAACAATTTGCCGGAACTTACTGTCCAAATCACGGGTCCGTGACATAATTTCCCGGCGAATACGCTGTAGTTCCGGCGATGCATCCGGTCGAATATCGCCTTTTTCATCAAATACCGCCATAATGGCTTTAGACAAACCTTCGTCATAGCTCAATGGCCGAAAGATATCGTAGATTTTAGGATAGATCTCCCGCTTCACGGTTGGCGTGAAATAACGGAATAAATCCCTCATGTTCATCAGAATGCGGAGAATGCCCTGAAATGCTTCAGATTGCAGGGTAAACCCTTCAATTTCCAGCATTCTCAGGTCACCGCGAATATCGGAGAATGCCGATACAGGAATCCGGTCATTTTTTTCCAGGGCTAATTTCCAGTCCCTCACTTCCCGCATGGATCGGTCAATACGCTCGAATGAAGTGTCCGGCGTCAACGCTGCAAGCATTTCGGCAGCCATCGGTGTGATGGCTTCCCGCTCCAGCAGTTCTAATACTTTATCAAATTCTAATTTGCGAAAAACATCGCGTGGTTCAAAGTGCATCATATTGTATAACGGCAAAGTTACGGCTCCAATAACAATTATTGGCTTTATTAGTTCCTTATTTCCCTATTTTTGCCCCATGAAACTTTATATCATTGCTGGCGAAGCATCTGGTGATTTACATGGATCCAATTTGATTAAAGCACTGAAGGATATTCATCCTGGTGTAGAATGCAGGGTTTGGGGAGGTGAAATGATGCAGGACGCAGGTGGACACCTGGTTAAACATTACCGGGAACTGGCGTTTATGGGTTTTGTGGAAGTACTTGTGAATTTGCGTACCATCATGGGAAATATCCGGTTTTGCAAAAAAGATATTGCAGCATTTCAACCCGATGCAGTAATATTAATCGATTATCCAGGCTTTAATCTGCGGATTGCCAGGTGGTTGCGCGCATCTGTGAATGCCGGCAAAATGAAGACCAAAATCGTCTATTATATTTCGCCTCAAATCTGGGCCTGGCACAAGTCACGGGTGCACGCTATTAAAAGGGACATTGATAAAATGCTGGTGATTTTGCCTTTTGAGACCGCTTTTTATCAACAATACCAGGTAGCATCGACGTTTGTTGGACACCCGCTGCTCGATGTCATTCCGGCAACTATCCGTACAAATGCAGCGGCTACGAAGAAAATCGCATTACTTCCCGGAAGCCGGCGGCAGGAAGTAAAAAAGATTTTGCCGGTCATGCTTTCGGTTACCGATGCATTCCCCGATTACACGTTTACCATCGCGGCCTCCACGGCCTTGCCGAAAGACTATTATGCCAGCTTTGCCAGGGATTACCCCAATGTTAAAATAGTCAGTGGGGATACCTACCAGGTTTTGCGGGATGCCGACGCGGCTTTGGTCAAATCGGGTACTTCCACCCTCGAAACTGCTTTATTGGGCACCCCGCAGGTGGTTTGCTATGCTGGCAACCCGATATCATTTGCTATCGCCAAAAGAATAGTGAATATTAAGTATATTTCGCTTGTCAATTTGATTGCCGATGCGCCTGTAGTAAGCGAACTCATTCAGGATGAGTTAAATAGCGCGCATCTAATTACCGCATTACAGGAAATACTCGCACCTGAAAAAAGGAAAACCTTACAACTGGAATATGCCCGTATCCGATCGGTTTTGGGAGAATCCGGAGCATCCTTTAACGCCGCCAAAGCCATACTGGACTTATGCTGAATTTCCGACAAGCCCTTTTAATCGTCGATGGGCAACCGTACGAACTGAACCCTGGCAAAATCAACCTCTTTGACACCTTTTACGTTGATTTTCAGTACGAAACGTTAGGCAACCACGAACATGATTGGTCCCTTTATTTGCATCCCAAACAGGATGTCCTGATCGGTAAAATAGTCGTGGAGTTTCACCTTCCAGCGGCTGCCTATGTTTCGATTAACACGAATGGCTGGCAGAGTTCCAATCCTTCGGGGAGTCGGTTATTCGCTGAAAAAACACTTCCTGAAGAAGGTATGTGGAAAGGGGATCAATCATTTCGGTATCTTATTTCAGCTGGCGGTATTTTCCATTCCTGGAATTTTAGTGTTTTTCAGGGCAATGCCTCTGATTTACTGGTGGGTTCCACAAAGGAGACAACCGGGTTTACGGTATTCAGTTATGATGCTGGTCAGGAGATCATGCGTATTCAGAAAGACCTGAATCAAGGCGGCCTTTCATTGAGCCACTCCTTTCCATTACTCCGCTTTTGCAGTATAAGTGGGAAAGTGCCTGGTATTGTTGATCGGTACTGTCAAAAATTGGACCTCCACCGTCCGAATATTGAAAAAGCCTGGCTTTGGTCGACTGCCGGATGTACGGATCTTATACAGGTGGAAAAAGGAATTGAGCAGGCTGCTGTTGCTGGTTTGCCGTTTACCGGTGTATTAATAGATGACGGCTGGGCGACCATTGGGGACTGGGTGGCCGGACAAAAAATATTAGCGGCTGAAATCGCCTTGCGGGCAAAGAGCAAGGGACTCTCGCCCACTCTTTCGCTCTCGCCATTGCTGGCCGGGCTAACATCCAAAACAGCTAATCAACATCCGGATTGGCTGGTGAAGGACCTGAAAAACCAACCATTTAAAATCAATTGCCCAAATGGAGAACAGGCGTATATACTGGATATTTATCATCCTGGGGTAAGGGATTTTTTAAGTGGTTTTTTCCATATTGCAATTGAAAAATGGGGAATAACCAGTTTTTTCCTCTCCAATTTATTCGTCGCTGCCGCTGCTGCACCGCCTGGAAAAACGCGCGGACAAGCGATGCACGATGCGCTTGAGTGGTTGCGGCAATTGTCGGGTCACCGGATTATATTTGGGGCAGATGTACCTGTTGGCTCCGCTTTGGGGCAATTAAATATCCTGGTTTTGCCGAATACCACCACCGTTGCGCACGTTCAAAGTGCGATTGGCAGACAGGATTTCAGGGGGCGTGCGTATGCGACTGCCGGCAGGAATGCGATATTACAAAAAGTTAAAAGAGCCGAAGCGGCCAATATGCAATATACCCAATCGCTTCTGAATGCGCTGTTTAATGACATTTTGATGGTACAAGGATCGCTGGAAAGCCTCGACCCGGAGATTCGCTCAGAATTGGATGAAATTGCGATGTGGCATCTGGCGGACTACCATAAAAGTCAATGGCTGGAAATCGATCTCCTGCGGCTTGATGTCACCCTTGACGGAGAAAAGCGGATAGTTTATACTAATTTTTCTGCCCGGAAGAAAACCTTTTGGGAAAATCAGACGTCCATTGAACTACGGCCGTTCGAAACTTTGACATTCTGACAAGGAAGTTTACCTTTGGGCTTCCATGGGGAACGCCACAGTGTTCCTGAAACAATTTTGCTTCAACTTAAAAATACCAATTTATTATGTGGTGGAAATTAACAGGAGTTGTTTTAGTCATCTATTCTCTTCTTGCGGGTCTTTTAGTGCCCTTGAAATCGGGTATCCAGCGGGCAGAACCGGCCTATACAAAAACTGGCCAGCCGTTGGCCGTGCGGTTTTATGGATACAATACGCAGTTTACCAAACCGGCAACAGACCCGATCCGTGCCTGGCTGACAGTCAATGAAGATAATGCAATTGCCGCCACTTCGGTGAAGGTTATCAGTGATACCATTGTGGAAGCCACTTTCGATATTCCCGGAAAATTGCCGGATAGTTTATCGTTCTCTTTCCTGAATATCATTATTGATCATCCGGGAGCAGGAACCTCTTTGTTGCCGGCAGGTATGGAGATTCGCCAGGATACAGCGAATACCGCAATGGCCCCTGATGCCTGGAAAAAGGCCAATGCGCATCATTTTACACAACAAACCGGTTTTTCATTTCCTTACCAAAATGTAATTTACGAAAGCATCCGGAATACTTATTACCATGTACCGATGTGGTTTGTGCTCATGTTTCTCTTTATTGCTTCCGTTTGGAACAGTATCCAATACTTGCGCAACCCTATTCGGGAGAATGACCAGAAGGCTGTTGCATATACCGAAATGGGCATCGTCTTTGGCTTATTAGGATTGGTAACCGGCATGGTTTGGGCCAATTATGCCTGGGGAAAACCCTGGAGCAATGATATCAAACAGTTGATGACGGTGGTGGCATTGCTGATCTATCTGGCTTATTTCATTCTCCGTAGTTCCTTCGACGAGCCGGAGAAAGGTGCGCGGCTGGCTGCTGTTTATAATATTTTTGCCTTCGCCTCACTGATCCCTTTATTGTATATCGTGCCAAGGATGTTTGCCAGTCTGCACCCTGGCGCTACCGGCAATCCTGCTTTTGGCAGCCAGGATCTGGATAATACCATGCGGATGGTTTTTTATCCGGCCATTATCGGATGGAGTTTTATTGGTTTCTGGATAGCGGAATTGCGTTTTCGGTATCTCCGGCTCCATGACAAAGTGGCGGGTTTGGATGATTAGAGCATAGTGCAGTCCGGTGGCATACCAACGCTGGTAATCTGTCTTTAGAAGATACCTTTGGTGCTTGAATAAGAAAATATCAAAATTTTCTGTTGTAAACTGGTGTAAATAAGATTAACTGCTACCTTTACCGCATGAGAAGTTTTCTATTTGTATTTGCCTTATTATCTATTGGATTTTTCACTGCCTGCCAGGAAAAACAACAGCAGCAAACCCCCGAAAAAATGTTGCGTCACGTAGTCATGTTTAAATTTAAAGAAGAAGCAACACCCGCTGATGTTAAAAAAGTGGAGGACGCTTTTAAGGCATTACCCGCTCAAATTAAAGAGGTAAAAGCCTTTGAATGGGGAAAAAACAACAGCCCGGAAAATTTGAATCAAGGATTTACCCACTGCTTTTTTGTGACGTTCAGTTCGGAAAAGGACCGGGAAATCTACCTGCCCCATCCAGCACACCAGGCTTTTGTGGAAGTGTTGAAACCTCATTTGGACAAGGTGATGGTGCTGGATTACTGGGCAGAATAAATTTTAATTCATCATTACGAAACGGCCTTCATTCATGTTGGACAAGTTGAAAAACCGCATTCAGTCGCTGGATATCTTCAGGGGTATCACTATTGCATTTATGATT